>CANGTC010000165.1 GCA_947456505.1 Beijerinckiaceae bacterium
CGGTGATCTCCTCGCGGAAAAAGGCCACATCGACCACGAAGGTCGCTCCATGAAGCTTCTGGGCGGGGCCGAACAGCTCCCCCTTGAAACTATGCGCAATCATGATGTGGTCGCGCACTTCGACGGCGAACATGGGCAGCTCCTGGCTGAGTTGGGATGGGCGCAGTGTAGAGGTATTTGCGGGGAAAGCTATGGCGGGGGTGGGGAATGAGCTTGATCAGGATCGCAAATCCTTCGCCTCTGCTCATCTCCACAAACACGACAGCGGCGCCGCCGCAAGCCGGTCGCCAAACGGTACTACGTCCGCGCCGTCATACAGGACCACGCCATATGCGAACCGGTCCCCGCAAACCTTCTCCAGGACCTTCAAGCCCGCGAAATCCCCGGCTCTGACCGTGGCGCTCGCCTTCACCTCGATCCCCACGATCATCCCGTCATCCTGTTCAAGCACCATATCCACCTCGCGCATGTCGCCATCGCGGAAATGGTATGGCGTCAGCCGCAGGTCCGAACTCGTCAGCAGCTTCAGCACCTCCGAGAACACGAAGCTCTCCAGCACCGCGCCGAAGGCCGCGCGATCCGCCTTGACCCGGTCAAAGGTCAGGCCGCGCACGGCGGCCAGCAGGCCCGAGTCGAGGAAATGCAGCTTCGGCGTCTTGACGATGCGTTTCAGGCCGTTGGTGAACCAGGGCTGCACCGTCGCGATGAGAAAGACCTGCTCCAGCAGCCCGACATAGCGCTGCCCCGTCTTGTAGCTGACCTTGACGCCCGACCCGAGCTGCGAGTGATTTACGAGCTGTCCAGAATGTTCAGCCAGCAATTGGACGAATTTCGGCAGCTCGATCATCCTTGCGATATCGGCGATGTCCCGGAGATCGCGGGTCAAAATCGACGAAAGATAAGACCGCAACCAGTCCTGTCGCCGCCGCTCGTTGTCGCGCCGGATCGCCTCGGGAAAGCCGCCGAGCAGGACGAGCCGCACAAGCTCATCGCCGACGACGGCGCCTGGCTGGCTCTGCAGCTTTCCTTCGAAGAGGCGCTCGAGAAAGCTTGGCGTCTGACCGTCGATTTCGGCCCGCGCCAGAGGAAGCATCTGGATGGTTTCGATCCGGCCCGCCAGGCTATCGGCCACACGGGGCAGGGTCATGACATTGGCGGAGCCCGTGAGCAAAAAGCGACCGGGCCGATCATCCTCGTCAACGGTCTTTTTCACCGCCAGCAAGAGCTCGGGCACGCGCTGGATCTCGTCGATGATCGCCAGATCCAGCCCACGGATGAACCCGCCGGGATCGGACTGGGCGGACTCGAGGGTCGTCTGATCATCAAGCGTGATGTAGCGTCTCCCGGCTTGCTCCAGGTTCCGGGCAAGCGTCGTCTTGCAACACCTTCGGGGGCCGACGATCAGCACCACGGGGGTGTCCGAGAGGGCTTCCTCCACCCGCCGCTGCGCAAATCGCGTGTACATGACGCCCCCGAACCTCCGATAATCAGAAGTTTAGGCATCCGTTAATTAGAAGTCAAATGTCCGCCAATTAGAAGTTTTACATCCGCTAATCAGAAGTTTGCTATCCGCTAATTAGAAGTTATAGATCCGATAATTAGAAGTTAAGCACCCTTAACCCCCTCATAACCAACAACTGTCGCAAGCCCTTTCGCCCCCGGCGCCAGCAGCCTCGGCAGGGCCTGCGGCAGGTCCGCAAAGGCCACGTCCTCGGTGATCAGGGCCTCCAGCCGCGCGTCTCCTAGCAGCTCCAGCGCCTTGGCGAGCCGCCGCCCATAGGTCCAGCGGGGTCGGCGCGAGGGCGCGACCTGGCCGACTTGCGAGGAGACGAGGGTGAGGCGGCGGCTGTGGAAGGCGCCCCCCAGGGGCGCGGGGACGTCCCCCTCCCCGTACCAGCTCAGCTCCACCACCCGCGCCTCAAGCCCACCCGCGCCCAGCGCCACCGCGAGCCCCGCCGCCGCAGCGCTGGCGTGGAAGACTACGTCGGCGTCCCCCGGCGATCCGAAATCCTCTGGGGTCGAGAAGCGAGCGCCAAAGCTTTCCGCGATGGTCTGGCGGCTGGCGTCGAGGTCCACCACCGTCACATCCGCCCCCGGCAGGCCCGCCGCCAGGTAGGCCACCAGCAGGCCCACCAGCCCCGCGCCCACCACCACGATGCGATCCCCCGGCCCTGCGCCAGAATCCCAGAGGGCGTTGAGGGCGGTCTCCATATTGGCGGCCAGCACGGCCCGGCGGGGCGGCAGGGCGTCCGGCAGGGGCGTCAGCATGGAGATGGGGGCGGAAAAGCGCGTCTGGTGGGGATGCAGACAGAAGACCCGGCGCCCCACCAGATCCGGCGCCTCGGCGCAAGCCTCCACCAGACCCACGGCGCAATAGCCATATTTGACCGGAAAGGGGAAAGACCCCTCCTGCAGGGGGGCGCGCATGCGCTCATGTTCGCTGGCGGGAACCCGCCCGGCGAAGACCAGCCGCTCCGTGCCCCGGCTGAGGCCCGACCAGAGCATTCGCACCAGCGCCTGCCCAGGCCCGACCTCGGCCTTGGCCGGGCGCAGGTCCACGACGCCAGCTCCAGCGTACCAAAGGGCAAGTGCCTGCTCCCCATCGGGGGTTTTGATCTCGACCACGCGCGCCGCTCCCACTATGTTCGCGCCTCGCTACGACATCCCAAGCGCCAATTCCAGCCGCTTCAGCCCCAAGAGCCCATGACCAACCCCGCGAAAGCCGCCACGACCGACGAGCCGCTGACGCCCATGGGCCTGCAGAGCGCAAGCGAACTGGCCCGTCGGCGCCGCATTGCGGCGCTGGTCAATGGCGGCGTCTATCTCGTTCTGCTCGCCTGGCTGGCCCAGATTCTGGGCGCGGGCGGGTGGAGCGTGATCGATGTGCTCATCTTCGCCTGCTTCGCCATCGCCGCCCCCTGGAGCGTGTTGGGGGTCTGGAACGCCCTGCTCGGCCTCTGGCTGCTGCGGCAGGAGGACGCCATGGAAAGCGTCGCCGCCTTCGCCAGCGACGGCGACCTGCAAAAGCCTATCATCAAGAGCACAGCCATCCTGATGACCGTACGCAACGAGGACCCGGCCCGCGCCTTCGCGCGGCTGGAGACCGTGAAGGACAGCATCGACGCCACCGGCGAGGGCGCGCTGTTCAGCTACTATGTGCTCAGCGACACCAACGAGGACGCCGTGGGCGCGCAGGAGGAGGCGGCCTTCGCCGCCTGGGGCGCGCGGGCGGGGGGGGATGCGGCCCGGCTCTTCTATCGCCGCCGCACCAGCAACGAGGGCTTCAAGGCGGGGAACCTGCGCGATTTCTGTAACCGCTGGGGCCAGGACCACGAATTCATGATCCCGCTCGACGCGGACAGCCTCATGTCGGGCGAAACCATTTCGCAGATGGTGCGGATCGGGCAGGCGCATCCCAAGCTCGGCATCCTGCAGAGCCTCGTGGTGGGCGCGCCGTCGCAGGCGGCTTTCGCCCGGGTGTTCCAGTTCGGCATGCGCCACGGCATGCGGCCCTACACCATGGGCAGCGCCTGGTGGGCGGGGGATTGCGGACCCTTCTGGGGCCATAATGCGCTGGTGCGCATCGCCCCCTTCGCCAATGAGTGCCACCTGCCCGACCTGCCGGGCAAGCCGCCGCTGGGCGGGCAGATCCTGAGCCACGATCAGGTGGAGGCGGTGCTGATGCGCCGCGCGGGCTATGAAGTCCGCGTGTTGCCGCGCGAATGCGGCAGCTATGAAGACAATCCGCCGACCCTGCTGGAATTCACGCGACGCGATCTGCGCTGGTGCCAGGGCAACATGCAATATCTGAAGCTGCTGGGTCTCAAGGGCATCATGCCCATGAGCCGCTTCCAACTGATCTGGGCCATCATGATGTTCATGGGCGTGCCCGCCTGGACCGCGATCATTTTGCTCAGCGCCCTGAAGCCCTTCGATGGCGAGGATATGGCGCTGTTTCCCACCGCATCCGCCATTGGCCTCTATTGCATCTTTCTGCTGATGTATCTCGCACCCAAGCTCGCGGGGTTCATCGACATAGCCCTCACGCCGGGCGAGATGAAACGCTATGGCGGCGGCGCGCGTTTTACAGCGGGCTGCCTCTTCGAACTCATCTTCTCGTTTTTGCTCGGCGCGGCGACGACCCTGCGCACGAGCCTCTTCATGATCGGGTTGCTCTTCGGCAAATCGGTGATGTGGAACGGACAGGCGCGCGACGCTCATGCGCTCTCCTACGCCACCGCCTTTGCGGGGCTCTGGCCGCAGACCCTGTTCGGCGTGGTGATCTTTCTCTTGGCGGGCGTGATGGCGCCAAGCCTGCTGCTTTGGTCGCTGCCTCTGACGCTGGGCTATCTGGTCGCCGCGCCCTTCGCCGTGATGACGGCGTCACCAGCCTTTGGCCGTTTTCTCGCATGGCGCCAACTCTGCGCCCTGCCCGAGGAAATCGACCCGCCCGACATTCTCAAATCCCTCGACGAAACCATTGCGCAACGCGCCCGCGATGGCGCATAGATCATCCCTCCGCAGCAAGGACCTCCGCATGATGCGCCCTTTCCTCGCCTCGCTTGTTATCGTCGCATGTGCGGCCCTGCCCGCAGCCGCGCAAACCAAGGCGCCGCCGGCCTCCACCCTCACCACCATCGACAAGCCCTTCGTGCCCGCCAATGGCATCGACCCCAATGAGCTGGCTGTGGATGTGGTGAACAAGACTGTCCCCGTGCTCTGCGCGGAAAAGGACAATGTGCAGCTTGATTTCATCTCGCCGGTCGTCCGCCAGTTCCGCATTCAGGCCTCGCACCCCTCCTTCATCAACACGATCAACTCGGATCGCTTCGCGCCGGATTTCTCCGCCTGCGACATGACGCGCGATCCCTCCTTCAAGGCGGACAACTCCCGCCGCGTCACGTTCTGGGAGACGCCGGAATTCTGGCTGACGGGCTACACCTTCCCATCCTTCTGGCGTCCGGCCAATGTGCCTGTGCGCGTGGGCGACAAGGTGGAGAATGGCCTGCATCTCGTGCAATTGTGGATGCGCTATCGCGAGCGCGCCGAAGAGGTCCTCGTGTTCTATCCCGCCGACGGCTACTGGCGCGTGCGGCCCCTGCCCTTCGGCGACATGCGCTGGACCGCCTATGGCTCGTCCTTCCTGCTGGGGCCGGTGGAGATTCAGGAGCGCCCAATCGTCGCCCTGAAGGAAGTGGCCTTTGATCCCAAGACCAAGACCTTCACCCTTCATTTCATGCGTGGCGGCTCCGCCACGATCAAGATCGACACCATCGATCAGGAGCGCATGGTGCTGGATGTCGGCATGTCCGACGCCATGCCCGCAGGCGCGCCTTTCGTGACCCTGCGCTCCATGTACGCCACTGAATTCAATTCAGACGTGGCGCGTCTGGCCTGGCGCACCAAGGGCGGCGAGGGTTGGGGGGAAGGCGCGATCCCCACCTTCAAGCAGGCGCAGGCGACGGAGTTCTGGGCGGGGCGCACCATCCCCTCCATCCATAATCTCTCGGCCCCAGACATGGTCTTCAGCCACTTCTCGGCCAAGCCCGCCCAGTGACGCAAGCCCAGCCCTCGCAGCGCCTTGAGGCGATTGACGCGCTGCGGGGTCTGGCGCTGGTGGGCATGTTCGCCTTCCATCTGATCTGGGATCTCGGCTATTTCCAGCTGGTGTCGCCGGATCTGCCCTATGAGCCCGCCGTCATGGGCTTTGGCCATGGGGTGGCCGCGAGCTTTCTGCTTCTGGTGGGCGCGAGTCTGGCTCTGGCCTCGCGCCATGGCGTCAATAGGCAGGCCTTCTGGCGGCGGCTTCTGGTGATTGGCGCGGCGGCGGCGGGCGTCAGCGCGGCGACCTACTGGCTCTTTCCCGAGAGCTTCATCTTCTTCGGCATATTGCATTGCATCGCGCTATCGAGCCTGCTCGCTTTGCCTTTGTTGCGGACCCCTCTGTGGCTTGTGGCGGCGATCGCGCTGGGCGCGCTTGTCGCCCCGTTGCTGATCGAATCCACCATCTTCGACGCCCCCGCCTTCTGGTGGTTGGGGCTTGGCGCGCGAGAGCCCCTCAGCAACGACTGGCGCCCGCTGTTGCCCTATTTCGGTGTGGTGCTTGCGGGGTTGATCGCAACACGCTGGTTGCTGGCGCGCGGGCTGCCCGCATGGTTGACGAATTGGCGCGCACAAAACCGCGCCGCTGGGGCGCTCGTGTGGGGCGGGCGCCATTCGCTGCTCGTTTATCTCGTGCATCAGCCTGTGTTTCTGGCGGTGCTTTTCATGGTCGCGCGGGTGGTGGGGCCGCAGGCCGCTCTTGCGCCGCAGGACGATCCCTTCGTGGCGAATTGCACCGCGCAATGCATGGCGACCAGTGGGGGACAGCAGGCCTGCCGCAATGTCTGCCTGTGCATTTCCGGCGAGATCCGCAAGGAGGCGCCCATCTGGCAGCGCCTCGTGAGCGAAGGCCTGTCGCCCGCCGACCGCGTGACCATCGACGGCTTCACACGCCAGTGCATCGCCAGGACGCGCTGATCAGCCCTGCGGCGCGAGCATGGCTTCTGGCCGCACCCAGGCGTCGAAATCCCCGGCGCTGACGAAGCCAAGCCGCACCGCTTCCTCGCGCAAGGTCGTACCATTGGCGTGGGCGGCCCTGACGATTTGAGCGGCGCGATCATAACCGATGTGCGGCGTCAGCGCGGTGACGAGCATGAGCGAGCGCTGCGTCAACTCGTCGATGCGCGCGCGGTCAGGCTGCAAGCCCTCGATGCAATTCACCCGAAAACTCGTGACCGCATCGCCCAACAGACGAATGGATTCCAGTGCGCAGGCCGCGATGACCGGCTTGAACACATTGAGTTCGAGATGACCCTGCGAGCCTGCGAAGGCGATGGTCGTCTGATTGCCGAAGACCCGCGTGCAAACCATGGTCAGCGCCTCCGCCTGGGTGGGATTGACCTTGCCCGGCATGATGGAGGAGCCAGGCTCGTTTTCGGGCAACAGCAACTCCCCAAGCCCGCAACGCGGCCCGCTGCCGAGCAGGCGCATATCGTTGGCGATCTTGAAAAGCCCTGTGGCGCAGGCCTCCAAAGCGCCATGGGCGAAGACCAGCGCATCATGACACGCCAGCGCCTCGAATTTGTTGGGCGCGGTGACGAAGGGCAGGCCCGTCAATTCCGCCATGCGCGCAGCGAACCTTTCGGCAAAACCCGCGCGGGTGTTGAGCCCCGTGCCGACCGCCGTGCCGCCCTGGGCCAGCGTGTAGAGATCGGGCAGGATCTGGCGAATCCGCGCAGCGGCCAGACCCACCTGCGCGCCATAGCCTGAAAATTCCTGCCCCAGAGTGATGGGCGTGGCGTCCTGCAAATGGGTGCGGCCGATCTTCACGATGTCGGAAAATTCCAGCGCCCGCGCCATCAAAGCTTCTGCAAGCGCATCCAGCGCAGGCAGCAAGGCGCCGTGAATCGCCAGCGCGCAGGCCACATGCAGGGCGGTGGGGAAACTGTCATTGGAGGATTGACCGAGATTGACGTGATCATTGGGGTGCACGGGCGCCATGGCGCCGCGTGCGCCGCCCATCAATTCATTGGCGCGGTTGGCGACGACCTCGTTCACATTCATATGGGTCTGCGTGCCCGAGCCCGTTTGCCACACGACCAGAGGGAAGTGATCGTCAAAGCGCCCCTGCGACACCTCCTGCGCAGCCGTGACGATAGCCCGGGCGCGATGCTCATCCAGCGCGCCAAGCTCCCGGTTGACCTCGGCGGCGACGCGTTTGACGAGGGCCAGCGCATGAATGATGTCGCGCGGCATGAGCTGGGCGCCGATGCAAAAATTATGGCGAGCGCGCTCGGTCTGCGCGCCCCAGTAGCGATCCGCAGGCACCTCGATGGGGCCGAAACTGTCGGTCTCCGTGCGCATGTCCGGCGCACTCATGGCGGCGCCCCTTTCCACCTGCGATCAATCGCTGCCGGTCCGCGAAAAGCGCTGTCCCATGATGAGGGAGTCGATGCCCGATTGCCAATCGGCGCCAGCGGCGTAGTCCGAGCTGGAGACGATGGCGAGCAATTCCACAAGGCGATTGCGCGCGCGGTTGACGCGGCTCTTCATGGTGCCGACGGCGCAATTGCAAACCCCCGCCGCCTCCTCGTAAGACAGGCCCGAGGCGCCGATGAGAATGAGCGCTTCGCGTTGATCGGCGGGCAGCTTCTGCAAGGCGCCGCTGAAATCCAGAAAGTCCATATGGCCCGATTGCGCGGGCGCGGTAGCGAGGCGCGCGGCGATGGCGCCATCGGAATCGGCGACCTCGCGCCGGCGTTTGCGATATTCGGAATAATAGATATTGCGCAGGATGGTGAAGAGCCATGCGGCGAGGTTGGTGCCCTCGGCGAAGCTGGACAGATTGCTCCAGGCCTTGACGAGGGTCTCCTGCACGAGATCGTCGGCGCGATCAGGATTGCCGCACAGGGAAACAGCGAAGGCGCGCAGATTGGGAATGGCGCCGATCAGATCGGTCCTGAGCTGCTGACTGACCATCATGGATGATCCTCTTCTTGTGAAGGCCCGCTCTCAAGC
>CANGTC010000166.1 GCA_947456505.1 Beijerinckiaceae bacterium
CTGGACGACGGGCGCCTGCGCCACCGCCGCAGCCCGCGCCGCCTATGAAGCGCTGGTGGGCGGCGGCTTTCCCGATCCCGTGCGCATCGACCTTCCCAATGGGGCGCAGGTTTCTTTCGCGTTGGCGACGACGGAGCAAGGCCCGGGCTTCGCCAAGGCGGGCGTCATCAAGGATGCGGGGGATGATCCCGATGTCACCCATGGCGCGCTGATTCTCGCCACGGTCCGCCATGGCGCGCCCGGCGCTGGCGTCACCTTCAACGCGGGCGAGGGTGTCGGCACGGTCACAAGGCCCGGGCTGGCTTTGGCGCCGGGCGAGCCCGCTATCAATCCCGTTCCCCGCGACATGATGCGCAAGGCCATCGCTGACGCCGCCGAGGCCCTTGGCGGGCCGGTGGATGTGGAGATCGAAATCGCCATTCCCGGCGGGGAGAAGATCGCAGAGCGCACCCTCAACGGGCGCCTTGGCATTGTCGGCGGCCTGTCGATTCTGGGCACCACGGGCATCGTCACGCCCTTTTCCTGCGCGGCCTGGATCAGCTCGATTCATCGCGGCATAGACGTGGCCCGCGCGGTCGGCGCCGATCATCTGGCGGGCGCCACGGGCAGCACCTCCGAGAAGGCCTTGCAGCAACACTTCGCCCTGCCGGATGTCGCGCTGATCGAGATGGGCGATTTCGTCGGGGGCATGCTGAAATATCTGCGCCAGCATCCGGTCAAGCGCGTCACCGTGGGCGGGGGCTTCGCCAAGATGACCAAGCTCGGCCAGGGCATGCTCGACCTGCATTCCCGGCGCGGCGCGGTGGATCTGGAATGGCTGTCGCAACGGGTGCGCGAAGCTGGCGGAAGCGAGGAACTGGCGGAAGGCGTCCTCAACGCCAACACCGCCAACGAGGTGCTGGACCGCTGCGCCGCTGCGGGCGTCGACATCGCCGCAGAGGTCGCCCGCCATGGCTGGCTGACCGCCGCAAAAGCCCTGCGCGGCTCGGGCGTGCTGCTCGACATCGCCATCGTGAATCGCGGCGGCGAGGTGATCGCCACGACGACGCCGCAGCTTGTGGGCTGAGCCGATCATTCGTCGCCCCCCCGCCAGCCCGGCGTCCTGAAGCGGCGCTGATACTCGCCGTCATAGAGCGCGCTGTTGCGAAAATCCGTCTCGCCGAGGGTGCGGCCCACCATGATAAGCGCGGTCCGCTCCACAGGCTGCGCGCCCAGTTGCGCCTCGATGGTGGCGAGCGCGCCGCGATAGATGCGCTCATCGGGCCAGCTCGCGCGATAGACCACGGCGACCGGGCAATCCGCGCCATAATGAGGCGTCAGTTCCTCCACCACCTTACCCAGCGTGTGGATCGACAGATGGATCGCCAGCACCGCGCCCGTGCGGGCGAAATTGGCGAGGTTCTCCGCCTCAGGCATGGAAGAGGCGCGCCCAGAGGTGCGGGTCAGCACCACCGACTGCGCCACCTCCGGCAGGGTCAATTCGCAGCCCAGCGCAGCAGCCGCCGCCGCGAAGGAGGGCACGCCCGCCGTGATGGTGAAGGGGACGCCAAGCGAGTTCAGCAGCCGGATCTGCTCGCCCATGGCGCTCCAGACCGACAGATCGCCCGAATGCAGCCGCGCCACATCCTCGCCCCGCTCATGGGCGGCGCTAAACTCCGCGCCGATCTCCTCCAGCGAGAGCGCGGCGGTGTTGATGATGCGGGCGCCGGGTGGGCAGAACTCCAGAATCTCCCGGGGCACCAGCGAGCCCGCATAGAGGCACACCGGACAACGCGCGACGAGATCGCGCCCGCGAACCGTGATGAGATCAGGCGCCCCCGGCCCCGCCCCGATGAAATGGACCGTCATGGCGCGGCCTCCTGCGTCAACGCAGCCCGCGCGATGGCGCAGGTGGCGATGGCGCAGGTGGCGTTGTCGCTGGTGATGCGCGGCAGGATCAGCACAGCGCCGGGACCAGCGCCCGCAAGCGCTGCGGTCTCCGCCACCGATGGAACCCCAAACAGAGACTCAACACGCGACGAGCGAGTCTGCGCCTGATCAGCCACCGCTGCCAGCGCCTCTTGCGGGAGAAAATGCAGGGGCATGGCGAGGGAATGCGCGGCCTGCGCAAGGCCAGTCTCTGCGCGCTTCGCATCAGCGGTGAAAAGCGCGGCGGCGCCCACATGCTCGATCATCGCCAAAGCCTCGCGCACGAGACTCACGATCACCGCGCCGCTGACGCCCCTGCGGCAGCCAAGGCCAATGGCGAGTTCCATCCGGGGCTTCTGCGCGCTCATGGCGCCCCCCCCTTCGTGATGGACCATTGCATGACCGGCATGGCCGCGCGCCAGCCATGAAACGGCCCCACCGGATCGGCCCGCGCAATCTCGATCTTGGTGAGCGCGCCGCCCATGGCCACATGGCGGCGCATGATCTCGGCCTGGGTCTCCAGCGTCACCGCATTGACCACCAGCCGCCCGCCCTCCGGCAGAGCCGCACACGCGGCGTCCAGCACGCCCGCATCGGTACCCCCGCCCCCGATGAAAATGACGTCGGGCGTCGGCAGGCCCGCCAAGGCGGCCGGCGCCGCGCCTTCCACGATCCGCAAATCGGGCGCGCCCAACTCAAGCGCATTGCGCCCGATGCGCGCGGCGCGATCCGCCCGCGTCTCGATGGCGATGGCGCGGTTGGCGGGATGCCGCAGCATCCATTCGATGGAGATGGAGCCCGACCCCGCGCCGATATCCCACAGCAATTCGCCCCGGCGCGGCGCGAGCGTGGAGAGCGTGATGGCGCGCACCTCGCGCTTGGTGATCTGACTGTCATGCTCGAAGAGATCATCGGGCAGGCCGCAGGCCAGCGGCATGATCCGCGCGCCGCGATCCGCCACCACTTCGATGGCGAGGGTGTTCAGCGCATCGACGACGCCTTGAAAGTCAGCGGCGGTGGACTCCACCCGCCGCTCTCGCGGCCCGCCCATGGCCTCGCAGACGATGAGGCGGCTGCGCCCCATGCCCAGCGCCACCAGACGCTCCGCCACCTTGCGCGGGGTCTCGCCATTCCAGGTGAGCGCCAGAATGCGCGCGCCCGGTTGCAGATGGGGCGCAAGGCGCTCCAGCGGGCGGCCATGCAGGGACAGAACCGCGCAATCCTGTTGCGCCCAGCCCAGCCGCGCGCAGATGAGCGAGAAGGCCGAAGGCGCCGGCAGGCAGCGCATTTCGCTCGCCGCCACATGCCGCGCGAGCGTGGCGCCGACGCCGTAATAGAAGGGATCGCCAGACGCCAGAACGCAGGTCGGGCGTCCCCGCCGAGCCAGCACTGCCTCGACGCCCGCCTCCAACGGCGTTGGCCAGGCCATGCATTGCGCTGAGGTAGCGCCCAGCAAAGCAAGGTGCCGCGCGCCGCCAACAATAAACGAAGCTTGCTCCAAAACGCGGGTTGCGGCAGGAGACAGGCCAGCAAGCCCGTCTTCGCCAAGGCCAATCAAAGTCAGCCAGACGGGATCTGTCGCGGGCGCGCTCATGGGCGAGGCTCCCTGGGGATTGATTTATGCAGGACGAACGCGGGCGCATCCTGATTCTCGGCGGAACCGGCGAGGCCATGAAGCTGGCCGCCGCCCTCGCCGCGCGTCCCGATCTGCCCGCGCTGCTCTCTTTCGCAGGACGCACCAAGGCGCCGCAGCTGCCCAGCATCCCCAGCCGCATCGGCGGCTTTGGCGGGGTCGATGGGCTCGCCGCCTATCTCGCGCAGATGCAAACGCCCCTCGTCATCGACGCCACCCATCCCTTCGCCGCGCAGATGTCGCAACACGCTGCGCAGGCCTGCGCGCGCCTTGGCGTGCCGCGCCTGACCTTCACCCGCAGGCCATGGACGCCTCAGCCTGGCGACCGCTGGATCGAGGTTCCCGATATCGAGGCCGCCGTCGATGCGCTGGGCGAAACGCCCACCCATGTGTTCCTCACCGTGGGCCGCCTGTCGCTGGGCGCCTTCAAACGCGCGCCCCAGCATAGCTATCTCGCCCGCAGCATCGACCAACCCGACGCAAGCGAATTGCCGCCAAGCTGCCGCGTGCTGCTGGCCCGCCCGCCCTTTGCGCTGGCGGAGGAACGCGCGCTGATGCAGAAGGAGCGCTTCGATTTTCTCTGCACCAAGAATAGCGGCGGCGCGGCGACGGAAAACAAACTCCTCGCCGCCCGGGAACTCGGCCTGCGCGTGATCATGGTGAACCGCCCGCAGGCGCCGGAAGGCGAAACCCTGTTCGATCTCGACGCGGTGCTCGACTGGATAACGGCTCATCGCCCGCCTCCGTAGTGACGGGGCGTATAGATCCATGGCGACAGACCATCGGGCCGCGCGATGAAACGCGTTTCGCTGGAGCCGATGAGCACCAAAGTGCTCATGTCGCAGATGGACGGGTCCGCCTCGCCCAGCGTGGATAGCGTGAGTTTTTCATCCGCACGACCAACCGCCCGCGCGAAAGCAACCGGCGTATCGGCGCTCTTGAGTTCACGCAGCAGTTTGAAGGCCGCGTGAATGGCGTCAGGCCGCGCGCGCGAAGCCGGATTATAAAAGGCGATGACGAAATCGCCCTGCGCCGCAGCCGTCAGGCGCCGCACGATGACATCCCAGGGTTTCAGATTATCAGACAACGAAATCGCGCAGAAATCATGCCCCAGCGGCGCCCCGAGCCTCGCCGCCGCCGCCTGCATGGCGCTGACGCCGGGGAGCACGGATATGTTCACTGCGCGGTCAGTCTCATCGCCCTGATCGACCGCCTCGAACAAAGCCGCCGCCATGGCGAAAACGCCGGGATCGCCCCCCGACACGATGGCCACCACGCGACCCGCCTTCGCCAGTTCAAGCGCATGGCGCGCGCGATCAAGCTCCACACGATTATCCGTTGCGTGACGCACTTGCCCCGCGCGCTCAGGGATGCGCTCCACATAGGGGCCATAGCCGATGAGATCACTCGCCACTTCAAGCGCGCGGCTCGCCTCGGGCGTCAGCCACTCCAATGGCCCGGGCCCAAGGCCCACGACCAATATGCGCCCTTCTGCGCTCATGGCCGTCGGCCCTCGCCGGGCACGATGATGATGGAGAAATAGGGCGCGGCGTCGTCATGCTTCTCTTTTAACGGTGTAACTTTTTCAGTCGCCATGGAGCCGCGCTCTACATAGATGGCGCGCTCCAGCAGGCCAGCTTCGCGCAGGACATCGCGCACCTTGGCGAAGTTGCGCCCGAGCTTCATGAAGACCAGCGCGTCGGCGTCTTTAACACGCCGCAAGAGTTCCTCGCGCGGCAGCGTGCCCGGCAGGACGCTGAGCACATCGTCGCCCCAGGTCATGGGCGCCCCCGCCGCGGTCCAGCAGCCGGACATGCCGGTGACGCCAGCGCAAATGGTGACGGGAAAGGCCTCGCGCAAGCGCACATAGATGTGCATGAAGGAACCGTAGAACAGCGGATCGCCTTCGCACAAAAGCGCGACGTCGCGGCCTGCGCGCAGATGGACCGCGATGGCCTCGCTCGCCTGCCCATAGAAGGCGGCGAGTTGCGCCTTGTACTCTGGACTGTCGAAGGGAAGCTCCACGGTCACGGGATAGGTCAGCGGCAATTCAATGACGCCGGGAACCATCAGCGTATCGGCGATCATCCGCGCATTGCCGCGTTTTCCGCGCTTGGCGAACCAGGCGACCACGGGCGCAGCCTGCAGCGCCTTCAGCGATTTGATGGTGACGAGATCAGGATCGCCCGGCCCGAGGCCGACGCCGTAGAGACGTCCCTGTGTGGCCAGCGCGCTCATTCCTTGTCGCTCGCCAAAGCATTGATGGCCGCCACCGTCATCGCGCTGCCGCCCTTGCGGCCACGCACGATGATGCAGGGAATGCGACCATCGTCCATCAAGGCCTCTTTCGATTCCGCCGCGCCGACAAAACCCACGGGCATGCCAATTACGGCGGCGGGATGGGGCGCGCCTGCGTCGAGCATCTCAAGCAGCCGAAATAGCGCCGTTGGCGCATTGCCGATGGCGACGACAGCGCCTGCAAGATGGGGCCGCCACAGCTCCATCGCAGCTGCGGTGCGCGTTGTGCCAAGCTCCTGCGCAAGGCGCGCGGTGGCGGGATCGTCGAGGGTGCAGATGATCTGATTGTTGGCGGGCAAGCGCGCCTTGGTCACGCCATTGGCGACCATCTTGGCGTCGCATAAAATCGGCGCGCCATTGCGCAAAGCCTGCCGCGCGATGATGGCGGCGTCTTTCGAAAAGGCCACATCGGCGGCCACTTCCACCATGCCGCAGGAATGGATCACGCGCACCGCGACGATCTCCTCTTCCGGCGTAAAGCGCTTGAGATCGCTCTCGGCGCGTATCATGGCGAAGGACCGACGATAGATCTCGGCGCCATCGCGAATATAGGCATAGCCGCTCAAAGGGGCGCTCCTTCGGGTGAAGCCAAAGCGCGCAGCGCCACGCGGCAAGCGGTGAGATCAAGGCCTTGCTGCGCAGGCGTGCCGTTGGCGCGGCCTTGGGTGATGAGGTCATACAGCCCCGCCCGCGCAACCAAGGTCACAGCGGTGGAGGATGGCCGCGCACAGCCTTTGGCGCAGCCGGAGACATGCAGGGTGACGCCTGATGGCGCAAGGGCTCGCGCCAGCATCGCCAGCGACAAAGCATCATCCTGCGTTGGCGACTGCGCGCTGGCGCAGGCGGGCGCGCCCGCGCAGGCGATGACGGCGAGGCGGGCGTCGGAGGGATGGGTGATGAAGGCGTCGCTGGCCTGCGAGAGAATGTTCTGCGCTGCATGGGCGTCAACGCCCGGCAAGAGAATCGCGCGCCATGGGGTGAGGCGCAATTCGCTGACGCCATGGCGCAGCGCCATCTCTGCAAGCCATGCGAGATCGCCTGCGCTCAAGCGTCCGCAGGCAAGCCCGAGGCCCAGATAGCCGGAGGCGCCCAGCGGATGATAACCGAGTGGTTGAGGTGGAGTGGATGCGCGCAGCGCTTGCTGCGTGGGCGCCAGTCCGGCCGCGCGCCAAACACGCGCAGCACCGCAATGCACGACCAGCGCGCCCATGCGACGCGGCGGTGCTTCGCACTGGCGCGCCTCAATCGTGAAGGCGATGGCGAGCCGCGCAGCAACGTCGGGCAGTTCTGAAGCTTCGATGACCGCCACTTCATCACAGCCCGAAAGGCTCACCATGAAGCGCGGTCTCGCCTCTCCATGCAGCGCCTGGAAGCGAATGTCCGCGCCAACGCCAGACAGGCTCAACCCACCGCCGTCATCGACGATGAACCCGAATTTCGACGGCAGCCCATGCAGCGCCTCATCGCTCGCAAGCCGCCGCTCCAGCGCGCGCACATATGGCATGATGTCCAAAGCAGCGTCAGGCGAAAGACCGGCCAGCGGCGAGGCAAGCACATTGCGCACGGATTCGGCCTCGGCGCTGTCGTCGATCAATCCATGGGCCTGCAAAGCTTCGACCAGCGCGGGCAGGCTCGCCTCCCGCACGCCGCGCAATTGCAGATTGGCGCGGGCGCTGAGATCCAGCAATCCATTGCCATAAGTTTGCGCGCAATCGGCGATGGCCCTTGCGGCGGAAGCCATAACCACGCCGCCGCTGATCCGCAGGCGGACCAGATAGCCGTCGCCACTCAGCATGGGGCGCAGCGCGCCCGGGCACCAACCCTTGGGTTGAATCGCGACGCTCATGACGCCAGCTCCATGGGCGCGGGCTCGCCGAGCATGTCGCGCAGCACCGTCATCGCTGAATTGCGGCGCGCGAGCCACAGACCGCGTCGGGCCGCATTGGCGAAGGTCTGCGCCATCTCCTGCAAGGCGTCAGCATTATGCTCGGTCAAGAAGGCCCGCACGGCCTCATCGCCAAGCGTGGCGTCGAAGAGCAGATCGAAATAGCGGCTGGGCGCCGCCGTGGTGAGCGCCGCATAGGCGTAGAGATTATCTACCGTTTTGGCGATCTCCGACGCGCCGCGATAGCCGTGGCGCATCTGCCCCTTCAACCAGCGCGGATTGGTGGCGCGGGCGCGCAGCACGCGGACTAGTTCTTCGCTTAAGGCGCGCACTTTGGGCGCTGTCTCGCGCGCAGCGTCCACATGATAGAGGGCAGGCGCGTTGCCCAGGGCCTGCGCAGCGGCGGCGAATCCGCCCTCGTGTTCGGCGAAGGCGTCGGCGTCCAGCACATCCTGTTCGGCCATGTCCTGCACATGCACGAAGGCGTCGGCGCCCGCGACCTGATCGCGAAAGGCAGCAGCCGCCGCAACGCCATCGCCAGAGGCGCGGTAGGCGTGGGAGCTGGCCGCCAGATAGGCCTCGCCCAGGTCATCGCGCGAAGTCCAGGCGTCCTGCGCAAGCGTGGCGGCAAGGCCGATTCCATAAGCGCCGGGCGCAGCGCCGAAGATGCGCAGGGGCTCGGCTTGCGCGGCGCGGCGGGCGGCGGCGATGGGGTTGTCTTCGTCTTCTTCATCCAGCAGCGCAATGGCCTGCACGGCGGAATCAAACAGCGCGATCTGCGTGGCGAAGACATCGCGGAAGAGGCCGGAAATGCGCAGGGTCA
>CANGTC010000167.1 GCA_947456505.1 Beijerinckiaceae bacterium
AGGCCCTCGACATCGCCCGCATGGCGCGCGACATGCACGGCGGCAACGGCATCCATGAGGAATATCATGTGATGCGCCACGCCCAGAACCTCGAGACGGTGAACACCTACGAGGGGACGCATGATGTCCACGCGTTGATTCTGGGCCGCGCCCAGACGGGGCTTCAGGCGTTTTTCTGAAACCCCGCCGCAGCGTCCCTCAGCGCGAGGCCTGTTTCGCAGGCAGCGCCTTGTCAAGCCATTTCACGATCACGGCCGCGATCTCGCGGCTGTTCTTCTCCAGCATCAGCACATGGGAATTGCCCTTCACGCCGACATCGGCGAGGCGGATGAAGCTGGGGTTTGCGCCGGCCTGTTTCAGATAGTTCACGGTGCAGTGATCATAGGGCGCGTGATAGCTGGCCTCGCCCGTCAGAACGAGGATCGGCATGCGCAGGTTCGGCAACTGGCGGGCGGGCGAGGCCTGTTCGAAGCACCGCACGAGCCCCTCGGCCTCGGGCTTTTCCTGTTGCACGAAGGCGAGCTCCGCGCCGCTCTTCACCGGCGGCGCATAGGTCAGCGGCACGTCGGTGATCCCATAGGACAGGGCCACCTTGCCATATTTGAACCAGTCCGGCGCCCCGGTGAAATCTACCGCGCGCACAGGCGGGCCATTGGGCTCGATGGCGAGGATCGCCTTCACGCCCGCAGGCCGCGCGTCCGCCACGGGCCAGAGGAAGGCGCCCGCCTGCGAATGACCCATGATGACGGAGGGGCCGATCTTGTCGATCAGGGCCACCAGCGCGTCGCGGTTCAGCTCCTGCTGGGTGTGGAAATCCTCGATCTCCACGGCCTGGGTCGCGCTCAGGGCCAGCACTGAGGGATCGTTCAGCTCCGTGCCGCCCGGCCATTGGGTGTGGAGCTTGGCCTGGGGCCAGAGGTTGTAATTGCCCTGCTGCACATAGCGCGACATGGCGCCGCGCACATCGCCCATCTTCGAGGGGCCATAGGCTTTCTCGATCAGCGGCGAGCGCCCGCGCCCCACCTGATCGACGACATAGACCGCATAGCCCTGGCGCACGAAATATTGGGCCCAGCCCTCCTTGCCATCCAGCGTGCTCGTGAAATTGACGCCGGTGCGCAGGCCCCCATGCACCATGATGACGGGGGTGGGATGCTTGCGCCGGGCGGGGATCATGAACTCCACATACATGTGGCCGGTCATCATGGCGCGCCCGTCGATCTCGGTCATCTTGCCGCCGACGAAAAAGGAGCCGTTTTTGGCCAGAACGAGGGGTTCGGCGGTGGCGGCGGCTGCGCCAAAGAGGGCGGCTGTCGCGGCCGCGATGCGTGCGAAGGTCTTCAACATGGCGTTCTCCCGATGGGCTCTTTGGCCGCTGACGGGAGCTTGCCCGTTAAGCTGCTGGCGATCAATGGCGCAATATGGAAAAATCGGGGGGCTTGCGGGGCGGGGCGCAAAGAGCGACCTTCCTGCCGGAGAAAATGGAACCAACAGGAGAGAGACATGCTCAAGGGATTTCTGGCGGGCCTCGTGGTCACCGCCACCTTCGCCGTCGCGCCCGTCGCCGCCCAGACCATTGTGGATGAATGGGCCAACGCCAAGGCGCCCGCGCCCGTCGAACTCAAGATAGTCAAGGTCGACCCCAAGACCACGGCCTTTCTGGTGCTGGATCTGGTGAAGCAGACCTGCAACGCCGAGCGCCGCCCGCGCTGCCTCGCCTCCCTGCCCAAGGTGGAGAAATTCCTCGCCGAGGCCCGTTCCCATGGCGTGCCGGTGGTGCACAGCATCGTGGCGGTCGCCACCCCCGCCGACATCGCCCCGCAGGCGACGCCGAAGGAGGGCGAGCCCATCGTCTCCTCCGTGGCGAACAAGTTCATCCGCACGGATCTCGACAAGATCCTCAAGGACAAGGGCGTCACCACGGTCATCGTGGTGGGCACCACGGCCGAGGGCGCGGTGCTCTACACCGCCAGCGAGGCGGCGTTCCTGGGCTACAAGGTGATCGTGCCTATCGACGGCTCCTCCGCCGGAACCCTCTATGCGGAGCAGGCCACCGCCTGGATGCTCGCCAACGCCCCGGGCGTGGGTCCCAACACTACCCTGACCCGCTTCGACATGATCGGGTTCTGAGGGATCAGGCGCTGGCGGCCCCGGTCGCCGGCGCCTTGCGGCCCTTGACGCAGCGATACATGACCCAGACCCCCAGCACGGAGGGCAGGGTCGCCAGCGAGGGCACGCCTGTGACCTGCGCCGCCGCAGCGCCCGCCAGACACCCCAGCGCCGCCCCCGCATCCCAGCCGCCCTCCATGGCGAAATGGAAACGGTAGGCCGCGCCCGAGCCCTTGGCGCGGTCATAAATCAGGCTCATCAGCACGGTCATGTAGACGCCGATGACCGCCGCGCCCGTGGCGTTGGAGATATTGGCGGCCAGCGGCGACCAGCTGGCGCAGGCGCGGAAGGCGAAGCTCGCCACCAGCGCCAGCGACACCCAGAAGAGCGCCTTGTCGCGGCGTCCCGCATCGATGATCCGCCCCGCGACAAGCCCGACGCCCGCCCCCACCAGGCTCGCCAGAGCATTGGCGAGGCCCAGGCTCTCGTATTCCGAGCCCAGCGATACGAAGAGCGCCATGGGCCAGGCCAGCATGAGCCCGCCGCTGATATAGCCATCGGAGGCGAAGGCCTTGAGGCTGCGAAGGTCCACGGCGCCCAGCGCCTCGCGCAGGCTGGGGACCTCCCCCGCCTTGATGGGCGCCATGAAGAGCAGGGGCGGGATCGAGATCAGGGTGATGGCGGCCGCCACGCTGAAATCCACCGCAGGGCCGAAGCGTTGCAGCAGCAGGCCGCCCAGAAGCGGGCTGGTGATCCCCACAAGGGCGCCGATGGCGTTGCGCAGGCCAAGCTCCCGTCCGCGCGAATCCGGCGCGTTCGTGACCGCCATGGTGGCGTGGTAGCAGGGCCAGTAGAGCGATTCTCCCAGCGCCACGATGAACAGCCAGATCGCCAGCCAGAGGGGATCGCGCGCCTTCAGCAGCGGCCAGAACTGGGTCGCCAGCACCAGGGCGCCCACGATCAAGGCCCCGCCCACGCCAATGCGCCGCACCAGAACCAACGAGAGGCAGCGCAGCACGAACCGCACCGCCAGCAGCGCCGCAAAGGAGGCCAGCGCCTGCGGCAGGCTGAAGCCCTGTTGCAGCAGAAAGGCCCCCGCAAATCCCCCCGCCATGGCGCAGGAGAACTGGTACAGGGCGAAATGCAACGAAAGCAGCCGAAATTGGCGCGGTTGGGACAAGGGATGATCCTGCGACGGGTTGCGCCCTCTATAAGGGCGCCCAGGGGCGGGGCCAAGGAGGTCTGCTGAATCAATGATCAAACACTTCCGTCAACTCTTAATGCACCATCAGGGAATCGAAATTCATAAAGTAAAGCTCAAGAAAGAGATGACATTTGTCTCTGTCGCTGACACTTTCAGGTGGTTTTAAAAGTTTGGCCTGGCGGTCTCATCGAGCCGGTTACGTAGCCTGAATTTCGGAACGCCTGACCGATCTCGCCAAGTTAGCGGCTCCTTGCGGAGGGCGACCTGAAAATGAAAAACCCCCGGCCGGAGCCGAGGGCGTGCTAGCGGCGTACCGCGTCGCGTTGATGTTTTGCCGATAATTGAAAGTCTGTCTTTTGTCAAGGACGGGCGATGAAAATCAGAGCTGCTTTCTACATTGACGGGTTCAATCTTTATCATGCGATCGCCGACCTGAAGGAGCCATTCTTGAAGTGGCTCAATCTCTGGGAACTCGCCGCGACGCTCATCCCCCATCAGTCGGAAGAAGTCGTCAGGGTCGTCTTTTGCACGGCCTATTATCCCGGAGATGAAAATAAGCGATGGCGGTATTCAGAATATCTTAAAGCCCTTGAAATTGCTGGGGTTGAATGCGCTTTCGGCCATTATGTCCACGAACCCGCATCTTGCCGTGAATGCGGGGCCGGGTGGCAAAAACCAACGGAGAAACAAACCGATATCAATATCGCCCTGAACCTGTATCACGACGCCTTCACAGATGTTTTCGACAAGGCTTATCTGGTCACAGCTGACTCAGACCAAGCGGCGACGGCGCGTTTCCTGAAAGTGAACTTTCCCCAAAAAGCGCTTGTTTCCGTTTCGCCGCCCGGGCGAAGTTTTTCTAAAAACATTTTGGCTCACGCCTCTGCAAAGCAGCAGATCACCAAAGAGGTGATCGAGCGCTGTCTGTTTCCTCCAATTGTTATGGGAGGCGGTAAACCGGCCGCCCGACGCCCCCGGGAATATGCACCCCCGCAGAACTGGGTGCATCCAAGGGACCGCCCGAAATGATTTAGGATTGCGCCCTCCCGAAACCCCCTTGCCGCGCTCCTCTTGCCCCCATTGGCGGAGCCTAGTACCCGTGGCCAGACGCCGCCATCGCACTGCAGGGAGAACGCATCTGTCCACCTCGCCCAAACCCCTCGCCCATTTCCGCGTGCTGGAGCTCGCGCGCATTCTCGCCGGTCCCTGGTGCGGGCAATTGCTCGCCGACCTCGGCGCCGACGTGGTGAAGGTGGAGCGGCGCGGGGCGGGCGACGATACGCGCCAATGGGGCCCGCCCTTTCTGGAGGGTCACGACGGCGAAAATCTCGGCGCCGCCTATTACCACGCCTGCAATCGCGGCAAGCGCTGCATCGAGGCGGATTTCGAGACGCCGGAGGGGCGCGCCCTCATCGAGCGCCTCGCCATGAACGCGGACGTCGTCATCGAGAATTTCAAGGTGGGCGGTCTCGCCAAATACGGCCTCGACCACGCAAGCTTGCGCAAGCTGAACCCCCGCCTGATCTATTGCTCCATCACTGGCTTCGGGCAGGAGGGCCCCTACGCCCAGCGCGCGGGCTATGATTTTCTGGTGCAGGGCATGGGCGGCGCCATGCATCTCACCGGTCAGCCCGATGGTCCCCCCACGAAATCGGGCATGGCCATCGCCGACATCTACACCGGCCTCTACGCCGCCAACGCCATTCAGGCCGCCCTGTTGCGCCGCCACGAAACCGGCGAGGGCGCCTATATCGATTGCGCGCTGCTCGACGCGCAGATCGCGGTGCTGGGCTATCAGGCGCTGAACTATTTCGTCACCGGAAACGAGCCCCGGCGCCTTGGCAACAGCCACCCCAACATCGTGCCCTATGACGTTTTTCCCGTGGCCGATGGCGACATCATCATCGCCGCTGGCAATGATGGACAATATCGCAAGTTATGCGAGGCCCTGGGCGCGCCCGAGCTGGCCAGCCATGCGGACTACGCCATCAGCAAGGACCGGGTGCGCAATCGCGTCGAGCTGACGCGGATTTTGCATGGGCTGACGCGCCAGTTCACACGCGCCGATCTCCTGCCGAAGCTCGATGCGCTGGGCGTGCCTGCTGGCCCCATCAACAGCGTGGGCGATGTGTTCAAGGACCCGCAAGTGATCGCGCGCGGCATGCGCATGGATCTTGACAATCCCCGCGCTAAGGCGGGCTCCACGCCGGGCCTGCGCGGCGCCATCGTGATGGATGGGGTGGCGGTGGCGAGCGCGCGGCCGGCGCCTGCGCTGGGACAGCACACAGACGAGATTTTGAACGATCCGAATTGGGGAGGACGGGCATGATGGAGAACAGCCGCACCGGCGCACAGATTCTGGTGGACCAATTGCTCGCGCAGGATGTGCGCCATGTCTTCTGCGTGCCCGGCGAGTCCTATCTGGCCGTGCTGGACGCCTTCCATGATGTGAACATCAACGTCACCGTCTGCCGTCAGGAAGGCGGCGCGGCCATGATGGCGGACGCGAGCGCAAGACTCACCGGCAAGCCCGGCGTCGTCTTCGTGACGCGCGCGCCAGGCGCCACCAACGCCTCGCCGGGCATCCACATCGCCGAACATGATTCAACCCCGCTCATCATGTTCATCGGGCAGGTGCAGCGCCCGGCCCAGGGTCGCGGCGCCTTTCAGGAGATGGACTATCGCGCCGTCTTCGGCTCCTTCGCCAAATGGGTGGTGGAGATCGACGATGTCGCGCGCATTCCCGAGATCGTCTCGCGCGCCTTTCATGTGGCGCTGCAGGGCCGCCCCGGCCCTGTCGTGATCGCCCTGCCCGAGGACATGCTTGTGGAGCGCGCCAGCGTGAGCGACGCCGCCCGCGTTGAGCCCGTGCCCACATGGCCGGGGCAGACCCAGATGGCTGAATTGCAGAAGCTGCTCTGGGCGGCGAAACAGCCCATGGTGATCGTGGGCGGCAGCGGCTGGAGCGAGAAGGCGGTTGACTCCCTGCGCCGCTTCGCCGAGCGGTTCGATCTGCCGGTCGTGACCTCCTCGCGTCGCGCCATGCTCTTTCCCGGCGATCATCCCAATTATGCGGGCGAACTCGCCATCGGGCCTAACCCGAAGCTGCGCGCGCGCATCGAGGCTTCCGATCTCGTGCTGCTGATCGGCGGGCGCATGGCGGAGATTCCCTCGCAGGGCTACAAGCTCTTCGCCATCCCCGCGCCTCGCCAGAACCTCGTGCATGTGCATGGGGACGCCGAAGAGCTGGGCCGCGTCTATCACCCGCGTCTGGGGATCAACGCCACGCCCACCGCCTTCGCCGCCGCGCTGGAAAGTCTGCAACCGCCGAACGCCATCGTCTGGAGCGCGCAGACCCGCGAGGCCAACGCCGATTTCCATGGCTGGACAGACGTTGCGCCCACCATGCCCGGCAAGATGCAACTGGGCGACATGGCCCTGTGGCTGCGCGAGCGCCTGCCCCACGACGCCATCGTGACCAATGGTGCGGGCAATTACGCCATATGGGTCGGGCGCTTCATGCGCTTTCGCCAATATGCGACCCAACTTGCGCCGGTATCGGGCTCCATGGGCTATGGCCTGCCGGCTGCTGTAGGCGCCAAGCGCGTGCATCCCGACCGCATGGTCGTCTGCTTTGCGGGCGATGGCTGCTTCTTGATGAACGGGCAGGAATTCGCCACCGCCGTGCAATATGATCTGCCGATCATCGTCATCATCGTCGACAACGGCATGTATGGCACGATCCGCATGCATCAGGAGCGCAACTATCCCGGCCGCGTCTCGGCCACCGCCCTGCGCAATCCCGATTTCGCCGCTTACGCGGTGGCGTTCGGCGGCCACGGGGAGACAGTGGAGGAGACCGGCCAGTTCGCCCCCGCCTTCGAGCGAGCGGTCGCCTCGGGCAAACCCTCCATCATCCATGTGAAGGTGGATCCGGAGGCGATCACGCCGCTCACCACCATCACGGCTCTGCGCACGGCCTCGCAAGCCCGCAAGTAGGTTGCGGGCGCGGCGCATTCGTGCGACCTCGCAGGGGATGGCGTGGGATCCATCCCGCGTGGAATTGGATGTTCGGGAGCAAACGATGAATGAAGCAGCCGCAGGGCTGAGGCAGGGGCCGACCCCGGCGCAGATCGTCTGGATCTCTCGCCGCCGCGCCATTTATTCGGTCATCGGCGGGCTGGCGCTGTGGGAATTCACGGGCCAGTTTCTCGTCACCAATCCCATTCTCTTCTCGCCCCTGTCCAAGGTTCTGGCGGTTGGCTGGAAGCTGCTGATGAATGGCGAACTGATGCGCCACATGGGCGTCAGCGCGCTGGAGTTTGCGCTGGGCTTTCTGCTCTCCGCAGTGGTGGGCATTGCGCTCGGCTTCCTCATGGCGACCAGCCGCCGCACGCAGGACATTCTCGACCCCTGGGTGTCGTTTTTCTATTCGAGCCCGCTTGTGGCTTTGATGCCCTTCTTCCTGCTGATCTTCGGCATTGGCCTTGCCTCCAAGGTGGCCATCGTCTTCGTCATCGCGGTCTTCCCGATCCTGCTGAACGCCTTCGTGGGCATTCGCTCGGCTGATCCGCATCTGCTGGAAGTGGCGAAAGCTTTCAACTGCACGCGCGGGCAGATCTTCACCAAGATCCTCATGCCCGCCGCCCTGCCCTTCGTCATCGTGGGCCTGCGCCTTGGCATTGGCCGCGCGCTGACGGGCGTGGTGGTGGGCGAGCTTTTCGCCTCCCGCGCCGGTGTGGGCTATCTCATCACCTCGGCGGGCCTCAGCTTTGACACGGCCACCGTGTTTCTGGGCGTGCTGATCTTCTCCCTCATGGGCGTGCTGCTCATGGAGGGGCTGAAATATCTGGAGCAACGTCTCGCTCCCTGGCGCAAGAGCGTGCAGGAGACCCACTGATGACCGCCAAGCTTCAGGTCTCCAACCTCTCGAAATATTTCCTCACCCGCGATGGCGAGCCCCGCAAGGTGCTCGACGCCATTTC
>CANGTC010000168.1 GCA_947456505.1 Beijerinckiaceae bacterium
CGCCTTCATGTTTGAAAATGCCGATCTCTTGTTCACCGATGCGCACGATCTGACGATCGCCATCCTTGAACTCGGACGCCTTTCCCACGAACTGCTCGGCCATGAGCGGTGATCCTCCCGGAGATGAAAGCAGGATTTCGCGCCGTTCGCGCGCCCTGTGTTGCAAGAACTAGGGAAAAGCGGAGCCGTCGTCCAAGACATATTCGTTGGGGCTGACCAAAGGTTTTTTATCTGTGCGCTGCACAATAAGACGCCCTCAGCGCAGTGGACGCGCAAAGGGCCCCATGGCCGCCAGGGTCTTGCCCGCGAGTTCGTCCAGAAAGGCGAGCACCTCCGGCTCATGGGTGAAACCGGTCCGTTTGACCGGGCGCACCAGGTAGAGGGTGCGGGTGATGGTCGGGCGCTCGATGCGCCGGGCCACCAGGGCGCCGCTGTCGATTTCCCGGGGCGCCAGGGAATAGGGCATGATCGTCGCCCCGCCGCTGCGCCCGATCAGCGCCTTCATGGACGAAACGGAATGGACCTCGAAGGCCAGGCGCATGGTCAGGCCGAGGCGCCGGGCCTCCGCCTGCACGATATTGCGGATGACCCCCCGCTCGCCCGCGATCACAAGTTCGTGGCCCAGCGCCTGGGCGAGGCTCACGGGCCCGCCGTTGGTGGCTGCGTCGGGGCTGGTGACCAGCAACAGGTCCTCCTCCAGGAGGGCGATGCGCTGGAGATCCACGCGCTCGGCCACATTCCAGGCGAAGGCGACGTCGATCTGGCCCCGGTCGATGGCGTCGAGCAGCACCACGCTGCGCTCCTCCACCAGGCTGAGGGAGACGCCCGGCAACCGGCGCCGGGCCTCGATGAGAATGTCCGGGCCCAGCAGCAGCATGAGGCTGGGGGGCATGCCCAGCACCACATGGTCGGTCTTGGGGGCGGTGAGGGCCTGCAACTCGCGCTGGGCGGCCTCGACATCGGCGAGGATGCGGGTCGCCCGCTCGAACAGCAGCTTGCCCGCCGCAGTGGGCGTCACCCCTCGCGAATGGCGCACCAGCAGATCAAGACCCAGCTCGGTTTCCAGCTGCCGGATCTGCACGCCCAACGCGGGCTGGGCGACATTCAGCAACTCGGCCGCCGCCGTCATATTGCCGGCTTCGACCACCCTGACGAAATATGCGAGCTGACGGAAGTTGATGGGAGCCTCCCCTTTCCGTCATTGATAAGACTTTGGCGCAGGGGGCTGCAAGCAGTATCGCCATCATCGCGACGGCCGGGGGCGCTCAGAACCCCACCTTCACCATCCCGCGCATGCCCTGGCCCTGTAAACCGCTCTTCAGCCCACCTCCCAGCAGATATTCGAGCGTAGTCGCCACCTCGCCCCTGGTCTTCGCCTTCAGGCCCAGAGCGGCGGACAGGGTGTCGCGGTCAGATCCCCGGACGGTGAGGTTGTAGGCGGTCGATGGATCGGTCGCATAGGTCATCATCTGCGTCAGCTCGCCGCTAAGCATGCGCCGGTATTCCACGCGCCAGGTCGGCGAGACGACGCCCCAGGGCTGTTCGAAGTCATATTGTCCCCGCAGGCCCAGCACGAGGCTGCGCGACCCCAGACCCGCCTTGTCATAAGCGAGCACCCAATTCGGATCGCCCGCCTCCGTATAGGCGTTCAGAGTGGCGTCGATGACGTCAAGTCTGGCGTAGGGGGAGAATTTCAACGGCCCCATCTTCTCGTCATAGGTCAGGGCGAGCGAGCCGAAGACCATCTTGCCGCGCCGCTGCCCCATGATGAAATCGCCCGCGTTTCCATCGAAACGCTTGGTGGCGAAGGACAGGTCCCCATAGCCCAGCGTCCCGTCGAGAAAGACCTTGCCGGCGATGCGCCAGGAGCCGTAGAGCGAGCCTGTCAGGCCCTTGCTGTTCATGCGCGAGCCATCCGAGCCGATGTCGGCGCCCTCGCCCGAATAACTCATGGCGAAGCCGCCCCGCAGCCCATCCATGAGCTGGGTGTCGACGCCCGCCGTAAGGCCCGCCAGCGTGAAATAGGTCTTCGACACCACGCCCAGCGACGAGACCTGGACGCCCCCGAAGATCACCGAACCGGCCGTCCAGACCTTGAAGCGCGAGGTCTCCAAAGCGCCAAAACTGTTGCGGGGCGCCCCATCCCTCTCCGCCGCGCGGTTGAAGTCCTTGCCAAAGTTTTTATCGAAGGTCCGGTCAAGCGCCTTGCTCGCGGGACTTTGCGACAAACCCTGCCCGCGCAGCACCGGATCATCAAAGGGGCTGGCG
This sequence comes from Beijerinckiaceae bacterium, assembly GCA_947456505.1. Taxonomy (GTDB): domain Bacteria; phylum Pseudomonadota; class Alphaproteobacteria; order Rhizobiales; family Beijerinckiaceae; genus Terripilifer. Next base: position 2,269 of record CANGTC010000168.1, read on the forward strand.
CCGGAGGGCTGGCTCGAGGGGGCGCTGACGGAGAGTCCGTTCACGAAGCCCGGCACGTCATCCTCATGCAGGGTCTCGAGGCGGCGCTGCACCGTATCGATCTGCATGCCCGCCATGCGAAGGGTGGTCGCCGCCTGCGCAGCCACGATGGCGCGCACATTCTTGTCAGCGGTGGGGTCCGGCCGAATGCCCCAGCGAACCTGCAAGGTTTCGCTGGTGACGCCATCATAGAGGTCGTCACCGCTGTAGACCGCCTTGCTGGAGTAGGCGCCATCGGGCAGCGGGCCGATGGCGCGCAGCGTGGCGACGCCGCTGGAGTCGAGGGGGACGGGGGGATATGTGACGACCCCGATCGTGAACGTCACGGTTCCCGTAGCGTTGGCGGGGCGCACCTTGGCGATGAAATCCGCGGTCTCCGTTCGGCCGGGATTGTCCTTCGAAGCGGTCAGCGTGATGGCAGCATTGGGCTTGGCGATCACGAGCGTGAAGGTCACCGATTTCGTCTCGCCAGCGGACGTGACATTGATGGTGATCGCGCCGTTGAAGGTGGAAGTGGGCGTACCATTGAGCTGGCCGTTACTATCAATAGACAGCCCCAGGTCGCTCAGCGCCGAGGCGGGGTTGGGGGCGTAGACATAGGTTCTGTCTCCGTCCGTCGCATTGATGACCTTGATGGGCGAGCTTATGGGAGTCTTCAGCGTCAAGTTCACGGTGCTGTTCACCGGCGTGACGCTCAGCGTAGGATAGGCCGCATTCAGCTTGAAGGACCGGGACTTCGACTGGCCGCTGCGGTCCGTCACCGTGACCGTTATGTCCGATGAACCAACAGCCTGCGCGCTGACCGCGAACTGTCCATTGGTCGAGGTCGGGTTTGGAAAGCTGATTGCGTTGGAATTGGAATTGCTGGTGATGGCGTATGTGTAAGACCCAAAGCCGCCACCCGCGCCACCCAGATCAATGGTGACTGACGGACCGATATTGATGGTGCTGATGGTCGCTGCGGGCGAATAGGTCAACAAGGGGTAATAGGTGAATGGAAGCGAATTGGTCGAGACCACTCCACTTGATCCAACAACAACTGAGACCTGCACAGTTCTCCCCCCAGCCGACACAGACGCAGGCGCCGGCGGTACGCTGAAGGTGATCCGCCCGGCGGCGACGGTCGCTGGCGTAATCGTAGCACCGCCAAAATTAATGGATGTGACCTTATCCAGATTGGAGCCTGATATCGTCGCCGTCTCTCCACCAGTGATCGTGAAAATGTGGTCTATGGAGTCCAGATGCGGCGTGCCTGCCGCCGCGACGGTGACGACGACGAAAGCAGTCGCCGAAAAGGGGGCGTAGGTCGCGTCGCCTGCAACTGAAGCGGAAATCGAGCACTGGCCACCATTTGTGTAGGTCAACAGATATGATCCGCTCCCAGACGCGGCGTCAAAGGTCTGCGGAGCGACGTTGCAGATGTTGCTGGCCCCATCGACCGAAAAAGTAACCTGCCGTTTGGATGTGGAACTGGCTGTGAATATCGCCGTCGCACCAGCAACCCCGGTCGTCGATATGGGTCCAAGCGCAACCGTTTGCGGCGTCGCGGTTACGGTCAGCCCGCCAGCAAGAGACCCGCTCACCGACTTATAGTTGGCGTCGCCACTATAAGTCGCCGAGACAGAAGGATTCCCGGCGGGCAAAGGCCCGACCGTATAGGGGGCGCCGACCGGGACGGTGACAGGAGTGTTCGCGCCCACAGTGAAAGTGACGGCGCCCGTGGCGGTGGGAGGGGTCACCGTAGCGGTGAGGGTTGTCGTATCGGTGCTGCTGAATTGGGTTTTTGAAGCGCTGATCGAGATGGTGGGAGAGGCCTTCGCAACGTTAAGCGTGAAATTCGCCGATTGCGTGACGCCGCCAGACGTCACATCAATCGTGATCGTTCCATTGAAAGCCGCCTTGGGGGCGCCCGCGAGCTGCCCGCTGGCGTTAAGCGAGAGGCCATAAGGCAACGGCGTGTTTCGATTAGGCGCGTAACCATAGCCCCCACTTCCGCCGGTCACGTTGACGACCGTGAGAGGAAGCGAGGCGGAACTGTCCACCGTCAAATTCACGAGGCTTTGCGCCGCCGTGACGTTCAGCGCAGGCGCCGCCACAGTCAACGGGATGGGCGGCGCGCTGGTGACCGAATTATACGTGCTATCGCCATTATAGGTCGCCGTGACGTTATAGGACCCAGTTGCGAAAGGGCCGAGGGTCTTGGGGGCCTGGCCACCTGTCAGGCCCACCGTAGAGGTAATGGGCGCGCCGCCGGTGGTCGAAGTGGCCGTGAATGTCACGGTCCCGGTCGCGGTCGATGGCGTAACAGTCGCTGCCAAATCAACCGTATCGGTTGTGTTGAGACTTGTTTTCGAAGCCGTCAACGAAATGGCGACATTGGTGTAGGTGAAAGTCAACCGATTGCTTTGCAACTGCGTACCGCCGCTCCCGGGCGCGACGGCGTAAATAGAAATCGCCGAGCCACGGGCCGACGCCGCATCCGCGAAAGCCGGGATCGTGATTTGTATCTGCCCGCTTGCCCTGTTCCCCGGGCTCACCAGCACCGATTTGTTGCCAAACAGAATACCCGTGACATTGTCCAGATTGGAGCCGGTGATGGTCGCTGTCTCTCCGCCATTTACCGAAGTTGCGGGCGTTATGCCGGTCAAAACTGGCGTCCCCCCGGTTGCCGCGCCCCCCGTCGCCGTGACGTTGATGAAACTATTGTCCGTGAAGGCGTCATAGCTCCCATTACCGGCCACTGACGCGGTAATGGCGCACTGGCCAACGGCGGTCGCGGTCAAGGTGAAGGAACCGCCACCTGAACCCGAAATGGAGCAATTGGCGCCATTGTTGGCCGGATCTGGCGCAATGGTGACCGGAAGGCCCGAGGTCGAAGTGGCGGAGAAGGGCGTCGGCGTCCCCACGGTCACCGTCGTCGTCTGGTTCAGCCCGCTTAAAGAGATCCTCTGCGCCCGTCCAACGGGGGCGGCGACGCAACTCAAGGTGATGTCCGTTGGCGGACCATCCGTGTAATTAAAAGTGAAGTAGTTGCTTACAGACGCGCCCGCTCCGTTAATATCTGAAGCTTGGATATTGTAATTGAAGGGAAAAGCCTGCTGCGAGGGGTTGCTGTCCATATTAAAAAATATTTGGTTTCCTGAAGGCCCCTCCACATGAAGCGTATCGCCAACCTGAAACGTGTTCCTGGCTGCAGATATATAGCTGCCGCTTGAATCAAGCGTGGCGCCAGCAAAAGCCGTACACCCGTTCGACGCCGCCGCCTCTCCCGTCAGATGGACGAGGGTGAGAGCCATGAGCGCCAGAAGACCCACAGCGCGGTGTGACGAGGACTGCGAAGCGCTGGACGCCGAACGTTTAAAAAAGCGGCGAAGAACAGGGGCAAAACGCCTGAACATGCGCGAATTCCTTGGATAAAATGTCATTCTTCAGAACGAGCGAGACCCTTTGCTTGCGAATGGCGAGCAACCCGGAAGAATGACTTGAAAAACGCAGTTCAATACGCGGAATAAACATTATCGAATCAGTTACAGAAGTTTCGTTTCGTCGGCAATACCGCTTGAACATCACCATGATGCGCCATGAATGCTGGCTCGCATGCGCTGGCGGACGAAGTGCTTGATTGCAGATTCTTTTTGCACCAGCGGGCGTCGCTTGTGGGGGCGGAGCGCCTTTCAAAAAAAGTTTGGTTAACGGGAAAAACAGGCGCCACGAAGCCCAAACGAGCTGAAAAACCATGGTTAACAAATGGTTAAAATGGGGCGTTCAGCGAATCAACAGCCCGCGAAGTAATCCTTGAGCACCCGCCCATAGATCGCCGTCAGCGCGTCCAGGTCCGCCACCGCGATGCGCTCGTCCACCGCATGCATGGTCTTGCCGATGAGGCCGAATTCCACGACCGGGCAGACATTCTTGATGAAGCGCGCGTCCGATGTGCCGCCGGTGGTGGAGAGGACGGGGTTGCGGCCCGTCTCCGCCTCGATGGCCCTCGCCACCATGTCCACGAAGGGGCCGGGCTGGGTGAGGAACGCGAGGGCGTTGGTGGGCGCCATCTGCAACTCGTAGTTGGCCGCGCCCGCCACCGCTGCAAGCCGCGAACGCAGTTCGGCCTCCAGCGTCGCGGGGGTCCAAAGATCATTGAAACGGATGTTGAAAGCGGCCTTCGCTTGCGCGGGGATGACGTTCACCGCCGGGTTGCCCACGTCCAGCGTGGTGATCTCCAGATTGGACGGGTCGAAATGCGCCGTGCCCCCATCCAGCGGGCTCGCCAGCAGGGCGGCGCACAGGCGCAGCATGTGATGCACGGGATTGTCTGCGAGCTGCGGGTAACCCACATGGCCCTGCTTGCCATGGACCGTGAGGCGTCCCGAGAGCGACCCGCGCCGACCGATCTTGATCATGTCTCCGAGCGCGTCGGGGTTCGTGGGCTCGCCAAGGATGCAATGGTCGAAGCGCTCGCCGCGCGCCTGCGCCCAGTCCAGCAGCTTCACCGTACCATTGACGGCGGGGCCTTCCTCATCGCCCGTGATGAGAAAGGCGATGGAGCCCTTCTCCATGCCATGGGCGCGAAGATGCGCCAGCGAAGCGGCGATGGAGGCGGCGACGCCCCCCTTCATATCGGTCGCGCCGCGCCCCCAGATCATCCCCTCCGCCACCTCTGCGGAGAAAGGATCGAAGCGCCAGGCGCTGGCGTCGCCGGGGGGCACCACATCCGTATGGCCGGCGAAGAGCAGGCAGGGGGCGCCCGTTCCGATGCGGGCGTAGAGATTGGGCGTGTCAGGATAGCCCTCTTGCGAAAAGCTGACGCGGTGGGTCTCGAAACCCGCCTCGCCCAACACCCGCTCGATCAGGCCCAGCGCGCCCGCATCGTCGGGCGTGACGGAGGGGCAGCGGATGAGTGCGCGGCAGAGGTCGAGGGCTTCGCTCATGAGTGTTCCCCGCTTATGGATCGCGCCCCAGAAGGCCAAGATCCAAGACGTTCCAGACGATCACCGCCACGAGCAACACATCCGTCAGGCCTACGGTCCAGAAGGGCATGGACTCGCTCACGCGTGGATAAAGCCAATGGGCGGCGCCGCTGAACAGGGCCAGCAGGGGCAACAGCCCGGCCAGCGCCGGCGGCTTGCCCCGCGCCCGCCAGCGCTTGGCGGAGAGGTTGTAATGGCAGATCGCGATCAGCAACACGCAGAAGCCGAAGACGATCAGATAGGCGTAGGCGGCGAAGATGCTGGCGTCGAAAAGCTCCGCACGGGCGGCGGCGCCCTGCGCCTCATAGGCGTAGCGGCCGATGACCATCCAAATGCCGGACAAAACAGCGAGAACGGCGGCAAGGCCCAAAGTGCCCCGCCACCATTGCGCGCGCGTGATGACGCCCTGATCCCCGCGAAACAGAAAAGCGAAGCCGTAGGCCGATTCTTGTTCCGCAGGCGCCACGCTCAATCCCTCAGCAGTTCGTTGATGCCCGTCTTCGAGCGGGTCTGCGCGTCCACGGTCTTCACGATGACGGCGCAATAGAGCGAGGGGCCGGGCGTACCATCGGGAAGGGCCTTGCCGGGCAGGGAGCCGGGCACCACCACCGAATAGGGCGGCACGTAGCCCACATGGGTCGCGCCGGTGTTGCGGTCGATGATGCGGGTGGAGGCGCTGATGAAGACGCCCATGGAGAGCACCGAGCCCTCGCCCACCACAACGCCTTCAACTACTTCCGAGCGAGCGCCGATGAAGCAATTGTCCTCGATGATGGTGGGATTGGCCTGCAGGGGCTCCAGCACGCCGCCGATGCCCACGCCGCCGGACAGATGCACATTCTTGCCGATCTGCGCGCAGCTGCCCACGGTCGCCCAGGTGTCGACCATGGTGTTCTCGTCCACATAGGCGCCGAGATTCACGAAGGAGGGCATCAGCACCACGTTCTTGCCGA
>CANGTC010000169.1 GCA_947456505.1 Beijerinckiaceae bacterium
GCCGAAAATCGTGCCCACGCCGATGGCGGCGGCGCCCATTCCGATGGCGGCGATGCCGGCGCCGATGTACTTGGCTGCGGTGGGATCCATTTGAAAACTCCTTAGGTTGGTTTTTTTGAGCCGACCGGTCTGTTGTTCAATATTTATCAGTGGCCCGGGTGGATTGCGTCATTGAGATAGACGCAAGTGAGGATGGCGAAAACGTAGGCCTGCAACACCGCAACCAGCAGTTCGAAAGCGGTGAGCAGAACGATGGCGAGCAGCGGCAGCGGCGAAAGCAAGGCCGCGAAGGCGCCGCTACCCAACATCATGACGACGAAGGCGCCGAAAACCTTGAGGGTGATGTGACCCGCCAGCATGTTCGCGAAGAGACGAACTGAAAGCGACACGGGACGCGACACGAAGGAGATGATCTCGATCAGCACGATGAACGGCAGCAGCACGGCGGGAACGCCCGAGGGCACGAAGAGACCCAGAAAATGCATGCCATGGCGCATGACGCCGTAGATGATGACCGCGCCGATGACGAGCGCCGCGAAAGCGAAGGTCACGACGATCTGGCTCGTCACCGTGAAGGTGTAGGGGATCAGGCCGATCATGTTCGAAAAGACCACGAACATGAAGAGCGAGAACACCAAGGGGAAGAAGCGCATGCCCTCCTGGCCCATGGTGCCGCGCACCGTGGAGGCCACGAATTCATAGGCCATTTCTGCTGCGGCCTGCAAACGACCGGGCACGACCGCCTTGCTGGAGGTGCCCCACACCATCAACAAGGTCACGGCCAGCGAGACGATGACCATGAAAAGAGAGGCGTTTGTGAAGGACACAGCGCCCATCTCACCAGAGAAGAGCGGCGTCACGATGAATTGATGGATCGGGTCGTTCGCCTGTTCCGAAGCAGCCACGGTCAGATCCCCTTGCGTCCGCGCCACGCGCGCCGTTGCACCAGTGCCGCAAAAAGCGGCGTCTCATTTCGCCGCCCGGGGCGGCCATCTCATCGGCTCAACGCGACGTTGTCGTCGCGGCGAGCTTGTAAACATTCCAGAACCCCGCCACCGTCCCCAGAGCGAGGAAGATAACAAGGCCGAAAGGCGCTGTGCCGAGCCATATATCAGCCTGCCAGCCGATGAAGCCGCCGACGATGACCCCCGCCACGAATTCGGCCAGAACGCGAAAACCAAGGCTCATCGCCTGGCCGGTCCGGGTCACATTCGCTTCGCTTTCGCCCTGCGCCGCCCCTTGCGGGTCGCTGCGCTTCTCTTTCAGCGAGCTTGAGAGTTTCTCAAGCCGCGCCTTCAGATCCCGATCTTCCTGATCGCCGTTCGGCTGTGTCATGGCTCTCTCCCGCAGGCGGGGCTTCGGAACGCCGACTTATAGAGCGTCGACGCCGCGCAAACCAGACAATCCCCAAAACAAGCAAAAGCCGCTCTGGAGAAGGCCAGACCGGATCAGACAGGACGAAATGGCCCCATGAGAGCCGCGCGGACCATATTGGCGCGGCCTTTTCGTGTCAAGGACAGGCTTAAGATTGGTAAATAATTGAAAAACATCACAAAAAACTCGCGCCTCGCCGCCAGAGGCCTCGCTGGACCTCCTTGGGCGGCGCGAACAGGTGTGAATAGTGGATTCGCGGGCTCTCAAATCACCCAATCGTCCCGGGCGGCGGCGGCCTCGGCCGTCATGTCGGCCTTGATGGCCTGGGCGATTTCCGCGAGCTGGAAAGCACCCCGTTTGCGCGGATGGGCAGCAGCTATCAACCGCACGGCCCTGACCTCGCCGGGCTTGCCCCCCAGAGCCACCACCCGGTCGGCCAGATAGACGGCCTCGTCGATGTCATGGGTGACGAAGAGAATCGTCTTGCCGGTCTCCCGGCGGATGCGGATCAGCTCATCCTGCAGGTTCTCGCGGGTCGCCACATCCAGCGCGCTGAAGGGCTCGTCCATGAGCAGGATGGAAGGATCCACCGCCAAAGCCCGGGCCAGCGCCACCCGCTGCCTCTGGCCGCCAGAGAGTTGCCAGGGCCAGCGATCCACCAGATCCGCCAGCCCAACCAGCTTGAGCGCCTCAAGGGCCCTCTGCCGACGCTCGGCGCGGCTGGCGCTGGTCTTTTCCAGCCCGAAGGCCACATTGGCCAGCACACGCCGCCAGGGCAGCAGGCGGGCGTCCTGAAACACCAGCGCCAGCGCCGTGTGGGCGGCGGGGTCGGGCTTGATGGTGACCTCGCCCGCCGTTGGCTGGGCCAGGATCATCAGCACCCGCAACAGGGTGGACTTGCCCACCCCCGAGGAGCCAACAAGGGCCACGAACTCGCCGCGCCCGATGTCGAGATCGAGAGCCCGCAGCACATCGGTGCGTCGCCCGTCCTGGGTGAAGGAGAGGCTTAGGCCCTTGATGGAGATGGCGGGATCGGGGGTCATCACGGCTTCCATCGCATCAGCCTCGATTGGGCGAAGACAAAGCCCGCATCCATGAAGCCATAGAGCACGGCCATGGTGAGCATGTAGACGACGACGATATCGGTCGCGAGGAGACTGGAAGCCTGCATCATGCGCGAGCCAAGACCGCTGACGCCCGACAGCTCCGCCGCCACCACGGCCATCCAGGCCTGCCCCAGGGCGGTCCGCAGGCCCACCAGAACGCCCGGCGTCGCCGCAGGCAGCAGCACCTTCACCAGTCGCTCGGGCCCGCTGCGAAAGCCGAAAGCCTCCGCCAGTTCGATGAGCTCGCGGTCCACGCCCCGGATCGCCCCCTGCGCGGCGAAGAAGACGATCCAGAACACGCCGATGGAAATAATGAAAACCGCCGCAGCCTGATCGACGCCGAACCAGATGATGGCGAAAGGCGCCCAGGCGAGGTTGGGGATGGGCCGCAGCAGCCGCACCACCCAGGCCAGCGCCCAATCCATGTTCAGATACATGCCGGTGAGCACGCCGAAGATGACGCCCAGTCCCGCGCCCCAGACGAAGCCGATCAGATAATGATCAAGGCTCAGAAGCACCATCTCAAGCCATACGCCGCTGCGAAACTCGCGCAGGAAAGCGGCGGGCAGATCGCTGGGCGCGGGCAGCAGCGATTGCGAGACCAGACTCAGCTTGGGGACAAGCTCCCAAACGAGGACAAACGCCAGAAGCCCGAAGGCGGAGAGGAGCAGTTGCTTCTGGCGCAAGTGGGTTCCTTTCAGCGCCCCAGCGCTTTCTTCACACTGGCCACGACGGCCGGTGGCGAGGCGTAGGAGTCGGAGATGATCTTCGTGAGTTCATCTGGTGAGACATAATGGATGTTGACGCCCGCCACCCGCGCGTCAGCCGCAAGGCTCGGATCCTTCAACGCCGCAAGAAAGGCTGCGCGAATGGCCGCGAGACGATCTGCGGGCACGCCAGGCGCCATGACAAAGGGCCGCCCCACAAGCGTGCGCTGCAAGAAGAGGTCGAGCGCCTGCTTCTGCGCATCCGATGTAGCGAGATCATGGATCATCGGCACTTCGGGCATGCGGTCGTCGGGCTTGAGAGCCGCCTGGAAGAGCAGGCGTGTGCGCTTCTCGCGATACATGATGTCGCGCACGATGGTGTCATAGCTCACGCAGCCGCCCTGCACCTCGCCGCGCTCGGTGGCGAGCATGATGTCGCGCGACCCGGGATAGCCCTGCACGATCTTCATCTTCACGCCCAGCATGTTGGCGAGCACTTCGGGATAGAGCTGGCTGTCGGAGCCCGAGCCCGTGGCGCCGACGATATATTCCTTGATCAGCAATTCCTGCATGGTCTGCACGGGGGCGTCCACGCGGATGGCGCAGGCGGGCGTGTCCCGGTCGGGGCTGCCGATATAGTTGAATTTCATGGGATCAAAACGCGTGCCAAGCCCCCCCAGCAAGGGCTCGAAAGGCACGCCGCGATTGATGAGGCCAATCACCGTGCCGTCCTTGGGCTGGGTGTTGTAGACCTGATTGGCGAGGAGAAGACTGCCAGCGCCCGGCACATTGGTGGCGACCACAGTGGGTCTGCCCGGGATATGCTCGCCCATGTATTTGGCGATCAGCCGCGCCCAGACATCATCCGTGCCGCCGGGTCCATAGCCGATCATGACCGTGACGGTCTTGCCTTTGTAGAAGTCCTCCACCGACTGCGCGCTGGCGGCGCGGGACATTCCACAAAGGGCGAGGGCGGCCGATGCCATCGCCACGAATTTATTGAGTTTCATGCTGTTGCTCCAGGCTGGACCGCGCGCGTTTGCACTGCGGGAGACCGCCTGTCAAATGCGCGCAGGGAGCGCCCGTCACCTGGTCGTCGCCTTCTCGTAGAAGGAGACATCGAACAGGCCATCGAGGGGCACATCCTTCTCCAGGGTGCCGATGGAGACCTGATAGCTCTGCATTTTCGCCGTCGCCTCCATGATCACGCGGGGATCGGCGTTGAATTTGGAGGCGGGCGAAGCCAGCGCCTTTTCGATGGTCGCTGCGTCAATAAGTCCCTTGCCCAGAGCCGCCTCCACATGGGGAGCGACCCGTTTGGGATCAGACTTGATGAGCTTGTCGGCTTTGACCAGGGAATCGACCAATTTCTGCACGCCCGCCGGGTTTTTCGTGAGAAAAGCGCCGGAGAAGGCCACCACTGTGCCGGGCTGGTTGGGGAACATCTCGCCACCGAGCGCAACAATCTTGATGCGGGGGTCGCGCTGCTGGACGATGGTGTCCGTGGGCTCGCGGATCGTCGCGCCATCGACTGCGCCGGTGAGCAGCGCCTGCTGGGTGGCGTCGATGCCCATGGGCACGATCTCGTAATCCGCCTTGTCGGCCTTGATCACCTGGGTCAGCCAATGAACCAGCGTGGTGTGGGGCACGGAGCCCGGGGGCTGGGTGGCGAGGCGCGCGGGCTTGCCATTGGCGGCGCGGAAATCCTTCAGGGCCTGCGCGGGCGCCACGCCCGGCTTGAAGCTGGGGGCGAGTTTTGCGCCTGCGGCGACGGTCATCTCCTCCACCGCCGTGGAGGTCACCACGCGAATGTCGATTCCCTTGGAGCGCGCCACACCGAGCGGCGCCACGCCCGCGATATAGACATCAAGGGTGCCGGAGGCGAGGGCCTGAATCATGTTCGGGCCGGACTCGAAGGTGGTGAACTTGAGATCGAAGCCCGCCTCCTTGGCCCAGCCCTCCTTGTCCGCCACGAAGATCGGCGCGACGCCCAGCACGGGAATCACGCCCACGCGCACCTGCGTCTGGGCGAAGGCGGGACCGGCGGCGACCATTGCAGCGAGGGCGGCGGTGGCGAGGGAGAGGAAAGGGCGGGCCATGGGATGCTCCGGGGATGCTGTAGGGTGAAGATTTACAGGCGCGGAGCTAAAACATAAATATAGTATGTGAAATTTATTGTATCACATATATTTTACGCTAAATAAGCTTTTCTTTGATCCATCCCGACCGCCGCCCTATGGTCGCGGCCAACCAATGGGGGAACGGACATGGGGCGGCTGGACGACTGCTACAATATCGCGGACCTGCGCGAGGTCGCGCGCAAGCGCCTGCCCAAGGGCGTGTTCCAGTATCTGGATCTCGGCACCGAGGACATGGTGGCGCTGGGCAACAATCGGCGCTTCATTCAGGAGACCAAGCTGCTGAACCGGGTGCTGGTGGATGTGTCGAAGATCGACACCAGCGGGTCCATTTTCGGCGCCCCCACCTCCCTGCCCATGGCCATCGCCCCCACGGGCATCGCCGGCCTCACCTGGTTCGAGGGCGAGCTGGAGCTGGCGAAAGCCGCCGCCGCCGCAGGCGTGCCCTTCGCGCTGGCCACGGGGTCCAACACCGCCATGGAGAAAATCGCGGAAGTCGGCGGGCGGCCCTGGTTCCAGCTCTACATGTGGCGCGAAAAGCAGCTCTCCTATGAACTGGTGAAGCGCGCACAGGCCGCCGGTTTCGAGGCGCTGATCTGGACTGTGGACATCGGCCTTGGCGCCAATCGCGAGCACAACAAGCGCAACGGCTTCAACACGCCCTACAAGGCCAACATGAAGAGCGTTGTCGACATGGCCCTGCATCCCGAATGGATGCTGACGGTCATGGCGCGCTATCTCCTGAGCGGCGGCATGCCGCGCCACGAAAACTATCCGCCGATCTATCGCGACAAGATGACAGGCAAGGCCAGTCAGGCGAAGGCCCTGCGCGCCGATTCCGTCAGCTGGGACGATGTGAACCGCCTGCGCGACCTCTGGCCGGGCAAGCTCATCATCAAGGGCATCATGCGCCCCGATGACGCCTGCATGGCCGTGGAGCGCGGCGCCGACGCCATCGTCATCTCAAACCATGGCGGCCGCAATCTCGATAGCGCCCCCTCCACGCTGGACGTGCTGCCGGGCATCGTGAAGGCGGTGGACAAGAAGGCCACGGTCATCGTCGATTCCGGCGTGCGGCGCGGCAGCGATCTCGTGAAGTGTCTGGCGCTGGGCGCCGACTTCGTCCTCACCGGCCGCGCCACGCTCTACGGCACGGCTGCTGGCGGCCAGGACGGCGCCGCCAAGGCCCTCGCGATTCTCAAGGACGAATTGCGCCGCACCATGTCCTATGTGGGCTGCCCGACCATCGGGCAGATCAATGGGGATGTGCTTTGGAAGGGGTGAGGCCCTCCGCCCTCAATCGAACTTCACCTGATAGGTCTTCGCCAGGAAGTCGCGCACCCATTCGCGCGCTTCGGGCGAGATTGAAGTGCCGTCCTTGTAGAGCTTCTCGGCTTCGGCGTCCGTGACCTGCTCATATTCGCCGATGATCTCGTCGCGCTTGGCGATATATTCCGGGTCCTTCAGCATCTCGCGCACCGCCGCGCGATAGGCCTCGACCAGCTCGTCCGACGTGCCCTTGGGCAGCACGAGCAGTTTCTGCGCGGGGAAGCCTGAAATCAGGAAGGCCATGAATGCGTCCCATTCAATACCTGCGGGCTTCCTGCCGTGGACGATCTCGTAGGCTTCGCCGATATGGGGCAGATCGGGGAAGTTGGGGTCGCGAGCGAGTTGCCCGTTCTTGTCGAGCACGCCCCAGCTGAACAGGGGCGCTGCCTGGCCGGCCTGCACAAGCCCGGCGGAGCGGCGCAGGTAGGCGGTGGTGGTTTGCGAATCGATGGTGAACTCGCCGCGCTCGAAGCCGAGCAAACCCTCCGCGCGGCCCACCACGCCGAAGATATGATTCACATTGAGCCCCAGCTGCCGAAAGCCCAGCAGCGAAACCAGCTCCAGCGCGGTCGGTCCCGGGCTGGCGAAGAACAATTCGACACCCCTCAGCTTGTCGATGTCGCGCACCGACTTCGCGCCAAATTTGGCGCTGACATAGGCCGCCCCGCCCGTGGGACCAGCGAGAACGACCCGCCAATCCTTGTATTCGTATTTCACGCGGGGATCGCCGAGCAGATAAGGAAATTGGGTCGATGCGGAGCTCGCCAGCAGGGTCAGGCCATCGGGCTTGGCGAGCTGGGTGAAGAGATTGGCGCCGGAGGTGGAGCCCCCGCCCGGGCTGTTCTTGACCACGATGGTGGGCTTGCCCGGCAGATGGCGCGCCAGCAAAGGCGCATTGAACCGCGCCCACAGATCAACCCCGCCCCCGGTGGGGAAGGGCACCATGAGGGTGATGGTCTTGCCCGTGAAATCAGCGGCGGTCGCGCTGAAACTTGCAAGCGCGACGCCCAGCGTGAGAAGGCTTGCAGCGATGAGACGACGCATGGCGGTGCGATCCCTGAAACGTGAAACAGAATCACGCTCCTAGCACAAACCGCCCTGCGAAGACTATTCCGCCGCCTCCGCCCTTGGCGCGGGCGCAGGCGGCGTCCAGCGCAGCACCGGGGCGCGGGCGGCGCGGGTCTCATCGAGGCGGTTGCGCGGCGCGTGGTGGGGGGCATTGGTGAAGCGCTCTACCTGCCCCGCCTTCGCCGCCATGGCGAGATCCCGCAGGGTGGCGATGAAGAGATCGAGGGTGGCGCGGGATTCCGATTCCGTCGGCTCGATCAGCATGGCGCCATGGACCACCAGCGGGAAATAAATGGTCATGGGATGGTAACCCTCGTCGATCATGGCCTTGGCGAAATCGAGCGTGGTGACGCCGGTTCCTTTCAGCCATTCATCATCGAAGAGCGCCTCATGCATGCAGGGCTTGTCGCCGAAGGGTTGCGACATGAGGTCCGCAAGGCCCACGCGCACATAGTTGGCGTTAAGCACCGCATCCTCCGACGCC
>CANGTC010000170.1 GCA_947456505.1 Beijerinckiaceae bacterium
CATGCTCGCCAGCGACGACGACATTCTCAGCCGGGCCGAGGCCTGGAAAGGGTCCGGCAAGGGCGTGGCCATCGCCACCGTCATCGAGACCTGGGGCTCGGCGCCCCGCCCCGTGGGCAGCCATCTCGTGATCGACGAGGACGGGAATTTTCTGGGCTCGGTCTCCGGCGGCTGCGTCGAGGGCGCGGTCGTGGCGGAAGCCGCCGAAGTGATCGCAGACGGCAAGCCCCGCACCATCGAATTTGGCGTGGCTGACGAGACCGCCTGGCGGGTTGGCCTGTCCTGCGGCGGCCGCATTCGCGTCTTTGTCGAACGGGTGGACTGATGCGGTTAGAACTCCTCAAGACCCTCAACGAGGAACGCGCCGCGCGCCGCGCCGCCGTGCTCATCACCGACACGCAAATGGGCGAGCAGCGCCTTGTGAAGGGCGGCGAGATCGCGGGAGATCCGCTCGCCGAGCAGCTCGACGCCGCCTTGCGCATGGGCAAGAGCCGCAGCGTCGAAGTGGACGGGCGAGGCTATTTCCTCACCGTGCAGGTTCCGCCCGTGCGGATCCTGTGCATTGGCGCAGTGCATATCAGCCAGGCGCTGGCGCCCATGGCGCGGCTGGCGGATTTTGATCTCACCATCGTCGATCCCCGCACCGCCTTCGCCACGCCCGAGCGTTTCCCCGATGTGCATCTCATCGCCCAGTGGCCGCAGGATGTGCTGCCGGAGCTGCGCATTGATCGCTACACCGGCGTGTGTCTGCTGACCCATGATCCCAAGATCGACGATCCCGCGCTCATCGCGGCGCTGCGGGCCGATTGTTTTTACATCGGCGCGCTGGGCTCGCGGAAAACCCACGCCAAGCGCGTGGAGCGCATGATGGCGGAGGGGTTCAGCCAAGACGACCTCTCGCGCATCCACGCCCCCATCGGCCTCGACATCGGCTCGGTGTCGCCTGCGGAGATCGCAGTCTCGGTGCTGGGCGAGATCATCGCGGCCCTGCGCAAGAAGCCGCTTCGTGCGGAGCCCAAGGCGTGAAATTTGGCCCGGTGGCTCTGGCGGACGCGGTGGGCGGCATTGTCGCCCATGCGGTGCGCCATGACGGCCTCGTGCTGAAAAAGGGCGATCTGGTCAGCGCCGATCATCTGCCCCTGCTGGCGACGGCGGGCCTGCGCGAAATCGTGATCGCCAAGCTAGAATCGGGCGATGTGGGCGAGGATGCGGCGGCCCAGCGACTGGCGCAGGCCGTTGCAGGAGCGCAGGTGCGCGTCGAGGCGCCCTTCACCGGGCGCTCCAATCTCTTTGCGACCACCGCAGGCGTGCTGGCCTTCGATGGCGCGGGCATAGACCGCGTCAACGCGGTGGACGAGACGATCACCATCGCCACCCTGCCAGCCTGGCGCACGGTGGTGGAGGGCGAGATGATCGCCACCGTCAAGATCATCCCCTTCGCCGTCCCCGGCGCCGCGCTGGATCGCGCCTTGAGCGCCGCCCATGGCCTGACCCTCACCGTGGCGCCCTTCAGGCCCCTGCGCATTAGCGTCATTTCGACCCTGCTGCCGGGCCTCAAGCCCGCGACCATCGCCAAGACCCTGCGCGTGCTGGAGGGACGTCTGGAGCACGCCCGCGCGAAGATTGTGGCGGAGGAGCGCGTGGCCCATGAAGCGCCTGCGCTGACCGCCGCCATTCAAGCCACAGCCCCGCTCTGCGATCTCCTGATCATCTATGGCGCCTCCGCCATCACCGACCGGCGCGATGTGATCCCGGCCTCGCTTGAGGCGGCGGGCGGTCGCATCGAACATTTCGGCATGCCCGTCGATCCCGGCAATCTCCTGCTGGTGGGCGCCCTGACGCGCGACGGCGTAGAGATCCCCGTGCTGGGCGCGCCGGGCTGCGCGCGCTCGCCCAAGGAGAACGGCTTCGACTGGGTGCTGCATCGCCTGCTGGCGGGCCTGCCCGTGACGGGCGCCGACATCCGCCGCATGGGCGTCGGCGGCTTGCTCATGGAGATTGTCTCGCGCGGACAGCCGCGCACGGGCGAGGCGCCGATCCCCGATGAGTAGGATCGCCGCCATCATTCTGGCCGCCGGGCAGGCGAGCCGCTTTCGCGCCGCCGCTGGCGAGGCTGGCCCCGCGACCAAACTGGTGGCGCGGCTCGACGGCAAGCCGCTGGTGCGCCATGTGGCGGAGGCGGCGCTGGCCTCCCGCGCGGCGCCGGTGATCGTCGTCACGGGCCATGCGGAAGAGGTGGTGCGCGCGGCGCTGGAGGGTCTGCCCCTCACCTTCACCCATAACGGAGCCTACGCCAGCGGCCTCGCCTCTTCGCTCCAGCAGGGCCTTTCCAGCGCGCCCTCCGACTGCGAGGGCGCCCTCGTGATGCTCGGCGACATGCCGCTGGTCTCGCCCGAGATCATCGAACAACTGATCGAGGCCTTTGAACGCAACCCTTCCACAAAGGCTGTGGCGCCGGTGCGCGAAGGCCAGCGCGGCAATCCCGTGCTGCTTTCGCGGGCGCTGTTTCCGGCGGTGGCGGCGCTGTCAGGCGATGTGGGCGCCCGCGCCCTGCTGGCGGCGGCGCAGGGGGAGATCCTCGAGGTGGCGGTGGCGAGCCGGGCGGTGACCTTTGATGTGGACACGCCGGATGCGCTCACCCAACCTGACTAGTTGCAGCGCTCCCAAATCCGCCTAATCTCCCCCCATGACCATGCTCCGCAATCTCGTCACCGATGTCGCAGGCCTCCGGGTCGGCCATGCGCAGGATCTGACGCTGGGCTCAGGCGTCACCGCCATGATTTTCGACACGCCCGCCGCCGCCAGCATCGCCGTGCATGGCGGGGCGCCAGGCCTGCGCGACACGGCCCTGCTGGAGCCCGACATGACCGTGGGCGCTGTGGATGCGCTGGTGCTGTCGGGCGGTTCGGCCTTCGGGCTCGACGCCATGGGCGGGGTGCAGGCGTGGCTGCGCGAACAGGGGCGGGGGTTTGATGTGCGGGGCATGAAGGTGCCTATCGCTCCCGGCGCCATTCTCTTTGATCTGCTCAATGGCGGAGACAAGAACTGGGGCCGCATGCCCCCCTATTGGGAGCTGGGCCATCAGGCGGCCCAGGCTGCAGGGCATGATTTTGCGTTGGGCAGCGTGGGCGCGGGGACCGGCGCCACGACCGCCAATTACAAGGGCGGGCTCGGATCCACCAGCGCCGTGACCTCGCGGGGCTTTCGCGTTGGGGCGCTGGTGGCGGTGAATGCGCTGGGCTCGGCTGTCATCGGCGATGGGCCGCATTTCTGGGCCGGGCTGGTCGAGCATGGGGGCGAGTTCGGCGGCTTTGGCGTGCCGCCGCGCCTCTTCCACGAACAGCTCGTCATGCGCGTGAAAGGCGATGAGCCTGAGAACACCACCATCGCCATCGTGGTGACAGACGCCTTGCTGACCAAGGCCCAACTGAAACGCATCGCCGTCATGGCCCACGACGGCATGGGACGCGCCCTGCGGCCCACCCACGCCATGCTCGATGGCGACGTGGTCTTCGCCGCCGCGACAGCCCGAAACAGCGAAGAGCCCAACCTGCGCGACCTCACGGAGATCGGCATGGTCAGCGCCGATTGCCTCGCCCGCGCCATAGCGCGCGGAGTCTATGAGGCGACGGCCCTGCCCTGGGCGGGCGCGCAGCCCGCATGGCGGGACAGGTTCGGCGACGGCGGTTGAGCCCTACGGCGCCGCCATCGCGCCCACCATCCGCGCCACGGCTTCTGGCGGCGTGGTGGCGATCATGGAGATCACCTTCTCCACGGCTTCCCCTGGCAACAGGGCCACATCGAGGCGCGAGCGCTGGGCGTCCTCCATGAAGTCCTTGTCATCGCCCAGCGCCATCAGCGCCTTGCGCAAAATCGCAAGGCGATCCGCAGGCACATCAGGCGGCGCCACGAGCGGGCGGGCCACGGTCTTCTGGGTGAAGTAGAGTTCCAGCGCCTTGCGCGAGACCGGGTCCTTCGCATAGTCGAGCGCGTTGGGGACGCCAGGCAATTCCGGATCGTTTTCCAGCGCCCCCTGCATGAGCACATTCACCTTCTTGTCGCGCAGCCATTCGGGCCTTTGCAATTTGAGGCTGGACCAGGACCAGTCGCCGATGCCCTCCACTTCGCCTTTCTCCATGGCGAGGCCGATGGCGGGGGTGCCGGGATAGCCGCTGATGATGCGGAATTTCGTGCCGATCAGCGCATTGTAGATGCGCGGGGTGATCTCGGGATCGACGCCGGTCTGGCCACCCACGATCAGCTCTTTCTCGAAGAGTTCGCTAGCCTTCTGCACGGGGGCGTCGGCCCAGGCCAGGGTGGCGCCGGTCTCCCTGTTGAGATTGCCGATCCAGTTCAGCTTGGCGATATCGAACTGCACGCCCATGGAGTTGTTCATTTTCGCGTGCAGCATGCCGCGCTGGACGAGGCCGATCACCGTGCCATCGCGCGGCGCCACATTGGCCAGATGGTTCATCGCCGCGACGCTGTTGCCCGCCGGCATGATCTGCACCACGAAGCCCGGATTGCCCGGGATATATTTGCCGATGTGGCGCGTCATGAGACGAGCCAGCATATCGTAGCCCCCGCCCGAATAGGCGCCGACGATCAGCGTGATCTGCTTGCCTGCATAAAAGTCAGCGGCGGAAGCGGGAGTGCAGGCCGCGGCGAGCGACAGCGCGGCGGCCAAGGTTGAGCGAAACAGGCGCCGCATGTCGCTCACGCCAATTCAATGAAGAGATTGGCGAGTTCTTCGGGCACATCCACCATGAGGTCATGGCCTCCAGCCATGCTCAGCACGCGCCAGCCCTCGCGCTTGCTCTGCTTTTCCATGGCCGCGTCAAAACTCACGCTGGGATAGAGCCCCGCACGCACATAGGCGCGCTTGGCGATGCGGTCGCGGGCGCCGGTGAGATGGATCTTGTCGGGCCAGACGCCATTGGGCTGGGGCGTCATCATGGAATCGATCCAGGCCACATCTGCGGGCGCCTGAACCTTGAAATAGGCGGCGGGCGGCGGCGCACGGGTGATCTCGCCACGCGCGATGGCGGCGCGGATGCCCTCCTGCACCTGCGTGGTGATGAGATCAAGCGGCGTCTCGCCATCTTCAGGCACGAAGGCGTCGAGGAAGACGAAGGAGGAGATGCGATCCTCCATCTCCTCAGCGACGCGCGAAATCACCATGCCCGCATAGGAATGGCCGACGAGGCAGATGTCGCTCAATTCCTCGAAGCGAATCAGATTGCAGACATCCTGCACATGGGTGTCGAGGGTGATCGACGCGCTCATCAAGTGCTGGCGTTCGCCAAGGCCGGTAAGGGTGGGCGTGAAAACCCGGTGGCCTGCGGCGGTCAGCCGGTCGGCCACACGCCGCCAGCACCAGCCGCCATGCCAGGCGCCGTGCACGAGAACAAAGGTGCGATGTTGCGCTGCGCTCATTGGTTTCTCCCTTGGCGGAGAATGAACCACGGCGCAGCGCGAATGTCACCTAGACCGCGATCTGGGCCCCGATCTCCACCACCCGACCCGTGGGAATGTGGAAATATTCGCTGGCGTCGGTGGCGTTGTTGGCGAGCGCGATGAACAGATTGTCCTGCCACAGGGGCATCTCGCTCTTGCGGCCTGCGCGAATCGACCGGCGCGAGACGAAGAACGAAGTGGACATGATGTCGAAGCGCCAGCCCTGTTTGCGGCACAAAGCGAGCGCCTTGGGCACATTGGGCTCGTCCATGTAGCCGAAGGTCATGAACACGCGCGAGAAGGAAGCGCTGAGAGTCTCCATCCGGATGCGCTCCGCCTCGGGCACGCGCGGCACGTTGGCCGTGACGACCGTGAGCATGACGTTCTTCTCATGCAGAACCTTGTAGTGCTTGAGGCTATGCAGCAGCGCCACAGGCGAGGTCTGGGGATCGCTGGTCAGGAACACAGCCGTGCCCGCCACCCGATGCGGCGGCTTCTTCTCCAGACGCTCGACAAGCTCCATGAGCGGGATGTCGTCGCGACGCAGCTTGTCAAACAGGATCCGCGCGCCGCGCGTCCAGGTCCACATGGAGACCATGAAGCCGCCCGCGATCAGCAAAGGCACATAGCCGCCTTCCACGATCTTGATGAGATTCGCGCCGAAGAAGATGAGGTCAATCGCCAGGAAGGGCGCCATCAACGCCGCCGCCGCCCACAGGGGCCAGCGCCAGTTCTTCCACGCCACGATGAAGGCGAGGCAGGCGGTGACGACCATGGTTCCGGTGACGGCGATGCCATAGGCTGTCGCGAGTTTATCGGACGAGCCGAAGAGCACCACGATGAACAAGACGCCGATGAGCAGCAGCTTGTTGACCTGAGGCATGTAGATCTGCCCCTCCTGCGACTCCGAGGTGTGGCGAATGTCGAGGCGCGGCAGCAAGCGCAGCTGGATGGCCTGCCGCGTCAGCGAGAAGGCGCCCGTGATCACGGCCTGACTGGCGATGATGGTGGCGACCGTCGCAAGCAACACGATGGCGGGCAGGATCACCGGGGGATAGAGGCGGAAGAAGGGATTTTCCAGAGCCGCCGGATTGGAGAGCAGCAGCGCCCCCTGCCCCAGATAATTGAGGGCGAGCGCAGGAAAGACCAGCGTCAGCCAGGCCCGCTGGATCGGCTTCTTGCCGAAATGGCCAAGGTCCGCGTAGAGCGCTTCGGCGCCCGTCACCGACAGGAACACCGCGCCCAGCGCCAGCAGGCCCGCGCCGCCGTGGGTGGCCAGAAAGCTCACGCCATACCAGGGGTTGATGGCGGCGAAGATCTGCGGATCGTCCGTGATGTGGATGAGCCCGCCGACGCCCATCACGATCATCCAGACGACCATGATGGGGCCGAACCATGTCGCGACCTTCGCCGTTCCCCGGCTCTGCGCGAAAAACAGGGCGAAGATGATGGCGAGGGTGACCGGCAGCACATAGGGTTCGAAATGCGGCGTGATCAGTTTCACGCCTTCAATCGCCGAGAGCACGGAGATCGCCGGCGTGATCATGGCGTCGCCGAAAAACAGCGCCGCGCCGCAGACGCCCAGCAGAAAGATGGACTGGGTCTGGCGACCGATGGAGCGTTGCGCCAAAGCCATCAGCGAGAGCGTGCCGCCTTCGCCCTGATTGTCGGCGCGCAGCAGCACCAGCACATATTTCAGGGTCACGATGATCGTGAGCGCCCACAGGATGAGCGAGAGAACGCCCAGCACATTATCACGCTCGATGCCCTCATGCCCGCCGCTCGCCGCCATCACGGCCTCGCGCAAGGCGTAGAGCGGGCTGGTGCCGATGTCGCCGTAGACGACGCCGATCGAGCCGATGAAGAGGGTCCAGAATGCTGAGGGGGTATGAGATCCAGTGGCGTCTGGCGAGTGTCCCGCAGGGCGGGAATCCACGCTCGTCGGTTCGTCACCGGCAGGGCTCAGGGGCCCGGTTACGCCGGTCGTCATTGACTTGTGCCTTGCTGATCACCGCGCAATTCGGCGGCCGCGGGCGCAGCTCCTACGCCTCTTGTGCGTCGCACACAAGAGGGCTTTTTGAGGTAGCGAACGACAAACTCTCAGTGGGCGCGGCTGATGCAGAAATCCACCGCTTCCAGCAAAGCCTTCTTCCAGGGCGAGGCCGGGAAGAGCTCCAGGGCGTCGCGGGCCATGGCGCCATAATGGCGGGCGCGCTCGATGGTGTCCTCCAGCGCGCGGTGGCGGCGCATGGTGGAGAGGGCGGTCTCGAGATCCCCGTCCGCGATCTCGCTACGCTCGAGGGTGCGACGCCAGAAGTCGCGCTCGGCCTCGCTGCCCCTGCGGAAGGAGAGCACCACGGGAAGCGTGATCTTGCCTTCGCGGAAATCGTCGCCGACATTCTTGCCGAGCTTGGCCGAGGTGCCACCATAATCCAGCGCATCGTCAATGAGCTGGAAGGCGATCCCCAGATTGGAGCCATAGCTGCGGCAGGCCGCGACCTCGGCCTTGGGGCGGCCGGCGAGGATCGGGCCCACCTCGCAGGCGGCGGCGAAGAGCGCGGCGGTCTTGGCGCGGATGACGTCCAGATATTCATCTTCGGAGGTCTGCATGTTCTTGGCGGCGGCGAGCTGCATCACCTCGCCCTCGGCGATGACCGTGGCGGCGGTGGAGAGCACGTCGAGGCACGGCAGGGACCCCACCTCCACCATCATGCGGAAGGC
>CANGTC010000171.1 GCA_947456505.1 Beijerinckiaceae bacterium
GGGCACCGGCGGCGGACAGGACGCCAACGCCCGCCTCGTGGCGCGCCATTGGCCTGACCATATCGCGGGCCGCCCGACCATCGTGGTCAAGAACATGCCGGGCGCGGGCCATCTGCGGGCCGCCAACTTCCTCGCCAATCAGGCCCCGAAGGACGGCACCGTCATCGGCGCCATCGTGCCCGCCTTCCTGCTGGCGCAGGTGCTGGAGAGCAGCAAGGGCATCCAGTTCGACGCGGCGAAACTCAGCTGGATCGGCTCAACGGCTGCGATCAATTCCACGGTCTATGTCTGGAGCAATACGCCCATAAAGACCATGGACGACGCCACCCGCCAGCCGGTGCTGATGGGCGCGACGGGCGCAGGGTCCTACACCCAAATCTACCCCATCATCCTCAACGCCATCGTGGGGACACGCTTCAAGGTCATCGCGGGCTATGCCACCACCAATGACGTGAATCTGGCCATGGAGCGCGGCGAGGTGCAGGGGCGCGCGGGCAATAATTTCAACAGCCTGCGGATGGAAAATCCGGACTGGCTGCGCGATGGCAAGATCCGCTTCCTCGCACAGGTGGGCCTGACCCGCGATCCCGATTATCCCGACCTGCCGCTCATGCACGAATTCGGCAAGACCGATGCGGACAAGCGGCTATTGCGCCTGTTCTCCGCCGACATCGCGGTGGGCCGCCCCTTCATGGGACCGCCCGGCATGGCGCCTGAGCGGCTGGAGGAGTTGCAGCGCGCCTTCGACGCCACCATGGCCGACCCCGCCCTCCTCAAGGAGGCGCAGGACATGCGCATCGAGGTCGCGCCCGTGAAGGGCGAGGCCTTGCAGAGCCTCGTCGCCGAGGTCGTCGCGACCCCGCCAGATGTGGTGGCGCGCGCCCGGCAGGCGCTCGGCGAACTGGAGAAACAGGCGCCCTGAGCGGATCCCCGCTCACATCATCAGGGTTGCGCCATCCACGGGCTTGCGCAGCAGCTGGAACTGCAACGCGAGGTCGCACCAGAACTGCACATCGTCGCGGCGCACATCGACCACGGGCTCGGACGCCCGTAGGGTCTTCACCACCTCGGGCGGCAACTTCAGATATTTGGCGACGGCCTCGGACACGACGGCCGGATTGGACTTCGACAAGGTCGCGGCCTCTCGCAGCGCCACCCTGATCTTCTCCAACTCCCCCTTGTGCGTCTCAAGCCAGCTGCGCTTGGCGATGTAGAAGCTGGCGACGACATAGTCGCGGTCGGGCGTGAAATAATTCAGGCGCTTGCCCCCGCCCCCATCGACCATGCGGGTGAGGAAGGGCTCGGCGGCGAGCACCCCGTCCACCTGGCTCGCCCGCAGCATGTCCGGCATCTGGGCGAAGCCGCCCTCGATGAAAGTCACCTGCCGGGCCTCGACCCCGCCCTGTTTGAGATAGCGCAGGAAGAGCATGTGGAAGGCGCCGTTGATGCCGGGCGTCAGGATCTTCTTGCCGATGAAATCCGTGGGCTTTTCCAGATTGGCGTCGGGCCGCATGACGACCGCAGTCGTCACATATTGCGGGGTGATCACCCCAGCGGCGGCGATGATCGCCACATCGAGCCCGGCCTCGTTGGCGATGGCGACCTGAATGCCGGTGGAGACGCCGATCTGCAGGGCGCCGCCGACGACGGCGGGCAGCAAGGCGGGCGCCTGGGTCGCGATCTGCACCGCCACATTAAGGCCTTGTTGGCCGAAGAGGCCTGCATCCTTGGCGATCAGGGGCACGAGGTAGTCGATCGCCGCCAGCGTCGACCACTGGATGGTCTCTGCGGCCTGCACGGGCAAGGCCGAGGCCGCAAAGGCGACCGCGCCGCCAGCCATCAGGTCTCTGCGGTTGAGCATCTATGTTCCCTCCTTGTGTGGCGCGTCTCTTCGCGCTTGCGAAGGCCTCGCTTGCCGCCCTAATAAGTCTTTTGCAGCCCTTTGCAAAGCTGCGGGAAACCTCATTTTCAGCTTGTACTCGAGAAACTATAATCAGGCATGCTCGGATAAGGTTGAGACCGGAGGCTTTCGGGCCTTAAAAAAAATGCCTCACCTTTCGCCCGGATAGGCGAGTACGTCCTCTTCGGCTTCATGAAGCAAGTCAGTAAGTTTCTTCACCTTTGGCCGCAGCTGAACGGCGACCCTGCGCCATTCCGGCTTCACCGAGTTGGCGTCTTCCTAGGCGAAGGCCATAATGCCGTTTGATCGAAAAAAGCTTAGCAATTCAACTTTCTGTCCATAGCTGCTCAGCAATCGAAAGTGGTTCAATCTGCTGATTTTTCCACCATTCCAGTTCATTGCCACGCATATGCAATTCATGATGATGAGTAGCGCAAAGTGGCACAGTAAACTCATCTGAGACCTTCCTCCCCATGGCTCGAGGTTGCGCGAAGCGAAGGTGATGCGCCTGGGTCGGTGACCGTCCACAAACAAGACACGGCTGCGAGGCGACATATCGAAGATGATCTCGGTTACGGATCCGTTTGGGCTCACCTATTGGGAGACTAGATTTCTCAATTTTTTCTCGGATGGTCTGAGTGTGTAAAGGCCCGGACGGTAGCTCCACATTGGTGAGACTGTTAACACTCGCTGGTGCAGGCACCCAGACTGGGATCGTGGTCTCGATCATGGCTGCATCGAGAGAATTCGCAACCGCTGGGGCATCCTGCGTTTCCGGCCCCTCAGTCTTGGCTTCCTGAGCATCCCCGCCTTTTACGGGAGCGGACGTTTTGGCGAGATCGCCTCGGGCTTTCTTGGGTTGCGGTGCCTCCGTCTTGTCCCTGTATAGGGAGAGACCAAAAGAATTGCCGAATGTGGAGAGCGCCCGCTTGGTCGCGTCGGTCTCCGCAGCCTTGCTGGCCCGCTCATGAGCCTGCCCTGCCGTTCCTGCTAGAGCTTCACCCGAACCCAGTCCCTCACGTTGGATGACTTGATCACCAGCCCGCACCGTTATCTTGACACGTGTAAGGTATGCAGCAGCGTAGCGATAATCGACCTGCTTTTGCAATACGCATTGGCTTTGAAGTGTCTCTCGGTCCCAGCCATCGTAGCCGAATATCCGGTTTGCCTCCGAGATAATATGCCAGCCCTCCAGATAGTGAAGGACCTTGCCCTCGACCTCCCGCTGCTTCACAACCTCGGAGCGTATCGGGGCGCGCAGATGGCGCAATTGGCTGTTCGTAAAGGTCATGTCAAAGGCTCCGAATTGTGAGAATTAACTTGGGCTGCACAAGATTGGCCCCCGGCACCACTGCCCCACGGGTCAATGCCTCAAGGATCCCGCGCTTGTCTGTTTTGGGTGGCTGAGGGACAAGATAGACGATGGGGAGTTCGTCCTCATTGTCGATTATGACTGATGGTGGCCCGACCCGGGTCGATGCGGTGAAGTCGGGTTGGATGAGCTTTCGGAGGTCAGCCACCTCCATATTTTCCAACACGACCTGCCTCTTGCTTGCTGCCCCGGCTTCAATTCTGGCTAGGCGCGCGCGCATGTCGCTAATGCGGTCCCTAAGGGCTGCTGCGAAGCACTCGTCATCAAGGGCGGAGCGGATGAGAGCAGAGAGCGTCTCCTTAAAATTGGTTGCGCCTTCTAGCGTGTCGTTTAGGGTCTGATCATCCAAATCAGGATGAAGTTCACACAAACGGCGGCGGATTTCTGTGAAGCGGGTGCGTTCGAAGGCGAGGTCGTCAGGCATTAATGGCTCCTTTAGTCTATTTATTAGGCTTAAAAGTCTACTTAATGGACAATTTGAGGTTTGTCAATGCTAACTGGTGCTCAAATCAGAGCAGCTCGGGCTGCATTAGGTTGGTCCGTTGTCGTGCTGGCGGGACAAGCTGGCGTTGCTGCGAAGACTATCTCGCGTTTCGAGGAGGCCGATGGTGTACCACCAGGCCGCCTATCCACAATGATGGACGTAAAGGCCGCGCTCGAAGCGGCCGGCGTCGAGTTTGTTGGCAGTCCGGATGATCGCCCGGGGATACGGCTCGGTAAAAAGTCATGACCCTGCGAGACGCCCTTATGCGCCAAGTCATTGAAATACTGTAATAATTAACGCGCCTTACAGAACCTTAACTTACCTTCCCTCCTAAAAAATTACTGTTTATTTTCAGATACTTAACTGTCTTTACTATGTGGATGATGGGCCTG
The DNA here is from genome assembly GCA_947456505.1 of Beijerinckiaceae bacterium. Lineage (GTDB taxonomy): Bacteria > Pseudomonadota > Alphaproteobacteria > Rhizobiales > Beijerinckiaceae > Terripilifer. The sequence continues at coordinate 4,149 of CANGTC010000171.1, forward strand.
TGGTATATAAGGTTACTGTCTTCGAAAGGGAGCCCAGATCCATGGACGATACGATTTATTGTCGCGCTAGTGCACGGTGGTTCACGAGGGTGCACAAGAGTGCGTCGGGGTTAACAGAAACGGTCTGGAGGCGGTTTGTGAACTCGCGTGCACACTGGTGAAGCGGACCGTACTGGCGTCGACGCCGGAAGCTGTAACCGAAGTGGAACCGAGGGCTTTACTTCGATATCATTGCCCGAGAATCGGAGATTTGGGGAATGCCTCAGAAAGCTAAAGAAGCGGACTTGAACTCCGAGAAGATAGATGACTTTCTTGACCTTGGTCACCAAGACTTAGTTCTGAATGGGCATAAAAAAAACTGGCTGCCCGAGATTTGGCTGCTAGAGCAATCCGGATCCGCTGTTGAATTTTACCGTCGTCTTGGTGAATTGATTCGCTCGACCGGCAAGTTCTCTGATGAAGAGCGCCGTCTCCTAGCGGAGCAGGCAGAGATTCCTTGGGCAAAGCGTAGAGGTCGTCCCGCCGAGATCCATCGGAATCACTCAATCTTTATGAGTTATGTGTGTCAAGGCTGGAATGGTCCGGATATGGAAGGTCAAAGTCCGCCGTCTCGGAAGGAGGCAATTCCGCTGATAATGGCTGAATACAACTTGGCAGCAGAGGCTGCCGCCAAAGCCTACGATTTGGCTGCAAGGACAAATGGGCAGAGCGAATTCATCGATCGTACAAAAGCGAATCGATTGAAGGAAAAAAAGAAGCCCTAATTATTTCCGGACAATTTTCAGCCCGATTTTCCGTTATGTGAATCCGCGAGCAATAGGAATAGTTGGGTGCCTCCATCGAAATGGAGGACCCGATCATGAGCCGTTCATCTAGCATTCTCAACAGCGAACTGCCCGAGAGGGCAGCGCCCACACTTAGGCCGCCCACCCATCCGCCCGAGCAGGTTGGCGCCATCTTCAGCGATTTGAAGAAACTCAGCACCTTCAAGTCTGCCGCCGCTGCCCTCGGCGTCCCCTACCATAAGGTTCAGCGCGCTGCCGCGCGCGGTCTGGTGCCGACCTATAGCCTAGGCGATTCGAAAAAATACGTGCGGATGAGTGACATCCTTGCTCTCATAGAAGGAGGCTCTGATGCGCGCCATTCGTAGCCCCTCCTTTTGTCCTGACACCCTCTCCGATCTGAACGGCGAACTGAAGCCTGGGATCGTGGACCTCGATTTCTTCCGCACGGAGAATGATCGCGGCTCTCTCGTCAATCGCCTCGCTGTTGCGCAGTTGGGATGGAAGGCAGCCCATTACGTCCACCATCACCGGCCCTGTGACCACGCAAGCTGTGGAATGTGGGCGAACGCTAGACCGTGTCTTCTAGTATACGCTCCTAGCGAGGGGGCTGGGACTGATTGGCGCAAAATGAGCGCCCCCATGACGCCAGCATCCCCTCCGTCGGCCAACAGCGCGCCTGACGGTGCCGCTCATCACTACTCGCGCGTCCTGCCTGCCGGTGTTGAGCCAACATCGACAATGGCTGGCGCCAGCCTCGTGGCGTTCCGCGACAACGCCGATTGGCGTCCCACGCAGGGGCGTCGCCGTCCCTGCACCAATCCTTATTGCAATGCTGAAGATGTCGCGAGCAGGAGCCGTAGTGGCTTGTTTTGCTTGCCTTGCGGGGAGAGTTGCCATGAATAAGCTGTATCTTGACGCTGCCGAGGCGGTGGAATTCCTCTCGAACATGAAGCCGGAGGGCCTGTGGCATCTTGTTGCCATTGAGGAGTCCAAGCCCGTTTTGACCAAAACCTTCGCGGCGTCCGACCCTGTGGGGGCTAAGGCCTGGATCGAGGCCCGCCAAGGTAAGGCCAACCTCTACTTCCATGTAGCGGACTTGAAGGAGGGCGTGCAAGATCGCAAAGCGCGGAAGGGGGACGTCCTTGAGACAGCTATTCTCCACGTCGACATCGATCATGCGGATGCGCTCGACAGGCTCAAGGGCTTCGCGCCCGTCCCGTCCGTTGTCGTCTGGTCCGGTAATGGGGCTCATGCCTATTGGCGCTTGACCAGATCTATTGCGCCGGAGCTCGCCGAACGGATCAACCAACAGTTGGCGAAATCGCTCGGCGGCGACAATTGCCATAATTCAGATCGCATCCTGCGGTTGCCGGGTACTTTTAACATTCCCAACGCGCAGAAGTTGAAGAAGGGCCGGACCAGGACACAAGCTTATGTCGTTGCTGAGCTGACGGATCACGCCCGCGCCTACAACCTTGATGACTTCGATGCCGGTCGGAGCGTGACCAGCGAGGTGCTGAAGATCACCGACGTCGAACTGAAGCCCGTTGATATCGAGGGACTGCCGGTCAACGACTTCGTCAAGGAGTTGATCCGATATGGGGATGATGTCGAACATCCCATAGGCAGCCCGAATGCTAGGTACCCCTCGCGCAGCGAGGCAGTGTTTCGGGTGGTCTGCGACCTCCTGCGTGCAGGTTGTGCAGATCAGGACATCGCGAGCGTGCTGATGGATGCCTCGCTCGGGATCTCGCAGTCAGTCCTTGAGAAGCGAAGGCCGCTGGATTACGTCCACCGGCAACTTGTGTCTGGTGCGCGGGCCGTCTCGAATGAGTGGCCGGACCTGAACCGGGGCGGCGGCCCACGGGCATCGTACCGCAACGCCATGGTTGCTTTGCAACGCTTAGGTCTCGCATTCGCCTTTGACGAGTTCCACCGCCGCAAGAGCGTCAACGGTCGCCAACTCCAGGACTTCGTCGGTGAATTGACCGACGACATTTGCGCTCGCCTGCGGGACCTTATCATCGACACCTATGAATTTGACGTCGGTAAGGAACATATCCGCGATGCGGCTAACGCACTCTGCTTGCAGAGCGCCTATCATCCGGTGATCGATTATCTGTCCGCGCTCAAGTGGGATGGGGAGCCACGCCTGCAGGGGTGGCTACATCGCTACCTTGGCGCTGAACAAACCGAACTCAACGCAGCGATTGGGGCCATAGTCTTGATCGCAGCGGTGAGGCGGGTCCGTAAGCCGGGCACGAAATTCGACACCATCATGGTGCTGGAAGGGGCTCAGGGTACTGGCAAGTCTCAGTCGCTTCACGCGCTTGCCGGGCAGGGAAATTTCTCTGATCAAGACATTTTGGCTCTCGACCAGAAGGCCCAGATGGAGGCGATGGTCGGGGTCTGGATCTTTGAGATTGGGGAACTGGAGGGCTTGTCCCGGGCCGACACGACGAAGGTGAAAGCCTTCGCCTCTCGTTCTTCAGATAAAGCGCGGCCTGCCTATGGACGGTTCACCGAGACATGGCCAAGGCAGTGCGTCTTCATCGGCACCACCAACGATGACCGTTACCTTCGGGACGTGACCGGCAACAGGAGGTTTTGGCCTGTCCGTACTGGGCTGATCGATCTCAAGGCGATCACCGAAGATCGGGACCAGCTGTGGGCCGAGGCCGCCAGTAGGGAAGCCAGCGGCACGAGCATCGTTTTGCCCGAAACCCTTTGGGCCGAGGCAGGCCGTATTCAAGAGACGCGGCTTGAAGAGGATCCCTGGATCGATAGTCTAGCCATGGTCGCCCCCGTGGTTGTTGCGGAATATGAGCGTGTTTCAACGGCCACCTTATTCGAGAAGTTGGGATTTGAGGATCGCAACCTGCAGAACCACCATACGAAGCGCCTTGCTGGCGTCATGCGTAAGCTGGGGTGGCAAGGGCCGAAGCCCGTCAAGATCAGTGGGCAGCTGGTCCGTGGATATGAGCGTCCCCGCAATTCTTCCATTGAGGGACTGGTAAGTCAGGGGGAGCCCAAGGACGACAACCCCCCGTTCTAGAAAGTTACAGGTTACAGGTAGTAACATGTCTGATGTGAGGTCTGAGAACAAAGAAGCGGTAATATTGCTCGCTGAGTGTTCCGGAAATTTCCTTAGGACCCGTATCTACCTGTAACCTGTTACTGCTCAGAAGCTGACCCCCAGTTCAGCGAGGGATAATTCCGCGCACCGCCTCATTCAA
>CANGTC010000172.1 GCA_947456505.1 Beijerinckiaceae bacterium
CAATTCCAGAATGCTGCGCCCGCGCTCGCCAGCGGGATGCGACAAGCCCATGTCGCCCAGAAACTTCCCCTCGTTGAAATCGAGCGCCCGCCACTGGGCCGCGACCTCTTCGGGCAGTTCGGACACGCCGTCATAAAAGCCTGGCAGGGTCACCGCGCCATTCTCATCGCGCAAGTCGGCGATGATCTTCGAGAGCACATGAATGGGGTTCACCGCCGCCCCGCCAAACAAGCCCGAATGCAGATCGCGCGAGGCGGCGCGGATCACCACCTCTTCCAGCGCCAGACCACGCAGCATGGTGGTGATCATGGGCGTCTTGCGGTTCCACATATTGGTGTCGCAGAGCATGGCGAGATCAGCGGTCAGGTCCGCCTTGTTGGCGGCGAGGAATGCGGGCAGCGAAGGCGAGCCGCATTCCTCCTCGCCTTCGAAGAGCAGCGTCACATCGCAGGGCAGGCCGCCGCTTTCCATGAAGGCGCGGCAGGCCTCGACGAATGTCATCAGCTGGCCCTTGTCGTCGGCGGCGCCGCGCGCCACGATGCGACGGCCCTCGGCCGCATCCACCATGCGCGGCGCGAAGGGATCGGTCTCCCAGAGTTCGAGGGGATCGGCGGGCTGCACATCGTAATGGCCGTAGAAGAGCACATGGGGCGCATCGCGGCGCTTTGACTTCGCGTGCGCCACGACCATGGAATGCCCCGCCGTGGGCCGCACGGAGGCTTCGAAGCCCAGACCATTCAACTCATCCGCCAGCCATTGCGCGGCGCGGGCGCAGTCGTCCTTGTAGGCGGGGTCCGCCGAGATGGAGCGGATCTCCAGCAGGCCGAAGAGGCGCTTCAGGGCGTCGTCCAGGTTATGGTCGATCCGGGCGAGAACATCGTCGAGGGCGGGCATGGGAATCTCCGGCTGGGTTTCACAGATGTAGCGCAGCCGGGCGCCCGTTCAAAGCTCTCAGCGCTTCATGCCCCCCAGCACATTGCGCAGGATGGCGCGGGTGATCTGGGTGCCGATGGAGCGCGCCGCCGATTGGGCGGCCGAGCGGATGATCAGCTCGCCGGTGGACATGCGATTGCCCCGGCCGCCTGAACCGGAACCGCTCCCCCCATTGCCCAGCGCGCCGCCGATCATGCCCCCGATGGTGTCGAGAATACCGCCGCCTTGCGACGGCGCCTCTTGCGGCGGAGGCGCAGGCGGGACGTTTTTATGTGTCCACGGGCTTGGCGGCACAGAGGAGGGAGTTTCTTGCGGCGGAGCGGATTGCGGCGCGCCCCAGGGCGAGGGACTGGCGGGCTGCGCCTTCTCCACCATCTTCGTGCCGCGCTTGTTCAACACCTCGAAAGCGGACTCGCGATCAATGGTCACGTCATATTTGCCGCGCAGGGGGCTGGCGGCGATAACGGCGGCGCGCTCCTCGGCTGTGATCGGCCCAACCCGCGAGCCGGGCGGTGCGATCAGCGAGCGCGATACAACGGCGGGCGTGCCGCCTTTCTCCAGCATGGAGACCAGAGCCTCGCCCACACCGAGCTGCGTGATGACCTCGCTCGTGTCAAATTTCGGATTCTGGCGGAAAGTCTCCGCCGCCGCCTTCACCGCCTTCTGATCGCGGGGGGTGAAGGCGCGCAGAGCGTGCTGCGCGCGGTTGCCGAGCTGGCCCAGCACCACGTCCGGCACATCAAGGGGGTTCTGGGTGATGAAATAGACGCCCACGCCCTTGGAGCGGATGAGGCGCACCACCTGTTCGATGGCGGTCATCAGGTTCTTGGGCGCGCTGTCGAACAAGAGATGCGCTTCATCGAAGAAGAAGACGAGCTTCGGCTTGTCGGCGTCCCCCACTTCGGGAAGGGTTTCGAAGAGTTCGGAGAGCATCCACGGCAGGAAGGTCGCGTAGAGCTTGGGGCTGCGCATCAGCTTGTCGGCGGCCAGCACATTGATGACGCCCCGCCCGTCGCGGTCGGTGCGGATGAAATCCTCGATGGAGAGGGCGGGCTCGCCGAAGAACTTGTCGGCGCCCTGATTTTCCAGCACCAGCAATTGCCGCTGGATCGCGCCCACGGTGGCGGGGGCCACATTGCCATATTGCTTGGTGAGTTCGGCGGCGTTGTCCGAGACCATGGCCAGCATGGCGCGCAGATCCTTCAGATCCAGCAGCAGCAGGCCCTGTTCGTCGGCGATGCGGAAGACGATGTTGAGCACGCCTTCCTGCACATCGTTGAGATCGAGCAGGCGCGCCAGCAGCACCGGCCCCATTTCCGAGAGGGTGGCGCGCACGGGATGGCCCTGCTCGCCGAACACATCCCAGAACACGACGGGAAAGCGGTCGGGCGTATAGGTGACGCCAATGTCCTTCGCCCGCTGCACGAAAGGCGCCTTGCCATCGCCCGGCATGGCGAGGCCCGACAGATCGCCCTTCACATCGGCGCAGAAAACCGCCGTGCCCGCATTGGAGAAGCCCTCCGCCAGCACCTGCAGTGTCACGGTCTTGCCCGTGCCGGTGGCGCCCGCCACAAGGCCATGGCGATTGCCCAGGGGCAACTGAAGATATTGATAGGCCTCGCCCTTGCCGATGAGGATCTTGCCGGGCTGGTTTGCGGGATCGTCTGTCATGTCGCGCCTTTTCGCTCGAACAACACCAAAGTTATAGGCCATGACCTTCGCCCGCGCCACAGGGGAACCCGGCGGGGCGCGGGATGCTTGTGAGTCGTGATTGGCCTCACCCATGAGCCTCGGTTAAGGTGATTCAGCAACAATTCGGAGACAGCGGGAATGGATGAACTGATCGCACGGGTGAGCGAGGCCGCTGGGGTGGACGCTGACGTGGCGCGGCAGGCCGTGGGGGAGATTTTCACCTTCCTCAAGGCGGAAGCGTCACCGGAGGCCCTGCAGGAGCTGATGGACAAGATCCCCGGCGTCCATGATCTCGCCGCAACCCTTGGCGAAGGGGAGGCGCCCATGGGCGGCGGTCTTCTGGGCGCGCTCAGCAGCATGATGGGTGGGGGCGGCATCATGGGGCTGGCGGGCAAGCTCATGGCGCTGGGCCTTGGCATGGGTGAAATGCAAACCATCGGCCGTGAACTCTTCGCCTATGCGCGCGATGTGGCGGGGGAGGAGACCGTCAACAAGGTGGTCGCCTCCGTGCCCGCGCTGGCGCAGATCGTCTGAAAGCCTTCAGATGGGCTTGGCGTCGATCAGCACGAAGGCGATGCGGCAGACTTCCGTGCCGCGATTGACCCAGGCGTGGTTCGTGCCCTGCTGCACCAGCACGTCGCCCGCCTTTAGGTGGATCTCGCTGTCATCGAGCAACATGTCGATCTCGCCCTGCAGGATGATGGCGTAATCGACGGTGCGGGTGCGGTGCATGAAGGGATGGCGCGGCGGCAGGCCCCGGATTTCCGGCTCGTGGGCCAATTCCTTCATGCGGGCGGCGGTGTCCATCTTCTCCATTTCGGGCGTCACGGGGGGATAGTCCATGATGCGGAAAATGGAGGCGCCGGGAAGCGGCGAGGTGCCGATTTGCCTCGCCCCACGATCCTGCGGCCCCGCAATGTCGGCGGGGGCGCCGTCGGTGGTCCAGATGAGGTTGGCCACATTGTTCTTGCCGGGCCGCACGGCGCGGTTGGGGTTATCGCTGTCGAAGAGGACAACCGCCTTGCCTTCTTCGTTGACGGTGGTGACGACGCGGCGCACGCGCCCTTCTGGAATGATCATGGGTGGAATCCTCATCTGATGGACCGAAGCTGGACGAGCGCGGCGCCGCTGTAAAGCCTGGGGCCGCAAAATGCGACGTTGGGACCAGAGACGCTCGCCTCGGAAAGGCTTATAAAGAAATATAGACGCGCCCCGGCGCGGAAGAATTTGAGGAGACGGGCATGGCGAGGGCGACAACGCCTTCTGCGCAGAGGGCCACTGGCAAGGGCAGGAGCGCGCGAGGCGAGGCGGCGGGCGAGCCGCGCATGGACCAGACCGCCATCGAGGCGGTGGATCGGGCCGGGCGCATCCTCTTCGCCCTGGCCGCGTCCCCGCGCGAATCAAGCCTGCTGGAAGTCGCCAATCGGGCGGGCCTTTCAAAGCCCACAGCCTTTCGCCTTCTGGCGACTCTCGTCGCAGAGGGGCTGGCGACCCAAAATCGCGAAACCGCCAGTTATCGGCTGGGCGTGCTGCCCCTGGGCCTCGCCAGTTCCGTGCTGCAATCCATACCCGTGCGCACCCTCGCCCGTCCCATCATGACCGCGATCCGCGACAAGGTGAACGAGACCGTCGTGCTTGCCGTGCGCGACCATGATTTCCGCGTGAATGTGGACGCTGTCGAAGCCCTCAACGCCATCAGCCAGAGCCAGCAGATCGGCGTGCCGATTCCCCTTTACGCAGGCGCCACCAGCCGGGTCTTTCTGGCGGCGATGGATCCGACGGAGCTTGCCGCCTATTTCGACCGGACCAAACTACAGCCCTTCTCCGAAAGGACGCTCACCGACCGGGCGCGCCTCGAAAACGAGGTGGAGCGAGCGCGCAAGCAGGGCTTCGCCCTCAGCACGGCGGAGTTCACCATCGGCAGCATAGCCGTGGCGCGAATCATCAGGGGGCGCGAGGGCGAGCCTTTGGCGGCGATGCATGTGTCCATTCCCCGCAGCCGAGCGACCGAAGACCTGATCGAGCGTTGCGCGGAGGCGCTGAAGACGGGCGTCGAGACCCTGGAGCGCGCCATAGCCGCCTGACGACGAGGGAGCCGTGCATGTTCGAGTCAGCCGCCCTGTCCCATGACCTGTCGAAGAAGGACTTCGACAAGATCGAGCCGCGCCTGCGCGAGGATCTGCTCGACGCCCAGTTCGAACTGGTGGAGGCGCGCAAGAAAAGCGTGCTGATCCTCATCAACGGCTCGGATGGGGCGGGCAAGGGCGAGCTGCTGGATCGGCTCTACGAATGGCTAGATCCCCATTATCTCGACACGCTCTCCTACGCCTCGCCCACCCAGGATGAGCGCCAACGCCCGCCCTACTGGCGCTTCTGGCGCGACATGCCCGGCCACGGGCGCATCGGCGTGGTTCTGGGCTCCTGGTATCACCCGGCGCTGGATGGGCGCGCGCGTGGCTTGCTCAACGAAACCGAATTCACGCAGGCGCTCGTCGACATCAACGAATTCGAAACCATGCTGGCGGCTGAAGGCGTCATGCTGCTCAAGCTCTGGCTCTTCCTGCCGGACAAGGAAGCCCAGCGGCGCCTGAAGAAAGTGCTGCGCGCCGATGGCTCGCGCAAGCGCCCGGTCGTGATCGAATGGAACCATATCGATACGAAAAAGGAGCGCAAAAGGCTCAACGCGGCGGGCCTCGAAATGGCCGACATCACCTCGACCGGCCAGGCGCCCTGGCATGTGGTGGCGGGCGACAATGATCGCTACCGGGACGTGGCTGCGGGCACGTTGCTGCTTGACCTTCTGCGCAAGGTCGTCGCCGAAACTGACAAAGCTGCAAAGGCGAAACCCGCGAAGCCAAAGGCTGCCCCGAAGGGGAGAATCCCCCTCAAGACCCCAACGGTCATCTCCGCCCTTGACCTCACGAAAAGCCTCGACCCCGACGCCTATCGCGAGGAGCTGCGCCATTATCAGCATGCGCTGACGCGCATCACCACCTCGAAAAGCTTCCGCGAGCGCGGCCTCGTCATCGCCATGGAGGGCAATGACGCCGCAGGCAAGGGCGGCGCCATCCTGCGCATCCGCGAGGCCCTGGACCCCCGCGCCTTCCGCGTCCACGGAGTCAGCGCGCCCACGGACGAAGAGCGCGCCCATCCCTATCTCTGGCGCTTCTGGCGACGCATTCCCATGCGCGGCCAGTCCGCCATCTTCGACCGCACCTGGTATGGCCGGGTGCTGGTGGAGCGGGTGGAAGGCTTCTGCTCGGAGGCCGACTGGCTGCGCGCCTATGACGAGATCAAGGACTTCGAGCGCCATCTGGCGCGCGCGGACTATACGGTGGTGAAATTCTGGCTCGCCATCAGCAAGGACGAGCAGTTGGCCCGCTTCAAGGCGCGCGAGGACACGCCGGTGAAACGCTACAAGATCACCCCGGACGACTGGCGAAACCGCGAAAAATGGGACGCCTATGAGCAGGCGGTGAACGACATGGTCAACCTGACCTCCACCACCCGCGCGCCCTGGACGCTAGTGGAGGCCAATGACAAATATTACAGCCGGGTGAAGGTGCTGCGCACCATCGTGGAAGCTCTGGAGAGCTGAGGGGTCTACGACTTTCCGCCTGTGGCGGGACAGGCCGCGCCATGCGAAAAGGGGCTCTCACTCGGACCAGCCCATGTCAGACAAGCCGATCTCCTTCGCCGATGTTTTCCCCGCCGCCACGGAAGCCCAGTGGCGGGCGCGGGTGGATGGGGTGCTCAAGGGCGCGCCCTTCGAGCGGTTGCAGGGGCGCAGCTATGACGCCATCCCCATCGCCCCCCTCTATGGCCGCCTGCTGGAAGAGCGCCCCCGGGCGGTGAAGGCGAGCGGGGCTGGCTGGGCGCGGCTGGCGCGGGTGGACAATCCCGACCCCGAGGCCGCCAACCGGCAGGCTCTCGAAGATCTGGAGAACGGCGCCACCGGCATGCATCTGGTCTTCGCGGGCGCCGTGGGCGCCCATGGCTTTGGCCTGCCCACCGACCGCGCATCCCTCGACACAGTTCTGGAGGGCGTGGCGCTGGACGTGGGCCTGCCCATCGAGATCGACCTTGGGCCACAGGCGCAGGACTGCGCGCGGCATCTGGCGGACCTCCTGACCAAGGCGGGCGGGGACCTCTCCACCGTGACCTTCGGCCACGACCCGCTCGGCCAGATGGCGCTGCAAGGCGGCGCCTCGACCGACTGGGCCGCCCTGGCCCCCGGGAGCGCCGCTTTCGCCAAAAGCCTTGGCGGGCGAGGCTTTGTCGCCGATGGCCGTCTGGCCCATGGCGCCGGCGCCTCCGAGGCGCAGGAGCTGGCCTTTGTGACATCCTCGGCGCTGGCCTATCTGCGGGCGCTGGAAGGCGCTGGCGTGGCCCTTGAGGCAGCGCGGGGCATGATCGGCTTCCGCGTCAGCGCGGATGCGGACGAAATTCTGGGCGTCGCCAAACTGCGGGCGCTCCGGCGCCTGTGGGCGCGGGTGGAGGAGGCCTGCGGGCTGACGCCTGCGCCGATCCACATCCATGCTGAGACATCGATCCGCATGATGACCCGGCGCGATCCCTGGGTGAACATTCTGCGCGCCACCGTCGCCTGTTTCTCGGCGGGGCTGGGCGGGGCCGATGCGGTGAGCGTGCTGCCCTTCACCCAGGCGCTGGGCCTGCCCGATGATTTCGCAAGGCGCATCGCCCGCAACACCCAATCGGTGCTTCTGGAGGAGGCGAACCTTGGCCGCGTGTCCGACCCCGCCGCTGGCGCCGGCTCCTTCGAGGCCCTGACCGACGCCCTCTGCGAAAAGGCCTGGGCCCTGCTGCAAGAGACCGAACGGGCGGGCGGGCTCTATGGGGCGCTGACCTCTGGCGCCCTGCAAAAGCAGATCGCGACGACGCAGCAAGAGCGCGCCCGCGCCATCGCCCGCCGCAAGGACCCGATCACCGGCACGAGCGAATTCCCCAATGTGGCCGAGGCCCCTGTCGAGGTGCTGGCGCCCCTGCCCCCAGCGCGATCCGCCCCCGCCCTGCCGATCCCCCTGCCTGCGCTTAGCCTGCATCGCGACGCCGAGGCCTTCGAGGCCCTGCGCGACCGGGCGGATGCTGAGGCCGCGCAAAAGGACGTCCGCCGCAGCGTGTTCCTCGCCAATCTCGGCCCCGTCGCCGCCTTCACGGCGCGGTCCATGTTCGCCAAGAATTTCTTCGAGGCGGGCGGCGTGCTGGCGCCGGGCAACGAGGGCTTTGCGGATGAGGAAAGCCTCGCCGCAGCTTTCAAGTCCTCCGGCGCCGCCTTCGCCTGCATCTGTTCGTCGGATCCCCTCTACGAAGAGTGGGGGCGAAAAGCGGCGCGGGCGCTGGTCAAGGCGGGCGCGCGCCATATCTACCTCGCTGGCCGGCCCGGCGCCGCCGAGGCCGCGTGGAAAGAGGCGGGCGTCAGCGGCTTCATCTTCGCCGGATGCGATGTGATCGCGGTTCTGGACGAGGCGCTGCG
>CANGTC010000173.1 GCA_947456505.1 Beijerinckiaceae bacterium
GGCCAAGGGGCAGGACATTCGCGCGGTCATCGAGCTTGGTCGCTTCCCGGCCATCGCGGTGGCGGTGAAGAAGGACCGCAAGTGGAACTCGCCCGCCGATTTCAAGGGCATGAAGATCGGCGTCACCGCACCGGGCTCCTCCACCAACATGCTCATGAATTTCGTCATGGCGCGGGCGGGCCTCTCTCCGTCCGACGCCTCCTATATCGGCATCGGCTCGGCGCAATCGGCGCTGGCGGCCATGCAGAAGGGCGAGATCGACGCTGTGTCCCATCTCGAGCCCGTGCTGTCCTTTCTGGAGCGGGCGGGCGAGGTGCGCGTCGTGATCGACACCCGCACGGAGGAGGGGACCCGCGCGCTCTTCGGCGGGTCCAATCCGGCCGCCGTGCTCTACGCCAAGAAGAGCTTCATCGACCAGAATCCCAATACGATGCAGGCCCTCACCAATGTCTTCTACAAGACCTTGCAATGGCTGAAGACCGCGAGCCCCGAAGACATCGCCGCCACCGTGCCGCCGGAATATCTGCTGGGCGACAAGGAGCTTTACATGCTCTCGGCCAAGAACTCGAAGGCCTCCTATTCGCTGACCGGCGTGCTGGATCCCACGGGCATGAAATCCACCAGCGACATGCTCACCAAGTTCGATCCTGAATTGCAGGGCGCGAATGTGGATCTGTCGAAAACCTTCGACGATCGCTTCGTGAAGAAGGCGCCGGAACTGGTGAAGTAGGTTGCCGCTCATTGAATTATGAGCAAACCGCGATAGACTTCCCGTGATTAGACGCCAACCATCTGGCATTGCGCGATGCTGATGGTTGGCGCCGCTCGATACATTGCGGGAGCGCCTCCTTGCGCCGGACATTCTACACTTTCAATGTCTTCACCGACACGCCCTTCACAGGCAATCCGCTGGCGGTGGTCGTGGATTGCGAGGGGTTGAGCGAGCAGCGCATGCAGACCATCGCACGCGAGTTCAACCTGTCGGAGACGGTCTTCGTGCTGGATCCGCTGGACCCCGTGAACACCGCGCGGCTGCGCATTTTCACGCCCACGCGCGAACTGCCCTTTGCAGGCCATCCCACCATCGGCGCGGCCGTGCTGATCGCCCAGTTGCGTTCGCCCGAGATGCTGGGCCGGGCGGGACTGGGGCTGGCTATCGAGGAGCAGGTGGGGCTGATCGCCTGCACTGTGCGCCGTCAGAAGGGCGGAGCATGGCAGGGGAGCTTTATCTTGCCGCGTCTGCCCCAACGCCTGGGCGAGGCGCCGAGTACAGAGGCGATCGCGGCCGCGCTCGGGCTGCAGCCCGCCGACATCGGTTTTGCCGCGCATCAACCAAGCTTGTGGAGCGCAGGCAACCCCTTCACCTTCGTGCCGGTAGCCTCGCTGGAGGCTATTGGAAGTGTAGTTCCCAATCGGAAGCTATTCTCCAAGACCTTTGCATGCTCCGGTTCGTTGGTCTTCCTCTATACACAGGAGGTGATGCGTGAGGGCAGCCATGTGCATGCCCGCATGTTTGGCCCGGGGCTCGCCATCACGGAGGATCCCGCCACTGGTTCGGCTGCTGCGGCCTTCGCTGGGGTCGCCGTGCAGTTCGAGCGGCCGGAAGATGGGGACCATCTCTTGATCATCGAACAGGGTTTCGAAATCGACCGCCCGAGCATGATCCACCTGCGCTTGCAGATTGAAGGCGGGGTGCTTGTCGACGCCTCGGTGGGGGGCGCGGCGGTCATGGTTTCCCAAGGGACGATCGAGGCTTAGGGGGCTGTTGTCTCAGCCGGGATAGCCGTGGCGGCGCTTGGAGGCGGTGACCATGGCGCTGGCCTCGCTATCGCGGCCCGCCTGACAGGCGCTGGCGGATGCGGCGATTTCGCGCTGGATCTCGTCATAAACCTTCTGGTTCACGTGACCCATGTTGAGGTCGTTCTGCTGGATGGCCTGCCAGCGCGCCACATCGCCCGAACAGCCGCGCCCCTCCGGAAGCTTGAAGTCGGGCGGGGTGATGTTGGTGGAGGCAGGCTGCACGGCGCTGGCGACTGGCGAAGGCGCGCTGGCGTTGCAGCCCGCGAGCGCGAGGGAGAGCAGGAGGGGAAGCAGAACAGCCTTCATGGGAGACGCCTCAACGTTCGTAGAGCAGACGCGCGCGGATGGTGCCGTCGATGGCCCGCAGCTCTTCCAGAATCTGCGGCGCCTCATTGTAATCGCCCTCTGCGTCGATGACCACATAGCCAAGGTCGCCGAAGGTTTGCAGATATTGCGAGGCGATGTTGTGGCCGCGCTTCGAGAAGGCCTGGTTCAGGCTGTTGAGCATGCCCGGCACATTGCGATGCACATGGATATAGCGGGTGCCCGCTGGGCGGGGCGGCAATTGCACCTGAGGGAAGTTCACCGCGCCGAGCGTGGAGCCGATGTCGCTGTATTCGATCAGCTTCTTGGCGACCTCCGCGCCGATGCGCTCCTGCGCCTCTTCGGTCGAACCGCCGATGTGGGGCGTCAGGATCACATTGTCGATGCCCTGCAAGGGGCTGACGAAACGATCCTTGTTGGAGGCGGGCTCCACCGGGAACACATCCACCGCCGCGCCCGCCAGATGGCCGCTTTTCAAAGCAGCCGCCAGCGCGTCGAGGTCAACGACAGTGCCGCGGCTGTTGTTGATGAGGAAGGAGCCCTTGCGCATCATGCGCAGCTGCGGTTCGGCGATCATATTCGCGGTCTGCGGGGTCTCCGGCACATGCAGACTCACGATGTCCGATTGCGCCAGCAATTCGTCGAGGGTCGCGACCGGCTCGGTGTTGCCGTGGCGCAGTTTGTCGGTGTGATCGTAGTAGATCACCTTCAGGCCCATGGCCTCGCCGAGGTTGGAGAGCTGGGAGCCGATGCTGCCATAGCCCACGATGCCCAGGGTCTTGCCGCGCACCTCGAAACTGCCGTCCGCCGACTTGTCCCAGCCACCCTCGTGGGCCGACACCGAGCGGGGGATGATGCGGCGCAGGAGCATCACGATCTCGCCGATGACGAGTTCGGCCACGCTGCGGGTGTTGGAATAGGGGGCGTTGAAGACGGGGATGCCGCGCACGCGGCCCGCATCGAGATCGACCTGATTGGTGCCGACGCTGAAGCAGCCCACGGCGATCAGCCGGTCGGCCTTGGCGAAGACCTCGTCCGTGAGTTGGGTGCGCGAGCGGATGCCCAGAACATGCACGCCTTCCAGCGCCTCGCGCAGGGCCTCCCCATCGAGGGCCTTGGTCAGGCGGGTCAGATTGGTATAGCCAGCCGCATGGAAGAGGGCCACGGCGCTGTCATTGATGTTTTCAAGCAGAAGGACGCGGATCTTGTCCTTCGGCATGGAGAGACGCTCGCTCATATGGCCTCCAGGCGGCTGGTGTGTGGAGGGGGTTTTACTCTACGCGCCAGATTCCGCCAGTCCCCCCCTCGCGCTTGCCAAGTTGTGCGCTCTGCATCAGTGTGCGGCCCAATCGACGGAGAAAACCAATGATTTCCATATGGCGCAGCGCTTTGGCCGCACTTGTCATGGGTTGGGCCCTCGGCTTGCCGCTTCCGGCGGGCGCCCAAAATTTTCCCGACCGACCGGTCAAGATCATTGTGCCCCAGCCCCCCGGGGGCGGATTCGACACCGTGGCCCGCGTGGTGGCGGATCGGTTGCAAACCCTGCTGGGCCAGGCGGTCATCGTCGAGAATCGCCCGGGCGCCGGCACGCTGGTGGGCACGGATCTCGCCTCAAAGGCTGCGCCAGATGGCTATACGCTGCTGCTGGGCGGCGTCTCCAACATGGCCTTCAACGTGGGCCTCTATCCCAAGCTTTCCTATGATCCCGTGCGCGATTTCACGCCGGTCTCCATGGTGGTCAGCTGGCCCTACATGCTCATAGCCCGCAAGGACCTGCCCCAGAACAGCTTCAAGGAAGTCATCGACTTCGCCCGCGCCAACCCGGGCAAGCTGACCTACGCCTCGGCGGGACGGGGCACGGGGCAGCATCTGGCTTCCGCCGTGCTGGCCCATCTGGCGAAGATCGACATGCTCCATGTGCCCTATAGCGGCGCCCAGCCCGCCTATCAGGATCTGCTGGGGGGACGCATCGACCTCTTCTTCGACAATTCCTCCACCGCCCTGCCGCAGGTGAAGGGCGAGAAGGTGAAGGCCTTCGCCGTCTCCACCGCCAAACGCTACGGCCCCACGCCCGACCTGCCGAGCGTCAAGGAGACTGGCGTCGCCGATATGGACATGGACAGCTGGTTCGGCCTCTTCGCACCGCGCGCCACGCCCCAGCCCGTGCTGGAGCGCTTGCGGGCCGAGATGACCAAGGTGCGCGCCGACCCGACCGTGATCGACATCTTCAGCAAATCCGGCGGCGCCATGGCCACCATGACCCCATCCGAGGCGGAGGTTTTCGCCCGCGCCGAGGCGGAGCATTGGGGCAAGCTGATCCGCGACGCCGGGGTGACGGCGGAGTAGGGGGCTTTTTGCCGCTTCCCACAGCTTGTCAGAGCCGCCCCTTCTCGGCTATGGTGACATCGTCCCAGCAAGGGATGATCAGGATTGAGGACGTCGTGGCGCACTTGGCCACCCAGATGAACGGTTTCGACGCGGGCGCCAACGCCTCGCGGACCGTTGCGCTGTCCTCGACGCTTTCGGGCCTTCTGCTGCTTCTTAGCCGCCCCTGAGGGCCGGCCGGGCATTGCCTGGGCGCTCAGGGGATTGAAGGCCAGAAAAGCAACCCGACACCCCGCGCCAGAGAGCCGGGACGACATTCAGGACCAGCCATGACAAACCCATCCAATCCCCCCGCGACCGGCAGCAACTCCAACCGCGTCATCATTTTCGACACCACCCTGCGCGACGGCGAGCAATCGCCCGGCGCCACCATGACCTTCGAGGAGAAGCTGGAGGTCGCCGACCTCCTCGACGCCATGGGCGTGGATGTGATCGAGGCGGGCTTCCCCATCGCCTCCGACGGCGATTTCGAGGCGGTGTCGGCCATCGCCAAGCGGGTCAAGCGCGCCAGCGTCGCCGGGCTCGCCCGCGCCGCCATCAAGGACATCGACCGCTGCGGCGAGGCCGTGCGCCATGCGGTGCGCCCACGCATCCATACCTTCATCTCCACCTCCCCCCTGCACATGAAATACAAGTTGCAGAAGGACCCGGAGGAGGTGCTCGCCATGATCACCGCCCAATGCAGCCGCGCACGCAACCTCGTCGAGGATGTGGAATGGTCGGCGGAGGACGGCACCCGCACGGAGATCGACTTCCTCTGCAGGGCGGTGGAGCTGGCCATCAAGGCGGGCGCCACGACCATCAACATCCCCGACACCGTGGGCTATACGGTGCCCGAGGAATATGAGCGCATCTTCCGCACCGTGCGCGAGCGCGTGCCCAATTCCGACAAGGCGATTTTCTCGGTCCATTGCCACAACGATCTGGGACTCGCGGTGGCCAACACCCTCGCGGGCCTGAACGGCGGCGCGCGGCAGATCGAATGCACCATTAACGGCATTGGCGAGCGCGCGGGCAATGCGGCGCTTGAAGAGGTGATCATGGCTCTGCGCACCCGCGCCGATGTCATGCCCTATGTGAACAATATCGAGACGGGCATGCTGACCCGCGCCTCGAGGCTCGTGTCGGCGGTGACCTCCTTCCCCGTGCAGTACAACAAGGCCATCGTGGGCCGGAACGCCTTCGCCCACGAGAGCGGCATCCATCAGGACGGCATGCTGAAGAACGCCCAGACCTACGAGATCATGACCCCCGAAAGCGTGGGCGTGTCGAAGACCTCGCTGGTCATGGGCAAGCATTCCGGCCGCAACGCCTTCCGCTCCAAGCTGAAGGAATTGGGCTACGAGCTCGGCGAGAACGCCCTTCAGGACGCCTTCAACCGCTTCAAGGACCTCGCTGACCGCAAGAAGATCATCTACGACGAGGACATCGAGGCTCTCGTCGACGACGAGATCGGCCATGCGGGCGAGCGAATCAAGGTTGAGGCCCTGACCGTGATCGCGGGCACCATGGGTCCGCAGATGGCGACCCTGACCCTCGATATCGAGGGCAATCATGTCACCAAGCAGGCCGTGGGCAATGGCCCGGTGGACGCCATCTTCAACGCCATCCACGCGCTGGTGCCCCACACAGCCACCCTGGAGCTCTACCAGGTGCATGCGGTGACCCAGGGCACCGATGCGCAGGCCGAGGTCTCCGTGCGTCTCAGCGAGGCCGGCAAGTCCGTCACCGCCAAGGGGGCGGACCCCGACACCATGGTGGCCTCCGCGCGGGCCTATATCGCTGCGCTCAACAAGCTGATGGTGAAGCGTCAGAAGACCAAGCCCGAGGCGATGTCCGGCGGCGCGACCGCCTGATTTTCGCGACGGCTGAATTTTTTGAGCAGCGGGCCCATGGGTCCGCTGTTTTTTTGCCCCTCAGGCGCCCCGATCATAGTCCACAATGTGCGATATTCCGGCCTAAAGGCTTGTGTGGGTCCAACTTCCGGTTGCTACTTTGCATTATCTTTCGCAAGACGCTGGACATGGGTGAGGACCTTTGCTACACCCCCGCTCGCTCGCGGCGATTGGCCGCTTGCGATTTCGATGGGCGCATAGCTCAGTTGGTAGAGCAGCTGACTCTTAATCAGCGGGTCCTAGGTTCGAGCCCTAGTGCGCCCACCATCGAAATCAACGACTTAGCTTACAGTTTATAGCTTTTTTGGACCCCTACGGCGGGGCTCAAAAAGTTATAAACCGTTATAAACTCCAAGTCGGGTCCGAGAGCCGCTTCTAGCCAGATTTTGACGCTTCCAGCGACTAGGCCTGAGCGCTCCACTATCATTCAAAAAACGTCTCGCTATCCATCACAACCGAGCATCAGCTATATTCGCTCGCCCAGCACCTGATTGGGTTCGATGCTGACAGCGATAGGTTAAACTGGAAATTCGTGATGGGTTTCGGACAAACAACGCTGATAGCTGCTCTGGTTGCTAACGTGTTCTCGTTGGTGCTATTCGGCTATCTGGTCTACGAAGGCTTCCAGCTCTCGAAAGCTGATGACAGCTTCACAGCCCATAAACGATAACCGTGGGTCGATAAGCTGATGGCTCTCACCCAAGTCACATTGTGCTTGGCGCTAGTTGGGGTCGCCGTGGCTCTGGGCTACAGCCACTTTTCTGGGTTCTGATTGAAATCTGCTTCTCACCAATCCAACCGACTTCGATCGGGCTTTCGATCTGACGAGGAAAATACTCCTTTACTTTTTCCCAAAATGTGTTTATCTGAATTGGCTGTCCATTCGATAGGAGACAGCAAAATGGCTCACCTAAAGTCCCTCACATTCACCGTCGCTCCCCAGCAAATTGCTAGAAATCCGAAGCTGGTCCGCCGTCAACGGCTCATCGACCGCCTCGAAGAGCAACAGAAGCTTGTAGCCGATCCAGCCTTCACAGTTCTTGTCCGCCGCTGGGTGAAAAATCCCGATGGCATCAAGCAGCCCGTGGATCGCCAAAAGCGGGTCAAGCCTTGGTGGAAAGCTGATGGCAGCGGCAATCTCGTACTGGTGCTGAAGAGTGGTCTGAAGACCCTTGAGATCGAAAAGGGAAAGCCAGGTATCGTCGTGGGGGCTGCTGGGCGTCTAGAAGCGGTTCTGGGCATTTTGATAGGCGCTGCTAAGGCTGGGGAACTGGATGCTGCCCTGGAGGCTGCTGGCGTGGCTAGCAAGCGGGCTGGAACTGTGAAAACGCCGAGGCAATAAAAAGCCCAATCCCTTTGAGGGGACTGGGCGAAGTGGGAAGTTTCGGGAGGAAACTATGAGCTACTTACGCCTCAGCTTCCACCTTGGATCAAACGAGAAGAAAGAACGGTATTTCAGTCGGAGTACCGTTCGAAGGTCATCGTCGTTGTCCCGCTGACAGACGATTTAGTCATATACTCAAGCTTGTCTTTGGACAAACTGAGATCTCTTTCTTGGGTAGCACCCACCCAATCTTTCCACGTGCTGCCGAGTATCTTGAAAACGAGCTTCTTACCGTCGTCCGAAACTGTGTAGCGTCCATAGGTCGAGATGCTGCCTGCTGCTACA
>CANGTC010000174.1 GCA_947456505.1 Beijerinckiaceae bacterium
CGTTCCGTCGTCGTCGTCTTGCCCGCGTCGATGTGGGCCATGATGCCGAAGTTACGGTAGTCCTCAAGAGCGTATTGGCGGGCCATCGTCCGATCCTCGTAGGCGCAAGAAGCGCCCTGATTAAATTACCAGCGATAGTGCGAGAAGGCGCGGTTGGCTTCCGCCATCCGGTGCGTGTCTTCGCGCTTCTTGACCGCGTTGCCACGGTTGTTGGCGGCGTCCATCAACTCGGCGGAGAGACGGTCGACCATGGTCTTGTCGTTGCGGCCGCGAGCGGCGGTGATGATCCAACGGATCGCCAGAGCCTGACGGCGCTCGGCGCGCACTTCGACGGGAACCTGATAGGTGGCGCCGCCGACGCGACGTGAACGCACCTCGATAGCCGGCGCGACATTTTCGAGCGCCTGCTTGAAGAGCGGCAGGGGCTCCTGCTTCGCCTTCTGCTCGATGATGTCGAAAGCGCCGTAAACGATCGCTTCGGCCGCAGACTTCTTTCCATCATACATGATGGAGTTCATGAACTTGGCGAGAATGACATCGCCGAACTTTGCGTCCGGAATGACTTCGCGCTTTTCAGCTCTATGACGACGCGACATCGTGAATTCCCCTTACTTCGGACGCTTGGCGCCGTACTTCGAACGACGCTGCTTGCGGTCCTTGACGCCCTGGGTGTCAAGAACGCCGCGCAGAATGTGATAGCGAACGCCGGGCAAATCCTTGACGCGGCCGCCGCGGATCATGACCACGGAGTGTTCCTGCAGGTTGTGACCTTCGCCAGGAATGTAGCCGATGACTTCGAAGCCGTTGGTGAGACGAACCTTCGCAACCTTACGGAGCGCTGAGTTCGGCTTCTTCGGCGTCGTCGTGTAGACGCGGGTGCAAACGCCGCGCTTCTGCGGGCAGGCCTGCATGTGGCGGGCCTTTTCGCGGTAGGTCTTCTGTTGCCGCGGCTTGCGGATCAACTGGCTGATCGTCGGCATCGTTTACTCGCCTCAGTCCAGGCTTCGCTTGAGCACCACTCGGTTGAGCAAGTGCTCGGTGAATTCGGTCGTTTTACGCAAGAGAACCTGCGCAAAGCGAATCGCGCCTACGGCAGGATCGCCGCTGGCGCGTCTTCATCAGAGGACCGCAGCTTGCGCCACGTTCATGAACCCGATCGTTCGACTTGTCAGTCGTGATGGTCTGGCAAGGTATCGAAGGTCCTTTGTTCCGCGCGAGGCGCGCTGGAAGCTCTGACGTTCGACCGTCTGCCAAGAAGTAGGCGGTGTCTACCGGTGTCGCTGGCGTCAGTCAACCCCGAAAACGCAACCCTGCCGTCACGAAGGCGCAGAAAAGCCTCTCGTGGGCGGAATCCTCGGTTTTCAGGGTGTATTAACCATCTCGGGACCCGCACTATTGAGGCGTTCAAGCAGCACGATCGCCTTTAAAAGTTGGGCTGGGTTCCTTTTTCCGCCCTCGAAGGGGAGGATTCGCACGCGCATGGCGCCGCCGTCGGGAATCGGCAGGATGATTCCCTCCCCATTCGCCGATTCTTCGCCTTCGAGGGCGGTTTCCAGCAGCCTGTCAAACCATCGGGAACGTTCGTCTTTCAGCACCAATCGCCCATCGGCTAAGCGCAGGCCCTCGCCAAGCAAGGCTTTGGCGCTTTCCCCCGCATGGAGCACGTTGCCTGCCCCGCCCAGCAGAATCGCCGCCTGCCCTGCCATCTCCAGCGCATCGGCGACGCCTCGGGCGCGCGCGCCCTCCAGGAGCGGCGCGAGGGCAACCGATTCCTGCCCCGGACCCGCCTCGCAGTCGATTTGATACGCCAACGCCATGTTCAAACGCCTTCCGTGGAGAAGAGCGGGCTGAAGAACGCCCCCTGCTCCGCTTGCTCTCAACGCGCCAGTCAGGCGCTCGTTCAATCTCGCAAGGGCGAATAGCGAAAATTCGGCGAAGAGCGGACGAAAGGGTGAAAATGAAAAAGGGGCCGCCCGAAGGCGACCCCTTTAGGATCGGTTGACCTGTCGCCTTACTCGGCGGCAGGCAGGCGCGGCATGGGAGCCTGCGAGGACTGCGCCTTCTGCGCCAGGATCATCTCGTCGCGGACGACGGCGATGCGCCGCAGCTTTGCCATGGCGGCGCCCGTACCCGCCGGGATCAGGCGGCCCACGATGACGTTTTCCTTGAGCCCTTCAAGCGTATCCACCTTGCCGTTGACCGAGGCTTCAGTGAGCACGCGCGTCGTCTCCTGGAAGGAGGCGGCGGAGATGAAGGAACGCGTCTGCAAGCTCGCCTTGGTGATGCCGAGCAGAACCGGCGTGCCGGTGGCGGGGTGGCCGCCTTCCGACAGAGCCTTCTCGTTCGCACGCTCGAAGTCGAGCTTGTCGACCTGCTCGCCAGCGAGGAACTCGGTGGAGCCGGGATCGACGATGTCGAGCTTCTGCAGCATCTGGCGAACGATCACCTCGATGTGCTTATCGTTGATGATGACGCCCTGCAGTCGGTAGACTTCCTGAATCTCGTTGACGAGATAAGCGGCGAGCTCCTCGACGCCCTTGATGGCCAGGATGTCATGCGGCGCGGGATTGCCGTCGACGATGTAATCCCCCTTCTCCACGACGTCGCCGTCCTGCAGATGGATATGCTTGCCCTTGGGGATCAGGTACTCGACTTCCTCGCCGCCCTCTTCGTGCGGGACGATGCTGATGCGCTGCTTGTTCTTGTAGTCGCGGCCAAACTTCACCGTGCCGGCGATCTCCGCGATGATCGCGCAATCCTTCGGACGACGCGCTTCGAAGAGTTCCGCGACTCGCGGCAGACCGCCGGTGATGTCGCGGGTCTTGGCAGATTCCATTGAAATGCGCGCGATGATGTCGCCCGCCTTCACCGTTGAACCCGGATCAAAGCCAATGATCGACTCGACCGGCAGCAAATAGCGTGCGTCGCCGCCACGCGCGAGCTTGGCGATCTTGCCATCCGCACCCTTGATCAGGATCGCGGGCTTAAGGGTCGCCGAACGCTGGTTCAGGCGATAGTCGATGACGACGCGCTTGGCGATGCCGGTCGACTCGTCAACCGCTTCGGATATCGAGAGGCCGTCTACCAGATCCTCGAAGCCCACCACGCCGTCGACCTCAGTGAGGATCGGACGGGTGTAGGGATCCCATTCCGCGATACGCTGACCGCGACGGATCTTGTCGCCCTCGGCGACCTTGAGACGGGCGCCGTACTGAACGCGATGCACCGAACGCTCGGCGCCATCGGGACCGACGATCACGACCGCAACGTTGCGGGCCATGACCATAAGGTCGCCGTCGGAGTTGCGGGCGATCGACGGGTTGCGGAACTTCACCACGCCATCGAAATTCGATTCGATGAAGGAGGAGTCCGCGCCGATCTGCGCAGCGCCGCCGATGTGGAAGGTGCGCATGGTGAGCTGCGTGCCCGGCTCGCCGATCGACTGAGCCGCGATGACGCCCACCGCTTCACCCATGTTGACCGGGGTGCCGCGCGCGAGGTCACGTCCGTAGCAAGTTCCGCAAACGCCGTTCTTGGCTTCGCAGGTAAGAACCGAGCGGATCTTCACTTCCTGAACGCCAGCAGTGTTGATGCGCTCGACGTGCCACTCCTGAACCATCTCGCCCGCAGCCACGATGACGCTGCCATCGGTGTCCTTGATGTCCTCGGCGGCGGTGCGGCCAAGGATACGGCTGACGAGGGAGGCCACGACCTGACCGGCGTCGAGAATCGCCCGCATGCGGATGCCGCCCTGAGAGCCGCAATCCACCTCGGTGATGATCGAATCCTGCGCCACGTCGACCAGACGACGGGTGAGGTAACCAGAGTTCGCGGTCTTCAACGCGGTGTCGGCGAGACCCTTACGAGCGCCGTGGGTCGAGTTGAAGTACTCAAGAACGGTCAGGCCTTCCTTGAAGTTCGAGATGATCGGGCTCTCGATGATCTCGCCCGAGGGCTTGGCCATCAGACCGCGCATGGCGGCGAGCTGCTTCATCTGCGCAGGCGAACCACGCGCCCCGGAGTGCGACATCATGTAGATCGAGTTGATCTGCTTGTCGCGGCCGGTCTCGTCCTTGGAGACGGACGAGATGCGCGCCATCATTTCCTCGGCGAGCTTGTCAGTGCACTTCGCCCAGGCGTCCACGACCTTGTTGTACTTCTCGCCCTGAGTGATCAGGCCGTCATTGTACTGCTGTTCGAATTCCTTCGCTTCAGCGCGGGTCGCCTCGACGATGGCGGACTTCGTCTCCGGCACGACCATGTCGTCCTTGCCGAAGGAGATGCCCGCCTTGAAGGCTTCGCGGAAGCCCATGGCCATGATGCGATCGCAGAAGATGACAGTCTCCTTCTGACCGCAGTTGCGGTAGACGGTGTCGATCATGTTCGAGATCTCCTTCTTCGTCATCAGCTTGTTGACGACGTCGAAGGGGATCTTGTTGTGGTTGGGCATCAACTGGCCGAGCATCATGCGGCCGGGTGTCGTGTCGAAGATCTTCGACACGCGGTTGCCCTGAGCATCGAAGCTCCAGGCGCGACCCTTGATGCGGGTGTGCAGCGTGATCGTCTTGGCGAACAGCGCGTGCTCGATTTCAGACATGTTCGAGAACACACCCTGAATCGGAGCCTTCGACTTCGGGTCAGCAAGATACTGGCCGTGATCGCCATCGCGCATCAGCGAGAGATAGTAGAGACCCAGCACGATGTCCTGCGAAGGCACGATGATCGGCAGGCCGTTCGCAGGATGCAGGATGTTGTTCGTCGACATCATCAGCACGCGCGCTTCGAGCTGCGCTTCAAGCGACAGCGGAACGTGCACGGCCATCTGGTCGCCGTCGAAGTCAGCGTTAAACGCGGCGCAGACCAGCGGATGCAGCTGGATCGCCTTGCCTTCGATCAGCACAGGCTCGAAGGCCTGAATGCCGAGACGATGGAGCGTGGGCGCGCGGTTGAGCATGACGGGATGCTCGCGAATGACCTCGTCGAGGATGTCCCAAACCTCGGGCTTTTCCTTTTCAACGAGCTTCTTCGCCTGCTTGACGGTCGCCGACAGGCCCTTCGCGTCGAGACGCGAATAGATGAAGGGCTTGAAGAGTTCGAGCGCCATCTTCTTGGGCAGGCCGCACTGATGCAGCTTGAGCTCGGGACCGACCACGATGACCGAACGGCCGGAGTAGTCGACGCGCTTGCCGAGCAGGTTCTGACGGAAGCGACCCTGCTTGCCCTTGAGCATGTCGGCGAGCGACTTCAGCGGACGCTTGTTGGCGCCGGTGATGACGCGGCCGCGACGGCCGTTGTCGAACAGGGCGTCAACCGCTTCCTGAAGCATGCGCTTCTCGTTGCGGATGATGATGTCGGGCGCGCGCAGTTCAATCAGGCGCTTCAGACGGTTGTTGCGGTTGATGACGCGACGATAGAGATCGTTGAGATCCGAGGTCGCGAAGCGGCCGCCGTCGAGCGGGACGAGAGGACGCAGGTCCGGCGGGATCACCGGCACTTCAGTCAGGATCATCCACTCGGGCTTGTTGCCCGAGAACATGAAGGCCTCGATGATCTTGAGACGCTTGGCGAGCTTCTTGGGCTTCAGCTCGCTGGTCGACTCGGCGATCTCGACCTTGAGGTCGGCCGCGATCTTGGCCAGATCCATGTTGCGCAGGATTTCGCGGATAGCCTCGGCGCCGATCAGCGCGGTGAAGCTATCCTGGCCGTATTCGTCCTGCGCGCGAAGGTAATCATCCTCGGAGAGGAGCTGACGATCCTTGAGGGGCGTCAGGCCCGCATCGATGACGATGTAGGATTCGAAATAGAGGATGCGCTCGAGATCCTTCAGCGTCATGTCGAGCAGAAGGCCGATGCGCGAGGGGAGCGACTTCAGGAACCAGATATGCGCGACGGGAGCCGCCAGCGAAATGTGGCCCATGCGCTCGCGGCGCACGCGCGAGAGGGTGACCTCAACGCCGCACTTTTCGCAGATGACGCCCTTGTACTTCATGCGCTTGTACTTGCCGCACAAGCACTCGTAGTCCTTGATCGGCCCGAAGATGCGGGCGCAGAACAGGCCGTCCCGCTCGGGCTTGAAGGTGCGATAGTTGATCGTCTCGGGCTTTTTGATCTCGCCGAACGACCAGGACAGAATCTTCTCCGGGCTCGCAATGGAGATCTGGATCTGATCGAACGCCTGCGGCTGGACGACCGGATTGAAGAGATTCATGACCTCTTGATTCATGCTGGTCTCCTGAAGCTTGGACCTGCTGCGAGCTCTCTGTCGCGCTTGCCCTGCCAGATTGAACGCCTTTAAAGGGCTGGCGCGCGGATCGCGTCAGCCCCCACTGTTAGATCCTCACTCGGCCGCTTCGGCAGGAGGATTGTCGATCTGCTTCGTCGAGGTGAGCTCGACATTGAGGCCAAGCGAACGCATTTCCTTGAGGAGCACGTTGAAGCTCTCGGGAATGCCGGACTCGAAGGTGTCGTCGCCACGCACGATGGACTCGTAGACCTTGGTGCGGCCCGCGACGTCGTCCGACTTCACCGTCAACATTTCCTGCAAGGTGTAGGCTGCGCCGTAAGCTTCGAGCGCCCACACTTCCATTTCGCCGAAACGCTGGCCGCCGAACTGCGCCTTGCCGCCCAGAGGCTGCTGGGTGACCAGCGAGTAAGGCCCGATGGAGCGCGCATGGATCTTGTCGTCCACAAGGTGATGCAGCTTCAGCATGTAGATGTAGCCGACAGTGACCTTGCGGTCGAAGGGCTCGCCGGTGCGCCCGTCATAGAGGGTGGACTGACCGGAATGGTCCAGCCCCGCCATCTCGAGCATTTCGACGATGTCCTTCTCGCGCGCGCCGTCGAAGACGGGGGTCGCCATGGGAACGCCGCGACGCAGGTTCTCACCGAGCTCAACGAGCGAATTGTCGTCGAGCTGCGGAATGACCTCGTCATTGCCGTAGATCTGCAGAAGCTTGTTGCGCAGCGGCGCCACATCCTTCGACTTCATGTAGGCGTTGACAGCCTCGCCGACTTGCTTGCCAAGGCCAGCGCAGGCCCAGCCAAGGTGCGTCTCGAGAATCTGGCCGACGTTCATGCGCGAAGGCACGCCGAGCGGGTTCAGCACGATGTCGACGGGCGTGCCATCGGCGAGGAACGGCATGTCCTCGCTCGGCACGATCTTCGACACCACGCCCTTGTTGCCATGGCGGCCGGCCATCTTGTCGCCGGGCTGAATCTTGCGCTTCACCGCGACGAAGACCTTGACCATCTTCATCACGCCGGGCGGCAGTTCGTCGCCACGCTGCAGCTTCTCGACCTTGTCGAGGAAGCGGTTCTCAAGACCCTTCTTGGCTTCGTCATACTGACGGCGGATGGCCTCGATCTCGCCCATGAGGCGATCGTCTTCCACCGCGAAGGCCCACCACTGCGAGCGAGGATATTCCTCGATGATCTCGCGGCTGAGTGTGGTCTCTTTCTTGAAGCCCTTCGGGCCGGCGATGGCGACCTTGCCGTCGAGCAGCTCGATCAGACGCGCATAGACGTTACGATCAAGGATCGTAAGCTCGTCGTCGCGGTCCTTCGCCAGACGCTCGATCTCTTCACGCTCGATCGCCTGGGCGCGCTCGTCTTTGTCGACGCCGTGGCGATTGAACACGCGCACTTCGACGATGGTGCCCTGCACGCCCGGAGGCACGCGCAGCGAGGTGTCGCGAACGTCGGAAGCCTTCTCGCCGAAGATGGCGCGAAGCAGCTTCTCTTCCGGCGTCATCGGGCTTTCGCCCTTGGGCGTGATCTTGCCGACGAGAATGTCGCCAGCCTGAACTTCCGCGCCGATGTAGACGATGCCGGCTTCGTCGAGGTTCTTCAGCGCCTCTTCCGAAACGTTCGGAATGTCGCGGGTGATTTCCTCGGGGCCGAGCTTGGTGTCGCGCGCCATCACTTCGAACTCGTCGATGTGGATGGAGGTGAACACGTCGTCCTTCACGATCCGCTCGTTGAGCAGGATCGAA
>CANGTC010000175.1 GCA_947456505.1 Beijerinckiaceae bacterium
ATCCAGCGATGGGCGTTGGCGAGATTGGCGTAGCCGCCCCAGGCGAAAGCGCGCAGCAGGTTGAGGGTCGCCGCCGACTGGCGATAGGCCTCGAGCTGGCGGGTGGGATCGGGCGTGCGGGCGGCCAGCGTGTAGGCGCTGTCGTTGATGATGTCGCCCCGGTAGATCGGCAGCTCCACGCCCTCGAACATTTCCGTGGGATTGGTGCGAGGCTTGGCGAACTGGCCTGCGATGCGCCCGACTTTCACCACCGGCAAGGCGGCGCCGAAGGTCAACACCACGGCCATCTGCAGGAAAACACGGAAGAAATCGCGGATATTGTCAGCCGAATGTTCGGCGAAGCTCTCGGCGCAATCGCCCCCCTGCAGCAGGAAGCCCTCGCCCACCGAAACCTTGGCCAGAGTGCGCTTGAGCTTGCGCGCCTCGCCCGCGAAGACGAGAGGCGGAAAACCGGCGAGCTGACGCTCGACATCGCCAAGCGCGGCGAGATCGGGATAGACGGGCGCCTGCTGGATGGGCTTTGACCTCCAGCTATCGGGTGTCCAGGCGGGCATGGTCCTCACTCCAAAGTCCGTTCGCAGCAGCCAAGCTTGACCTCAGGGGCTGCGGAAAGAGGGGCTTATACAGGAGGACGCGAGGATTTGCGACAGGGGCGTTGGTAGGGGGCGGCGGACATGGAGCCAGAGCGTCGATCGGCGCAAATCCACCCAAAGCGCCGGACCTCATCGCCATGGTCAGGGGCTGGCGATCCATTTCATCGGTCGCATCGCCCAGAAAGAGCGCCATATGAGCCGGCCCTCCCCCAAAAGGGGCCGAATTGAGCGTTCCCCGCGAAGCGACCTCGAACAACCGCAGGCGGAAGCGCCCGGTGGGGCGTTCATGAAGCGTAAGGGTCAAGTAAAACGTGGATCGCAGCTTTTTAACATGCATCTGTCCCAGATAGGGACCAGCCTCACCGTTAAAAATCCAGATCAATATGCTGAGGCTTTTTTCCTTGAACATAGAGGCCCCAAACGGCGGCATAAATCAATTCGAACTGCCGCACCATTCGCTTGGCGTCGAACAGCGCGGCTGACTCGATTGCTCTTGTTTGAGCCTTGCGACGCCTTTCAAGCTCTTCGGGGTTCCTCGCAAGGCGGATAGCCGTTTTGACGTATTCTTCCTTATTGGGAACGATTAATTCAGTTATGCCGGTGGCGCGGATCAGGCTCTCGCTTAATCTGCTTTGGGCCGTCGCGCCAATTTTTGTAAGCACAGGCAATCCAGCGGACAGGGCGTCTGTCGCCGTTGTCGCTGCGCTGAACGTAAATGTATCGAGAAAGAGATCTGCGAGTTGATGGCGCTGAATATGGGCCATTTTAGGCTCTGCTCTTCGGGCGATGATTAATCGTTTCGGATCCACCCCGTAAGCTTCTGCAATTTTACGCAGTCCAGTCGCCGCCTCCTGACTTGGCCCATCGGACAGCCAAAGAACGCTATCTGGAACGTTCTTCAGTATCTCCATCCAGCAGGAAAAGACCTCCTGGTCGATTTTCAGCCAATTTCCGAAAGCGCAATAAACGAAACCTTCGCGCGGCAATAGCTGGGATTCACGAGAAGGCAGAGTTTGCGAAAGTTCGAATTTCTCGCCGCATTGGAATGCGTCCGCAAGCCTGATGAGCGGCCCATTACCTTGATGACGCTCGCCGGTGGGGACTATCACCTTATCGACGATCGTGTAATCGATAAAGGGGGCGGGCATGCCTGCGAGGGATTGCAGCCAATGAATTTGAATACATGCTGGCCGCGTACTGAGCACCTCCGGACGGCCGCCATACAGATAACCATCGAGATCAATCAGGATATGAAGGCCATCAGCGCGAATGAGCTCCTCGAGCTCCTTGTCGGTCTTTTGATGGCAATCGCGGAAATGATCGGCGGTCTTACGAATCCGGGCGCCATATCCACCATCATTGTGCGCGATTTTCTTGAGGCTATACAGAAACAATTCCGTCTGTTCATGCCCATGCGCCTCGAAGAATACGGACAGCAAATGGCCGATGGGATGATTTCCAAAATTATAAGAGATGAATCCAATTCTTAACCGCTTTGAGACAGAAGGTTGGGCCTGAGGCTTCGCCGGCCGCCTTGCCGCGATATTGACCGCCAACGCCCGGTGAACTTTCAACAAGTCACGATCATTGACGCCATAATAAGGAAACAAGTACGAAAAGCGTTTTAACGCATTTGCATCTGCTTCAACCCAACGAGCCGGGCTCTTATCAGGCAGCGTCATCGGGATTGCATTCTTCATCAACTCAAGCGCATGCTCACGCAATTCCAGTCGCCCTAATCTGCCCACCAGCGAAGCATAGGAGGCCAGCGTCATATCAAGCCGTTTTGGCGGCATAAGTTCGATTGATCGCTGGGCTACGGACAAAGCCTCATTTAATTTTCCCGCGCGATCCAAAGCCAATGCCAGAAGAGACAAGGCTGACGAGTTTTCGGGCTGCTTCTTCAAGAAACCTTGTAAAATTTCGCAAGCCTCTCCCGGACGATGCAAATCGATGAGCATGGCGCTCAGATTCGCCGTGGCTTCGACCAGATCGGGGTTTGAACTTATGACGCTCCGGTATTGACTTTCAGCCTCATCATAGCGGGCTTCCTGAACCATCAGTTTCGCCAGGTTTATCGCCACCTTCGAATTGTCGGGATAGCGACGCAGAGCCTCTCGCAAGAGCGCCTCCGCTTCGCGTAGCCGAAGATCCAGGATCAAGGCTGCGCCCAGATCCGCATAGAGGTCAGGATTGTCGGGCTGCAGGCGAAGCGATGTTCTAAAACTATCAACCGCCTCTGAAATACGCTTCTTCATGAAAAGCAAATGGCCATTGTAGAACCAAGCTGTTCCATCATGAGGATTAGCTTGCAGCCAAGATTGCAACAAGGCGTCCGCCTCGTCTAATCGACTGGCGAGAATGTGGTCTTTCGCTTGATCGAGTAAGGACAAAAATTTCTCCGGCTATGAGGCGTCGCCAAGAAACCTATCTCTTTAGTAAAGCAGCTTCTTTTATATAGCACCACCCCGAACCAGAAGATCATCCCTGTTGACCGCTGCAAACCAATACAGGTCGGCCCATTCCAGGTTTAAGCCCCCCCGAAACCAAGCAAGCGCCGCCTCTCATTTTGAGTTACAATGATCGCAAAACCTTGCAACAGGGGGTCAAACAAGCAAGCCCCAGGTCAATTGGCGGGAGTGCAAGTCTGAAAGCCTCTACCGCTCAAACCTGGCGCTGCGCGTCCGCATGGTCACCAGCTCTTCCGCCGCCGTCGGGTGCACCGCCATGGTCGCGTCAAAGTCCGCCTTGGTGGCGCCCATCTTCACGGCGATGCCGAGCAACTGCGCCATTTCTCCGGCGTC
This sequence comes from Beijerinckiaceae bacterium, assembly GCA_947456505.1. Classification (GTDB taxonomy): domain Bacteria; phylum Pseudomonadota; class Alphaproteobacteria; order Rhizobiales; family Beijerinckiaceae; genus Terripilifer. The sequence continues at coordinate 3,398 of CANGTC010000175.1, forward strand.
ATGACCGAGGATATGGACGCCCAGCACCTTGTCGGTCTTACCGTCCACCACGATCTTCATAATGGTCTTTTCCGCCCGGCCCGAGAGGGTCGCCTTCATGGGGCGGAAGCTGGCGCTGTAGATATCCACGATGTCGAAGGCTGCGCGGGCCTCCTCCTCGCTCATGCCAACCGTGCCGATTTCCGGCGTGGTGAAGACGGCGGTGGGGATGGCTTCATAGCCCACAACCACATCCTTGCCGCCAAAGACCGTGTCGGCGAAGGCGTGGCCCTCGCGGATGGCGACGGGAGTGAGATTCACCCGGTTGGTCACATCGCCCACTGCATAAATCGAGGAGACATTTGTGCGCGAATGGGCGTCCACCCTCACGGCCCCCGCCCTATCCATTTCGACGCCCGCGCTCTCGAGACCCAGACCCTTCGTATGGGGCCTGCGGCCGGTGGCCAGCAGCACCTGATCGACCTCCAGCGCATCGCCGGTGCTCAACGTGACGCGATAGCCCGCCCCGTTCTTCTCGATCTTCGTCGGCAACACGCCAAAATGGAACTTCACGCCCGCATGGGTGAGAGCGTCGCGCACGCCGTTGCGCATGTCGGCGTCAAAGCCGCGCAGCACATTGTCGGCGCGCATGGCCTGATGGACCTCGCTACCCAGCCGCGCGAAAACGCTGGCGAACTCCACTGCGATATAGCCGCCGCCCACAACGAACAGGCGCTTAGGGAAGACCTCGAGATCGAAGACTTCATTCGAGGTGACGCAATGCTCGACGCCGGGAATCGCGGGCTCCATGACGGGCGAGCCGCCGGTGGCGACGAGGATATATTTGGCGGATATCTCGCGCCCGCCCGCCAGCAGCTTCACCCGATGGGGACCGATGACCTCCGCCCGGCTCGCCACCATCTCGACGCCTGCGCGCCCGAGATTGGCGCTGTAGAGGCCCGACAGGCGGGTGATCTCTTTTTCCTTGGCGGCCACCAGCTTCGACCAGTCGAAGACCGGCTTTTGCGGGATGTCCCATCCGTAGCCCGCCGCATCCTCGAAATCATCGGCGAAGCGGCTGGCGTAGGCGTAAAGCTTCTTGGGCACGCATCCCCGGATGACGCAGGTGCCGCCGATGCGGAACTCCTCGGCCACCATGACCTTCGCGCCGTAGCCCGCCGCAATGCGCCCGGCGCGCACGCCCCCAGATCCCGCCCCGATCACGAAGAGATCGACATCAAACTCGCTCATGGGGACGGGCCTTTCAGGTTGGTGCAGGATTGGTCAAAGGCTCACAGCAAAGGCTTAGAGGTCGTGACCCTTTTTCTTCATCTCCACGCGCACGCGGTCCATCATCCGCACCGAGACGGATTTGCTCCACTCGCCCATGGCAGGGCCCATGTTGGCGAAGACGCCGGGCTGCACATCGACGTATTTCTTCCCGATGGGAGAATTGAAAAAGGCGAGCGCGTCCTTGCATTCCTGCTCGCTCATGAGCGTGGTGTAGACCACCCCGGCGAAAGTCACGATATCCTCGTTATAGGCCGCGAACTCCGGTTGCAGGGCGTCGAGCGTCGCCTTGAGATCCCTGGCGATCTCCGGACGGGTCTGGGCCAGGTTGGCGTTGAGCTTGCTCGCCATGTCCGGCACGACGCCAAGGAAGGCCCTGGAGAGGCCGGAGGCCACAACCAGTTGGCGCGCCACGGCGAGATGCGAGGGGGCCGGATTGGGAGCCGGAGCGGGCGCTGCGCCCGGCGGCGGCATGAAGGACCCGGAGGGCAAGGGCGGCGTCTGCGCGCTTGCAGCGGAGCCAAGAAGAGAACCCGCCAGGGTCGCCGCCAGAAGCGCGCCACACAGGCGCAGGGAAAGTCTGTTCATCGCTTGTCTCCTTAGGTGGCGCCTCAGGCGAGGTCGCCCATGATCTCCACGCCCGCCGCATCAGCCACGATGACGGCGCGCGCCAGACCTATGAAAAGCCCATGTTCAACAACGCCGGGCACAGATACGAGACCAGCGGCCAGACCCGCTGCGTCCGGAATCCCGCCAAAGGCGCAGTCAAGGATGTAGTGGCCGCCATCGGTGACGAAAACATGGCCCGCCGCATCATGACGCAGGCGAATGGCGCCCGTGCAGCCCACTTGCCCCGCCACCTTCGTGATCAACCGCCGGGTCGCTTCAAGGCCGAAGGGCACAACCTCCACCGGCAGGGGAAAGCGCCCCAATCGGTCCACCTGCTTGGAACGGTCGGTGATGACGACCATGCGAGCGGAGGCGGCGGCCACAATCTTCTCCCGCAGCAAGGCGCCGCCGCCGCCCTTGATGAGATTGAGCGCGGGGTCGAACTCGTCAGCGCCATCCACGGTCAGATCGAGTTCCGGGGTGTCGTCCAGCGTCGTCAGGGGAATGCCCAGGGCCTGCGCCTGGGCGCGCGTGGCCTCAGAGGTGGGCACGCAAATGACATCCATGCCCGCCCGGACCTTGGCGCCAAGCAAATCAACAAAATGGCGGGCGGTGGAGCCCGTCCCCAGACCAAGCCTCATGCCCGGCCGCACAAGATCCACCGCCCGGGCGGCGGCGAGGCGTTTGGCGTTCTCGATGGCGTCGGACATGGGAGCCGGTGGGTTGGAGGCGGAGAGAGCGATGAGGGTGGGGTAGCGAAGCCCATGCGAAAAAGCAATTGCGCCCAAGCATTCAGCATTGGCATTCAGCCTTGGCGTTCAGCCCAGGTTTGCCGATTACTTGCTCTGGGGGGTGCAGACCACCATCTCGCTCAGCACGTAGCAGATGGACATGGCGCCAGTGCGCAGATCCACCCGGAAAACCCCGGCCTCCCGCTCATGGCGGGAGGAGACCAGGGCATATTCGCTGGGGCTCTGGGCTGTCGCCCCTTCCCCCGGCGGATAGCAGAGCGTGACGCCCAGGGTGCCCTCCTTGAGGCCATATTGGCAGGCGGCGACCTCGCCAGTGGACTTGTCGACCCGGTAGACCCGGTTAAGATCGGTCTGCGGCGCCGCCATGAACTCGAAATTGGCCACGGCCAACGCCGAGACGGCGCCAAGCGCGCAAAACCCCACAATGAAACCCGTGCGCAGCAGCGATTTATGCATGGCGGACCTCAAGCTGGCGAATCGCGACCGAGTTTACACCACATCGGCTTGATCCGCCGCCCATTCGCAGCTAGGCCAGACATATAGTCACGCTTCTCCCTCACGCCCCGGCCTCCAACCATGTCCAGTCCCGCCCCGCTCATCGTCTTCGACCTCGATGGCACTCTGGCCGAAACAGCCGGCGATCTCGTCGCCACCCTGAACCATATCCTCACACGTGAGGGCCTGGGCGCCGTCAGCGAGGCGGAAGCGCGCCGCATGGTGGGAACCGGAGCGCGCCAGCTCATCAGGCTCGGTTTCGAGAAATCCGGCGCCAGCGTGGCTCCCGACCGGCTGGAAATTCTTTTCAAAGACTTTCTCGACCACTACGAGGCCCATGTGGCGGTCCATTCCTTCCTTTTTCCCGGTGTCGCGCAGGCGCTGGACCGTTTTGAAGCCGCTGGCTTCAGCTTTGCAGTTTGCACCAACAAGGCCTCGAGGCCCTCGGTGAAACTATTGACGGAACTGGGCGTCGCCGATCGCTTTAGCGCCATCTGCGGCCAGGATTCCTTCGCCTGGTGGAAGCCCGACCCACGCGCCCTGCTCTCGACCATAGACCGGGCTGGCGGCGACCCCGCCCGCGCGATCATGGTGGGAGACTCGCGCACCGACATCGACACCGCCAAAGCGGCCGGCGTGCCGGTGGTGGCGGTGGATTTCGGCTATACGGACACACCGGTCAGCGAACTGGGGCCGGACCACATCATCTCCCATTTCGACGAATTATGGGATGCAGTCGCGCGCCTCTCGCCGGCGTTGGCGCGGTGAGGCGGGCGACCGAGGCGAGCAAATTTGCGGGAAACCCGGCGCCCGGGACGCCAAAGGCGCGCGCAGGCCAAACTCACCCTTGACTCGCGCCGCCCCGCTCCCTAAACGAACCCCACCGAGGCGAAGCCTTGGGCGCGTAGCTCAGCGGGAGAGCACTCCCTTCACACGGGAGGGGTCACAGGTTCAATCCCTGTCGCGCCCACCATTCCAGACAATGTCATCACCCTTCAAAATCAATGACTTAACGCTGTTCGTCAGTTTGCTCGCACATTAGGCAAGAGTGTCTGGCGCTGACAGATCGTGCGAAGTCTGCGAAAAAAAATATTTCTAAATTTCTAACACTTGGCTCAAGAATTTCAACGACATACGCATCCCCAGCCAAATTCCACAGCGACAGGGACGCTTGCCCATAACGCTGACTTTCCGCAAACATTATGAGGGAGCGTGTTCAACGCTGAACAAATTTGAGGGCTGCGTGGGGCGCAAGGCTGACGCAAAAACGATTTCGATCATTGAGGGCTTGTATCTCAAACGCATCTCCACCTCCCCCAACTGGCAAGCCTCCTGCCAACTCAGAAACACCTATCTCCGCAAAAGCA
>CANGTC010000176.1 GCA_947456505.1 Beijerinckiaceae bacterium
ATACGCAGGCATTGCTGGCCGCCGAACCCAAGGGCAAGCCGCCCGTGGCCGACCCCACGGCGGCGCCGGTGGTGAGCGGCGACAATATCCGGGTCTGGTTTCCCATCCGGCGCGGGTTCTTTCGCCGCACTGTCGGCCATGTGAAGGCGGTGGATGGCATCAGCCTCACGGTGCGCGAAGGCCAGACGGTGGGGGTGGTTGGCGAATCGGGCTCGGGCAAGACGACGCTGGGCCTCGCGCTTCTGCGCCTCATCCGCTCCGAAGGGTCGATAGCCTATCTCGGTCAGCGTATCGATGGCTTCGACGCCAAACAGATGCGGCCCCTGCGGCGCGACTTGCAGATAGTCTTTCAGGACCCCTATGGATCGCTTTCGCCGCGCATGTCGGTGGCGGAGATCGTGGAGGAGGGGCTGGCCATCCAGAGCCCGCAGCTGCACTGGCGGGAGCGGCGCGAGATCGTCGCCAAGGCCCTCTTCGACACCGGCCTCGACCCCGCCGCCATGGATCGTTACCCCCATGAATTCTCCGGCGGCCAGCGCCAGCGCATCGCCATCGCCCGGGCCATGGCTCTGGAGCCGCGCTTCGTGGTGCTGGACGAGCCGACCTCGGCGCTGGATATGTCCGTTCAGGCGCAGATCGTTGACCTTTTGAGGGATCTGCAAAAGCGCCGGAACCTCGCCTATATGTTCATCAGCCATGACCTGAAGGTCGTGCGCGCCCTGGCGACCGATCTCATCGTCATGCGCCACGGCAAGGTGGTGGAGAGCGGGCCAGCGGCGGAGATCTTCGCGGCGCCCGCCACCGATTATACACGCGCCCTGTTCGCCGCCGCCTTCAACATCGAGGCGGATGCCAGCGGCGTCGTCAGCCAGTAGGTGACCATGCGCCGCGCCCTGCTTCTCGTTCTGGACTCCCTGGGCTGCGGCGGCGCGGCGGACGCGGCCGCCTTCGGCGATGCGGGCGCCGACACCTTCGGCCATATCGTGGAGGCCTGCGCCCTGGGGCGGGGCAATCGCGATGGCCTGCGGCAAGGCCCGCTGCGCATGCCCTTCCTCGTCTCCCACGGCCTCGGGCTGGCGGCGGAAGCCTCGCGCGGAAAGCCGCTTCCCGGCCTCGAAGCGCCCGCGCAAGCGCTGGGCCTGTGGGGCCACGCGGTGGAGACCTCCCAGGGTAAGGACACGCCCTCGGGCCATTGGGAAATCGCGGGCGCCCCGGCCGATTTCGCCTGGGGCTATTTCCCCGATACCCAGCCCTCCTTCCCGCCAGCGTTGACGCAGGCGCTGATCGCTGAGGGGGGCCTTCCGGGCATCCTTGGCGACCGCCACGCCTCGGGCACGGACATCATCGAGGAGCTGGGCGCCGAGCACATCCGCAGCGGCAAGCCCATCGTCTATACCTCCGTCGACTCGGTGTTGCAGATCGCCGCCCATGAAGAGAGCTTCGGGTTAGAGCGGCTCTATGACCTCTGCCGCCTCGCGCGCAGGCTCTGCGACCCCCTCAGGATTGGCCGCATCATCGCCCGCCCCTTTGTGGGGGACGCGCCCGGCGCCTTTCGCCGCACGCCCCGCCGCAAGGATTTCGCCATGCCCCCCACCATGGGCAATCTGCTGGACCGGGCGGCGGAGGCGGGGAGGCCCGTGATCTCCATCGGCAAGATCGGCGACATCTTCGCCCATCGCAACACCGGCGAAGAGATCAAGGGCGCTGGCAATATGGATCTCTTCGACAAGACCCTCACGGCCCTCGAGCGCCTGCCCGACGGCGGTCTGATCTTCGCCAATTATCTCGATCTCGACACGGACTTCGGCCATCGCCGCGACGCGCCCGGCGCGAGCGCCTGCCTTGAGGCCTTCGACGCGCGCATGGCGGAACTCGCTTCACACCTGCGCCCGGGGGATCTCGTGATCTTCACCGGCGACCACGGCAATGATCCGACCTGGCGCGGCACGGACCATACGCGCGAACATGTGCCGGTGCTGGCCTTCGGACCGGGGATCGCCAGCGGATCGATTGGCGCCCGCCCCACCTTCGCCGACATTGGCGCGAGCGTCGCGGCTCATCTTGGCCTTCCCGCGCCCATCGCAGGGAGGTCGTGGTGGTGAGATTTGATACGGGCTGCGCCTGCTGCCGCGATGATTTCTATGATTATGAGGAATGGCTCATGGATGCGGTCACCATCGTCGGTCATCCCCTGGTGCGCCACAAGCTCTCGCTCATGCGGGACAAGACCTGTTCGACAAAAAGCTTCCGGCAGATGCTGAACGAGATCGGCACCCTGCTGTGCTACGAAATAACCCGCGATCTGCCCATGGAAGAGATCACCATCGAGACGCCGCTGATGCAGATGCAGGCGCCAGTGCTGGCGGGCAAGAAGCTCGTCTTCGCGCCGATCCTGCGGGCGGGCACGGGCTTTCTCGACGGCATGCTGGCGATGGTGCCTTCCGCGCGCGTGGCCCATATCGGGCTCTATAGAGATCCCGAGACGCTGGAGGCCGTCGAATATTATTTCAAGGCGCCGCAGGATGTTTCCGAGCGCCTCGTGATCCTCATGGATCCCATGCTCGCCACTGGCAATTCGGCCGTCGCCGCCGTGAACCTGCTCAAGGACAAGGGCGTGAAGGAGATCCGCTTCGTCTGCCTGCTCGCAGCCCCCGAGGGCGTCGAGAAACTGCGCGTCGCCCATCCCGACATCCGCATCTGGACCGCCGCCATCGACAGCCACCTCAACGATCACGGTTATATCGTGCCGGGTCTGGGGGATGCGGGGGATCGGATGTACGGGACGAAGTAGGGGGTAAATTATCCCCTCGGGATGGTTGAATTTTACCCGGACGCTGTACTGAGAAAGTCGTGTCAAACGTCCTGTAGCTTTTCGCGCTTTGGAACGTGAAGTGGAACCGTTGGTGAAGATGCAGCCGGGGGCAGCGCCTTAGGTACGACGGGTGGTCCAATGACGCGGGCCGTAGGGAAAAAGTTTTGGACAGGTTCGTTCCCGAAGACGAAGCGTGCTTCGGTACCGTCGCTCAAACGTCCCGTCGCTGTGCCACCGAGCTTGCTCGCATTGCGCGTAACCAGCAACACTCCTTTGCGACGATCATTGCAGGCAACGCTTACCATAAGAGTTGGGGCAGAAGAAAACGCATCGTATGTGCCAGAGCATTTCAATCCCGTGATGGATGCCGCCCAGAAGTCACTGGCACCCTGCATGCGGGCGGTTGTAGTCCCGTGCATCATCGTCCCGTTCGCCAGCTGCCCCGTAACAGGGGCCTCGAATTGGGTTGCACACCCGCCAAGCATCAACGTTAAAATGGCAGTCCCTGTGACAAAAGTTTTTTTCATAACGCGACCCTCCAAAAACAACCCAATATGCATCAGCCGTTCGCTGGATGACAAGCTTGCAGAGTTGGAAAATTATTCGCCCGACCCGGAGGAGGATCGGCCAGTTCGATTGACTGCGCTCTTAGCCAAGAGCGGCATCGGAATCACGCGCTGATCAATACCCCGCCACGCCCGTCCCCCTTTGCCGCGTATCCGCCGCTCCCGCCAACTGCCCGCGTGCACGCTCAATGGTCTGCGTCGAGCCGATGACGGGCATCAACATGACCTTGTGGCCGAGCTTTTCCAGTAGCCGCACCGTGTCTGGCGAAAGGCCCTTCTCCACGCGCAACTCGTTGGGCAGCCACTGATGATGAATGCGCGGCGCTTCGGTGGCCTCCGCCGCGTTCATCTTGTGGTCGATCACATTCATGATGATCTGCAGAACGATGTTGATGATGCGCGACCCGCCAGGCGAGCCCGTCACCAATCGCAGGGCGCCATCCTCGAAAACAAAGCTTGGACTCATGGATGACAGGGGCCGCTTGCGGGCGCCCGGCGCATTGGCGTCGCCGCCCGTGAGACCGAAGGCGTTGGAGGCGCCCTCGCGCGCGGCGAAATCATCGAGCTCGTTGTTGAGCAACACGCCCGTGCCCGGCGCCACCAGACCCAGCCCATAGGAGAAGTTCAGCGTATAGGTGTTGGAGACCGCATTGCCCTGCGAATCCACCACCGAATAATGGGTGGTCTGGTCGCTCTCGTAAGGAGCCCCCGGCCCGATGTCGGCGGAGGGGCGCGCGCGCTCCAGCGAGATCAGCGCGCGCAACTTTTCCGCATAGGCCTTGGAGGTGAGCCCCGCGACCGGCACCTTCACAAAGTCCGGGTCGCCCAGATATTTCGAGCGATCCGCATAGGCGAGCTTCATCGCCTCGGCCATCAGATGAATCGTGGCCGCCGAATTATGGCCTGAAGCGCCGATATCGAAGCCTTCAAGTATGTTCAGGATCTCGATCACATGCACGCCGCCCGATGACGGCGGCGGCATGGAGACGATCTCGCGGCCCCGATAGGTCCCGCGCACGGGCTCGCGCTCCACGGCGCGATAGTCCCTGAGATCATCGCGCGTCATGCGCCCGCCCGCGCCCTCCACGGCGGCGACGATCCTGCGCGCCGTCTCGCCTTCATAAAAGCCCTTCGGCCCATCCTTCATGATGGCTTCGAGCGTGGCCCCCAGATCGCTCTGCACGAGACGCTCGCCACGCCCCAATGGCGTTCCATCCGCATGCATGAAGATGGCGCGGCTGGAGGGCCAGGGCGCGAAGCGGCGCACGGCGGAGGGGAGGGAATCAGCGAGATCGTCATCGACGATGAAGCCGTCGCGAGCGAGGGCCTGCGCGGGGGCGATGAGATCGGCGAGGCTGAATTTGCCGGAGCCATATTTTGCATGCGCCAGCGCGAAACCCGCGACCGTGCCGGGCACGCCGACGCCAAGGCCGCCGCCTTGCGATTTCGAAGGCTGGAACTGCCCGGCCTCGTCGAGAAACACATCGCGCGTCGTCAGCACGCCCGCCATTTCGCGGTAATCGATGGCGATGGTTTTCTTCGGCGCCGCCAGATGCAAAAGCATGAAACCGCCGCCGCCGATATTGCCCGCGCGCGGCAGGGTCACCGCCAGCGCGAAACCCGTCGCGACCGCCGCATCCACCGCATTGCCGCCCCGGCGCAGAATGTCGACGCCGATGCGCGAGGCCTGCATTTCCTGACTCGCCACCATGCCATGGGCCGCGTGCACCGGCAGATTGCGCGCATAGCCCGCGATGATGGGATCATCGACCGCGCTACGCCGCGCCTGTGCGAAGGCGCCGCCGCCAAGCGCGAGGCTCGCGGCGCCAGTGAGTAAAGCGCGACGTGAAAGGGAAAAAATCAATTGCCCCATCTCTGCCGCCAGAGGGACTCACCGATGGTGCAGGAGATGCGCGGCTCCTTGGCTTGCGTGCGCGAGAATAGTGAAGGCTCGGGACCAATGACGGGCCCACTCGCGATTTCGCGCACGAGTTTGGAGCGCGTGGCCTCCACGAAACTGCGGGTGTCGCGCACGGTGACTGAGAAGGCTTCGGGGCCGCCGATCACGCAATCCTCATAATAGACATCGAGATCCTTGATATCGGCGGGGCCGAGCCATTCGCGGATGCCGACCAGCGGCAAACCGTTGATGGTGACGCCCTGCGCCAGCGCCTCATCGCGCGCCTGCGTGACGATGCGGCCGTTGTTATTGGGCCCATCGCCGGACACGTCAATGATCAGGCGCGAACTGTCAAAGCCATTGCCTTCGAACATTCTCACGGCGGCGTCGATGGCGCCGGAAATCGAGGTGCGTTGCGCGCGCCGATAGGGCGCATTCTTCAACTTGCGCGCCACGGCGGCGGCGGACTCGGGGCCGTCGATGACGGTCCATTCGATGACCACATCCTGATCAGAATAGGAGGCCCATTGCATGTAGGCCACGGCGATCTTGCCAAGGGCGTTGGACTTCAGCGCGTTGAGGAAGTCGGGGGAGGTGAGGGCCTGCACATAGCCATCGCGCTGCATCTCCTGCTCCACCCGGTCCATGGAATAGGAAATATCCACCGCGAAGACGAGTTCCGCATCGACCGCCACGGCCCCGCCGCGCGCCTGCGCGGGGAGGGCCGCGCCGCCCCACAGGGCGAGGGCGCAGAGGATGGCGGCGGCTTGTCCTGCTGTCCTGTCTGATCGGACCATGGGCGTCCCCAAGGGTGAGCGAAGCCCAGCATGCCACCGCTCAGGCCACTCGGCAAACGATTCAAGGTGGGGCGCGCAGGAACCTATCTTCGAGGCCCTGCTTCTGGCAGAATCAGGGCTGGCGCAGCCATATGCGCAGGGGACCCCATCATGGCGAAAGCCAAGGCGCCAGACGATCTTTCCGACCTCTTCGAGGCCGCCCTTCGGGCGCGGGACCATGCCCATGCGCCCTATTCGCGCTTTCCCGTAGGCGCGGCTGTGCGCAGCGCCTCGGGCGCGATCTTTACGGGTTGCAATGTGGAGAACGCGGCCTATCCCTCCGGCGTCTGCGCCGAGACCGCCGCCATCGCGGCCATGGTCTGCGCGGGCGAGCGGGACATCGCCGCCATTCTGGTGCTGGGCCAGACCGACGAACCCCTGACCCCCTGCGGCGCCTGCCGCCAGCGGATCCTGGAATTCGCCACCCCCCGGACGCTGATCTATTGCGCCAGCGCTTCGGGACCGGGCGTCGCTTGGACCATGGAAGAGTTGCTGCCCCACGCCTTCGGACCGGACCGGCTTTCGAAAGGCGCGCCATGATCAGCCCCGTTGCGGCGAGCCTCGCCACCCTCAGGGCCCATGGGGTCGATGGCCCCCTCGACGCCGCCATCGTTCTGGGCACGGGCCTCAGCGATCTCGCGGAGAGTCTCAGCGAGGCCGTGACGATCTCCTATGCGGACCTGCCGGGCTTTCCGAGGCCCGGCGTCTCCGGCCATGCGGGGCGCCTTGTGGTGGGGCGCAGCCATGGGCGGCGGATCGCCTTTCTGCAGGGCCGCGCCCATTACTACGAAAGTGGCGATCCCCGGGTCATGGCGGGGGCGCTGGAGTGCCTGTCGGCGCTGGGCTGCGGGGCGCTGGTGCTGACCGCCGCCTCCGGGTCGCTAAGGGCCGATCTGCCGCCCGGCGGGCTCATGCTGATCACGGATCACATCAACTGGAGCGGCCTCAACCCGCTCATAGGGGTGAGCACCGACGACCGTTTCGTCTCCATGGTGGACGCCTATGATCCCGCCCTGCGCGCCAGCTTTCAGGCCGCCGCCGCGCGGGCGGGGATCGCCCTGCCGGAGGGCGTCTACATGTGGTTCTCCGGCCCCTCCTTCGAAACCCCCGCCGAAATCCGCATGGCGGGCCTGATGGGCGCCGACGCCGTGGGGATGTCGGTGGCGCCCGAAGTCATCCTCGCCCGGCGGCTGGGCCTGCGGCTTGGTGCGGTGACCCTCATCACCAATTACGGCGCGGGCTATCAGGGCGGCGCGCCGACCCATGATCAGACCAAATCCATCGCCGCCGTGGGCGCGCAAAGCCTCGCCCGGCTTCTCGACTCATTCATCGCAGGACTCGAAACCCCATGACCTCCCGCGCCACGGCGCTTCGCGCCCTCGCCTGCCTCGATCTGACCGATCTCGCCGATTCCACCTCTCAGGAGGAGGCGACCCGGCTCATCGCGCGCGGCCAGACCGCCTTCGGCCCCGTGGCCGCCATCTGCATCTGGCCGCAATTCGTCTCGGGCGCCGCCCAGCGCCTGCGCGGCTCGAAGATCCGCCTCGCCACGGTGATCAACTTCCCCGCAGGCGGGGAAGACATCGAGCGCGCCGTGGAGGATACGCGCGAGGCCCTGCATGATGGCGCTGACGAGATTGACCTCGTCATGCCCTGGCGCGCCCTGCTGGGGGGCGATGCGGCGCTGCCGCGCGCCATGGTGGAGGCGGTGGCCCAGTGCCTGCCCTCGGGCCATCGGCTCAAGGTCATCATCGAGAGC
>CANGTC010000177.1 GCA_947456505.1 Beijerinckiaceae bacterium
AGTTCCCGGACATTCATTGGACGAAGCTCAGGACGAACAATCCGCTGGAGAGGATCATGCGTGAGATCCGCAGACGAACGCGCGTGGTGGGGGCCTTCCCCGATGGTTCATCGTGCTTGAACCTTGCTGCGGCCAGGTTGCGGCATATTGCGGGAACACAATGGTCGACACGATGCTACATGAACATGGCGGCTTTGAAAGAAGCCAAGATGGTAACCTACGGAGCCGCAGTAGCCTGATCAAATGTGCGAAAGATACTGGACAGTACTCCTGAAAGCAGCTTAAGCTCTAACCAAGATGACCTAGAGCCTCCATTCGGGAATGCCGCGATTGTCTCAAATTGTCTGACGGCGGACAGGAACGCTATTGGCGAACTGATCGACCAGTTCACGCCCCAAGAGTGCGCCACCTACTTTGCCACCGCATGTTACGATGCAATCTGAGAGGAATCCGCTCTAGACGCTAAAGCGCGTTGCATTTCGTACTTCAATACAAGGTTTATTTAATTGCCCGAAAATGTTTTATGATTCGTTGCTCCATTTCAGATATATATTGTTGCAGGTTGTTGTTTGTAATCTCAGCGACTCTTGGATCAACATCTTGATCGTATTCGACGGCACCGCCAAATGCTCCGGCGTGTTTGTTAAGCTTTGGTTCGATCATTTTTATCAATACTGCTTCTATGTGACTAAGGGCTGTTGAATAGGTCAACTTAACGTTAGTTTTCGCATTATGCATTTCATTGAGTTTATTGTTTTGTGTCACGCCGCGAAAACCCACCCAACTGAAAAATTCCCACCTATTCCACAAATCGTCATCCATATGTTGGACTAACCTTTTTAACAAATTTGAATTTCCGTCCCCTGCTTTTCCTACATAGACAATCGATTGATTTCTATCGTAGAGGACGTAGATGCCAATTTGGTCTCGAAAATCGACAACATTCCCTCCTTTTCTTTTGCCTAGCAGATGGCCCGGTGCACCGCCCACTCCGCGGTATATAAATCTCCGTTCCCATAGGAATCCATAATTTTTTACGATTGACATTTCTGGGCGCCTTTCAAGACTAGATAATGGACGTGCCGAACGGTGTTTTTCAACTTGATTTTTTCCTGAGCGTTAAGCGTGTGGTTCGCGGGAACTAATCCGCAATGGCGCCAAGCGTTTCCAACCTTACTTGTACGACCGGATGACCGAATTGTCTCCATCGGATTCCCTATAGATGCTGCTTTATCATTTGTGCGACGCTCCAAAATAGTGCCTGCGAGCCAACCAAGTTCTAATCGTTTTAATTCCTCGCTTGGTTCGTTACATAGGAGGTTAACACGGCGAGATTTCTGCTCATCGTCGCATCTTTCCTACTCGATTTCGAAATCATCGTCGATTCTATGAACGACAAAACCGCCGATACCCTGGTAACCTGCCTTCAGTCCATCATATATGGCTGGAGGTTTCCTCTTTCTGAGCCCTTTTCTAAGGCTCTGTAATTCCACTGGAGTTGGGCATGAGATGATACTACGCTCTCCTTATGCTGGGAACCTTTGAAAAGGGGCTTCTGTACCAGATGGGCTATCTTACAATTAAATTATAGGAGTTGCATTCACGCTCCAAGGCCTTTCTGAAGCTTCTAGACGGGGCTCCGGTGAATGTTGGGACAAGTTAGGGATTCGAAATTGGTTTAGCCTCGCTGTGTTTCAATAATCCTTTAGATGACATTGAGCGTGCTAGTAGGCAGCGGATTTTCGACAACGTTTCCAAATTTGGAAAACGCCGAGATTATCTGTCTGACATGATGAAATGTGCGGCGCTTTTGGTAGCCAATGGGTATAATGCACTGTGGCGAGGTAGCCTGTGTCGCGAAATGAATGTAACTAAATGAGACGCTTCCCGGGGGTGTGCATGTGCATTATGAGCCGATCCACTTCGGTTGTTCATAGTCGTCTTGCTATGCAGGAGGCGCGCCTTGCTGCCGCTCGGGGCGGTCGGCATGGACTTCAGGTCATGTCTTTCGAGCAGATGGCTGTTCGGTTGGCGGGGGGATTCGTCCGACCGATTGATGATGAGAGCCTTCGGGCGTCAATTCAGAGCATTTTGTCTGAGAGCAACCTTGGAGAATTAGAGAGTATCAAAAATCTCCCCGGCATGATTGATGCGGCGGCCGATACGCTTCAGAAGGTTTGGCGTGCGGGCATCGACCTTGCGGGAATGGGAACACATCCACGGATTGATGCAATCGCCCGTTTAGAAGCTGCTGTACTCAATCAGCTTCCCAGCGGGATGAAACGACCTGTCGACATCGTTGAGGCAGCAAAGTCTCGGCTTTCATACGCGTCTACTATCCTTGGGCCGGTGCAGATCACGGGGCTGACTGAGCTGTCGCCTTGCTGGAGGCCGCTCCTTACGGCGCTGACAGCACACACGCCAGTTGAATGGGTTTCGGGGGCAAGAGTAACTCCCGCTTGGCTAGATGGGTTCGGGGTGCAGGTGTCACGCGCTCCACTTAAAACGCCAGTTGTCCAAAGTGTCAGCGCTGCAACCGCCTATCATGAAGCTATTGAGGCCATGCGTTGGGCGAGAGCCTTACTCGCGTCGGGGGTTGCCCCATCTGATATAGGCATAGCTACCGCTTCGCCTGCCGATTACGATGATCATTTTCTGGCTTTGCGCGCTGACTCAAATATCAAGCTTCATTTTGTACATGGTGTCAGGACGACTTCCACCCGCGATGGCCAGGCTGCTGCCGCGCTTGCGGACATCCTAGTGCGGGGGTTGTCTCAAACCCGTCTGCGTCGGCTTGCCGCGCTGTGCCGGGATATAGGCCCATTGGAGGGGTTGCCCGATGGTTGGTTGCGTGTACTTCCGTCAGATGCCCCGCTAGCATCCGTTAGGTCATGGGATAGGCTCTTACAGCGGTTAAGGCCTGATGATTGGCCCGAAGCCGTGGATCATACCCCAAAGCTGCAGAAAGCTGTTGACTTACTGTTGCAAGGATCAAGTGATGCAGCAGAGGTTGGGGCAGCTTTCCTCAAAGGACGTGCGCTTGGGATCTGGCGTAAGGCGTTGATAGCTGGCCCTTCTGCTGCGATTGACGTTACGATCGAGAATATGAAGCAGGATGATGGGCTGGAATCCTGTGTGTCAGTTGCTTGGATGCCCGCTAGCGCACTTGCCGCATCGCCGCGCCGGTATGTGAGGCTATTGGGGCTCAATTCCTCGCGCTGGCCACGCGGGATTGCTGAAGACCGTTTGATCCCAAACCACGTCATTCCGACACTCGTGCTTGACCCGCTCCCCGTGAGCCTCGCAGATCGGCGAGACTTCCAGACAATTTTGGCCACAACTGCCGATGAAGTTGTTCTGTCTCGTGCTCGACGTGACGGTGAAGGGCGTCTGCTCGGACGCAGTCCACTGCTCGGGAGTGTATCTGTAAGTGAAACTTACCTGCGTCGAAATGCTGTTCCTGTGCACGCATTTAGCGAAACAGATCGTCTATTGGCACGGCCAGCAGAATTCACCTCGGATGCCCAGGCCTCTAGCGCCAAGAAGTGCTGGTTTGACTGGCATCGCTCTGACATTACCCCCCATGATGGGCTGCTTCGCGCTGATCATCCGCTTGTTCTTGATATCCTGGGTCGCACACAGTCAGCGACTTCCCTTCGTCGTCTTCTACGCAATCCCATCGGGTTCGTTTGGACCTATGCGTTAGGTTGGCGTCAGCCAAAAAGCAGCGCTGAAACACTGGTTCTAGACTCTCTCGGCGTTGGCGATCTCGTACACTTGATTATCGATAGCGCCTTACGGGATCTGGAAGCTTCTGGGGGGCTGGGGTCAGCAAAGCCGGAGGTACTTGATGCGGCGGTGGTCCGGGCCGCTGAGTTTGTTGCCGGGGATTGGGAAAGTAAGCGACCTGTCCCTCCTGGCTTAATCTGGCAACGAACTCTTGATGACGCCAAGCTGATGGCGATCCGAGCCCTTTCCTATGGTGGCAACTTTCTGGTGGGTGCCCGGTCCTTTGGTGAGGTGCCGTTCGGTGGCTCAAAATTGAAATCTGGGACGAAAGGGCCATGGGATCCTGAAGCTCCTGTTTCAATTCCGGAAACAGGCTTCAATATCGAAGGATACATTGATCGGTTGGATATTTCGGAGGATGGCAAGCGTGCCCTCGTTATTGACTACAAGACTGGACGTGCGCTTGCTGCTGACAAAAGGTTGAATGGCGGAAAAGAACTTCAGCGCTGCCTCTATTCATTCGCGGTAAAGGCACACCTTGGGGACGATGTCGATATTAGGGCCGCACTGTTCTACCCGCGAGAATCGGCGAGCCTCCAAATAGACGACCCCGAGGCGCTGCTCGCTGAGGTCACCAGTTACCTATGCTCAGCAAGGGCCAGCCTAGCTAGTGGTGCGGCAATTCTTGGTCCCGACGCTGGTGATGCCTTTGATGACCTTGCTTTCGCATTACCGGCGAACGCCAGCGCTACATACTGCAAACGCAAGCTTCCAGTCGCCAAGGAACGGCTAGGCGAAGCTGCACTGGTATGGGAGGCAGAATGATGAGCCGCGTGTCTAAGGTTTTGAATGACGACAGGGCCCGGCATGACGCTCTTAGCCTGCTTGATCGGTCGATGCTGGTCGAGGCGGGCGCTGGATCGGGTAAAACCGCTGTAATGGCCGGACGTATCGCGATCATGCTCGCTAGTGGTATCCAGCCGCATTCAATCGCTGCCGTCACTTTTACGGAACTAGCTGCAAGCGAGTTACTTTCACGTGTGAGAGAGTTCGTAGCTGCCCTTTCGGTTAATCAGATCCCGCCTGAATTACGCATTGCGCTGCCTAATGGCCTCTCCAAAGCTCAACTTGAGAATCTCGCTAGCGCGAGCATTGCTATCGATGAAATGACCTGTTCCACTATCCATGGGTTTTGCCAGCGCCTCATCAAGCCCTATCCGGTAGAAGCAGATATTGATCCTGGCGCGACCATAATTGATCGAAGCCAAGCTGATCTAACCTTTCTAGAAATCGCTGACGCCTGGCTGCGTGAGCGCTTGTCAGGGGAAGGGGGCGGGGTCCTCGCAGAAATGGTGCTGGAAAACCCCAGCAGAACTGTAACACTCATCTATAGGATCGCTGATAATCTTCGCCGCCGCAGAACCCTGCAAGCCCCGCCAGTCTCTCCAATTGAGGAAAATCTAACGGCATTCCAACTGGCGGTTACTGATTTTGTAACTTTTTTGAGAGGATCTCCAGCGAACGAGCCCGAGACCGACTTGATAGCAGAGCAGCTGATGGAGATGCTGGCGGACATCAATGCTTGTCCTCCCCCTAGTATCTCTGCCGGGCTTGTTAGGCTGCTAAGTTTGAAGCCTCATCGGGAGCTTTGGGCCTCGACCAAAAATTTCAAGGCATACAAAAAGAAGGGTAAGTGGGAAGCTGCTGCCATGCAGGCTGGCTTCTCCAAAGCTGATGGAGGGCGGCTAAGCATTGCAGCTACTGGGTATTACCAACGTTGTTGTGATGCATGGATGGTGCTTAATCGGTCAACAGCCAGCCAGGTATTGTCTGTGTTGATCGATGAAGTTCGCACTGTAATGCAGCGGTATCGCATTCAAAAACGGACAAATGCTTACCTCGACTTTGATGATCTGATCTTTGCCGCACGCGACCTACTGAGGGATCATGATGATGTCCGGCGTGACCTTGGTCAGCGCTTTTCCCATGTGCTTGTTGATGAATTCCAAGACACGGATCCATTGCAAACCGAGATTTTCTGGCGGCTCTGCGGCGACCCTGATAATGACGAGCAAGATTACAATCACTTCCAGATACGCCCAGGCGCTCTATTCTTAGTTGGTGATCCTAAGCAGGCGATTTATCGATTTCGTGGTGCGGATGTAAGGGCTTATGTGCATGCTCGAGAAGCCTTCCGTAGGCGCGATCCCCAGAGCTTGCTGTCTATATCCACCAATTTCCGCTCTAAGGCGTCAATCCTTACTTTCGTCAATGAGCGGTTTGAAGCGTTGCTATCCGCAGACGGGCAACCCGGGTTTACCCCCCTCGATCCTTTTTTTGAAGATCACAGTGATCGTTTAAGTGTCGCCGCTATTGATATTGAGGTGGCCGATCAAAATGGGGAAGCTTCCGCCCAGCAGCAGCGGGATGGCGAGGCCGAGGCAGTTGCGCTGCTATGCGCACGGCTTATCGGCAATCAGATGATTACCGACCGGAAAAGCGCTACTGAACGGCCTTGCCAACCCGGTGATATCGCTCTTCTCGCACCGACTGGCACGGACCTTTGGCGCTATGAAGAGGCGCTTGAACGTAGAGGAATTCCTGTCGCTACCCAAGCAGGAAAGGGTTTATTCCGAAGGCAAGAGGTACAGGATTTGATTGCTCTCACTAGAGTACTTGCTGATCGTCGGGATACTCTAGCATTCGGCGCATTGCTTCGCGGTCCTTTGGTAGGGCTGTCTGAAGAGGAACTGCTAGACGCAGTCTGGAGCCTTCCACCTAACCCACAAGATCCAAAGAAGCTCCCTCGATTAGACCTCAACGTAGATGCTGCCTTAATCAAGCATCCATTGCTCCGGGACGTTATAGAAAGACTGCAAGCCCTATATTACAGTGTAAACAGCACGACGCCCAATGAGCTGCTCTCACAGGCGGTTGATATGATGCGTGTTCGCCCAATAATTCTCGCGCGTCATCAAGGTCAGGCTGAACGAGCATTGGCTAATGTCGAACTGTATCTTAGCTTATCAAATCGCTATTCAGTGCGTGGCCTCCGAGCTTTCGCTGAGGCGATGACATCTGCGTGGACTGACGAAGCTCGAGCTGTCGAGGGGCGTCCAGACGCTCAAGAAGAAGCCATTGCACTCTTTACGATGCACGCCGCCAAAGGCCTCGAATGGCCGATTGTTATCCCAATCAACACGATGACTAGCATCTTCAACTCCGACACTGCGGTGGTCGACAAAAAGACCGAGATTTTTTACTGCCCAGTCTTTGGGGTCGATCCTGAAGGATCAGATGCAGCGCGTGATGAAGAGAGAGCTGAATTGGATCGTGAACGGATCAGGCTCTGGTATGTTGCGGCTACACGCGCTCGGGAGCATTTTATTTTACCGCGGCTAAATGTGAAGGTCAAGTCAGCAACTTGGATGGGTCTCATTGAATTGTCTCTAGCGGCGCTTCCGAGCCTGGATGTAGCTAATATGCCTGAGGATATTGCTGCGTCAGGTACTGTAACCAGCAATCTTCAGACCCGATCAATATTTGCTACTGAAGCCGCAGGCATTAATGATCGCCAAACACGACTGACTTGGCTGGCTCCCAGTCGGGATGAAGGTGCAGCCGGGGAAGTTGTGCAGGAGGAGATGCTCGCAATATGGATGGCCTCCTCGTCCGATGAGCTGGGCTCTTCGTCCGAAGCCTCTTCGGCAGTTCAAGGTGGGCGGGAGCGCGGACTAATTCTTCACAAGCTGATGGAAGAGGTGCTGACAGGTGAAACTGAGGGGGTGCCGGAAGCTCTTATTGCAAGGGCTGACGATCTCATCCGTGCGCTCGGGCGGTCGCCAGTTTCAAACCCTGAGTTAGGTCTATCAGGGCAAGAAATGGCTGGTTGCGTCGTCCGGACTTTAGCGCTCCCGGATATTGCACCTTTGAGGCCCGGGCTTTTGGCTGAATTTCCGGTCTATTCAGCGAAGATGCTCGACGGGGCTGAAGCCGCAACAGTCGGCATTGCCGATGCTTTGACCATAGCACCGGATGGCCGCCCTTCCGTTGTCGTGGATTGGAAAAGTGATGTGGCTCCCGATCCGAAAACGCTGGAGCATTATCGATGTCAAGTTCGCGCTTATCTCGATATGAC
>CANGTC010000178.1 GCA_947456505.1 Beijerinckiaceae bacterium
CCATTCCAACCGCATCGCGCGGATGATCTCGCTCACGGCCTCCATGCTCTTCGTCTCCACCGGCACGGAGACCGAGGCGCTGCTGCTGGAAGCCAACTACATCAAGCAGATGAAGCCGCGCTTCAATGTTTTGCTGCGCGACGACAAGAGCTTTCCCTATATCCTGCTCACCGGCGACCACGACGCGCCGCAACTCACCAAGCATCGCGGCGCGCGCAATCGCAAGGGCGACTTCTTCGGCCCCTTCGCCAGCGTCTGGGCGGTCAACCGCACACTCAACGCCCTGCAACGCGCCTTTCTTCTGCGCTCCTGCACGGACAGCTACTACGAGAACCGCACGCGGCCCTGCCTGCTCTGGCAGATCAAGCGTTGCGCTGGCCCCTGCACGGGCGAGGTCTCGAAAGAGGATTACGGGTTGCTGGTGGCGGAAGCCCGGGACTTTCTCTCCGGCAAGAGCCGCGCCGTGCGCGACCGGCTGGCGCAAGACATGGGCGAGGCCGCCGAGGCGCTGGAATTCGAACGCGCCGCGCGCCTGCGTGACCGCATCGCAGCCCTTTCGGCCATTCAGGGCCAGCAGGGAATCAATCCCCGCAACACCGAAGAAGCCGATGTCTTCGCCGTCACTGATCAGGCCGGCCAATTCGCCATCGAGGTCTTCTTCTTCCGCACCTTCCAGAACTGGGGCAACCGCACCTATTACCCCCGCGCAGACCGCAGCTTGACGCCCGGCGAAGTGCTCGACGCCTTTCTGGCCCAGTTCTATTCGGACAAGCCCGCCCCGCGCCTCGTGCTGCTCTCCCATGACATCGACAACCGCGAGGTGCTGGCCGAAGCCCTCAGCATCCGCGCGGGCCACAAGGTCGAGATCTCCGTGCCCCAGCGCGGCGAGAAGAAGGAGTTGGTGGACCACGCCGCCCAGAACGGCCGCGAGGCTCTGGCGCGCAAGCTGGCGGACGCCGCGAGCCAGGAGAAGCTGCTCATTGCGCTGGGCGAGGCCTTGGGCGTGCCGCGCACCATCCGCCGCGTGGAGGTCTATGACAACTCCCACATCATGGGGACCAATGCGGTCGGCGGCATGATCGTTGCGGGGCCGCAGGGCTTCATGAAAAGCCACTACCGCACCTTCAACATCAAATCCGAAGACATCACGCCGGGCGATGATTTCGGCATGATGCGCGAGGTTCTGCGCCGCCGCTTCTCGCGCCTGCTGAAGGAAGAGCAGGGGCAGGAGCAGGCCGAGGGCGCGCCGCCCGTGGACGCCGATTCCTTCCCCTCCCGGCCTGATCTGGTGGTGATCGACGGCGGGCGCGGGCAATATGAGGCGGCGCGGCAGATCTTCACCGAACTGGGGGTCGAGGGCGTATCGCTGATCTCCATCGCCAAGGGTGTTGATCGGGACGCGGGCCGCGAGACCTTCTTCGTGGAGGGCCGCGAGCCCTTCCGCCTGCCGCCGCGCGATCCTGCGCTTTATTTCGTCCAGCGCCTGCGCGACGAGGCCCATCGCTTCGCCATCGGCACTCATCGGGCGCGGCGCAAGAAGGATTTCACCAAGAGCCCCCTCGACGACATCGCAGGCATCGGCCCCACCCGCAAACGGGCGCTGCTCAACGCCTTCGGCACCGCCAAGGCCATTTCGCGGGCGGGCCTTGGCGATCTGGAAAAGGTCCCGGGCATCAACGCCGCGACGGCGAAACTGGTCTACGATCATTTCAATGATCGGAGCTGACCGGGCTTGTGTATTGCGCGCGAACGGGTATTTGCTTCGCGCCAAAGCGTGCGAGTAACCGCGCTTATTGAGGCGGAACGCCAGCCGTTCCCCTCCCCCTGCGGGGAGGGGCGCCGGTTGGGGGGTGCGCGCGATTGGGAGTTAACGCCCTTTGCAACCGCGCTCTCGATCAGCATTGCGCGCGCCCCACCCCGTCCGCTGGCGCGGCCAACCTTCCCCACGAGGGGGAGGGTTTGCAGCGCCAACGATCTGATAAGTCGTATTTCTGGAGACGCATGTGGCGGGCGCCAAGGACAAGATACTCAAGTGGCTCTCGCTGAAGACCCTGCCGGGCGAATGTTTGACGCTCGCCGTCGGCGCTTTCGGCGGTCTGCTCTTCGTGTTCTTCCACATCCCCGGGGGCTCCATGTCGGGCTCGGTGGTGGCAGTCGCCCTGACGACCACCTTCGCGAAGCCCACCCAGCTCGGCGGGCCCCTGCGGGTGCTGGCGCTCTCCACCATGGGCATGGCGATTGGCTCTGTGGTGGGGCCGGAGACCTTCTCCAACATGGCCGCCTATCCCGGCACCATGGCGCTCATGGCGCTCTGCGTGGTCTGCATGACCCTCGCATCGACGCTGGTCTGGTCATGGCTCATGGGCTGGCCGCCCGCCATGGCGCTGCTCTCATCCGTGCCGGGCTCCATGTCCTACATCGTCTCGGTCTCCATGAGCCTGGGCGCCGACGCCGCAAAGGTGGCGGTGGTGCAGATGTCGCGGGTGATTTTCCTGGTGACGGTGCTGCCCTTCATCGTGGTCTGGGAATCGGGCGGGCATCTCGGCGTCATTTCCCACGCCCATGCGGATACGCTGCATGTGCTCATGCCGACGCTTGCAGTCGGCATCGCCGTGGGCGCCCTGTTCACCTGGCTGGGCATGGGCGGGGGCATGCTCTTTGGCTCCCTCGTCGCCTCCGGCGTGATCCATTATCTTGGGTATGGCGAGGGCCGGGTGCCCGGCTGGGTGCTTGATGGCGGGCAGATCCTGCTGGGCTCCTGGGTCGGCACACGGTTCATTGGCTTCGACTGGCGCCTCTTCGGCAAGATCTGCATCGGCACCACCGCTTCGGTGGGCGCCGCCATGGGGGTCTCGGTGGTCTTCGCCATGGTCGTCTCGACCTTCTTCGGCGTCTCCTTTGGCACGTCCCTCATGGCCTATGCGCCGGGCGGACAGGACGCCATGATGGTGCTGGCGCTCTCTTTGGGCGTTGATCCCATCTTCGTGAGCGCGCATCATCTGGCGCGGTATTTTCTCATCAATCTGACCCTGCCCTTCATCGTGGCGCGCATGTTGCGCGAGAGGGCGGCGGAGAAAAGTGGAGAGGCGGCATGATGATCCTGCGTACGACCGACACATCCCCCTTCGGCCGCAAGCCGCGCATGGCGGCCCTGCATCTGGGGCTGATGGACCAGATCCAGATCGTGCCCGCCGACGCCATGGAGGCGAACAGCGCCCTGCGGGCGGAGAATCCCCTCGGCAAAATGCCCGTACTGACCCTCGCCGATGGCAGCCACGTCTTCGACAGCCGCGTGATCCTGGAACATTTCGATCATCTGGCTGGCGGCGGGCGCATCATCCCTCACGATTGGGATGCCCGGATCAACGTTCTGACCGCGCAAGCCCTCGCCGATGGCGTCATGGATGCCGCCGTGCTGGTGGTCTATGAAGGCCGCTACCGGCCTGCGGAACTGCATCACGAGCCCTGGCTCGCCTATCAGCGCGGCAAGATCGAGCGCGGCCTCGCGCAACTCGCCCTCGCGCCGCCCGAGCCCAATCTGGTGAATGTGGGAACCATCGCCACCGCCTGCATGCTGGGCTATCTCGACTGGCGCAAACAGGTGGACTGGCGCGCCACTACGCCCTCCCTCATCAACTGGCTGAGCGCCTTCCGCGCCGCCTGCCCCGCCTTTGACGCCACCGCTGCGAGCGCCTCATGAGCAAGAAGACCTTCGAGGATTTTCCTGCGGGAACCGTGCTGCGCTTTGGCGGCTACGAGGTCACGGAATCCGAAATCATCGCCTTCGCCAGGGTGTTTGATCCCCAGCCCATGCATCTGGATGCGGAGGCGGCGAAGGCCACGCGCATGAAGGGGTTGACGGCGCCGGGCATGCTCACCTGCTCCATGGTCATGCGCCTCTATTGCGAGGGCGTGCTCAACCATGCGGAGGGCCTCGGCGCGCCGGGCATCGACGAGACCCGCTGGTTGCAGCCGGTGCGCCCGGGCATGGTGCTGAATGTGGAATGGCGCATCACCTCCGCGCGCGTGTCACAATCCCGCCCGGAGATGGGCCTGGTCGGCGTCGAGATCGATGCGCACGACCAGACAGGCCTTTTGCTGATGACCCAGCGCTATACCGGCCTCTTCGCCCGACGCGATCAGACGCCCCCGCCCCCGGAAACCACGCCCGTGGCTAGGCCGCCGCGCGCTACGCCTGTTGAATTGCCGGTCTGCGACGATCCCATGGTGAACCTGACCCGCTTCGCCCATCGCCATGAGGATGTGGCGATCGGCGCGCGCGTGGCTTTGGGGTCGCGGCTCTTCACCAGCGAGGACATCATCGCCTTCGCCTCGAAATATGATCCGCAGCCCTTCCATTTGTCGGATGAAGGCGCCGCGAAGAGCCATTTCGGCAGGCTCTCCGCCTCAGGCTGGCAGACCGCCTCGACCTATATGCGGCTGCTGATCGAGACACGCGACAAGGTGCGCGCAGACCGCGCCTCGCTGCCCTTCGCTTTGAACCCGGGCGGCCCCTCGCCTGGCTTCCGCAACCTGCGCTGGCTGCGTCCGGTGCAGGCGGGCGACACCATCACCTATGACACCACGGTGATCGCCAAAGAGCCCCATCCCACAAGGTCGGGCCTAGGGATCGCGCGCAATCGGGCGACGGGCGTCAATCAGAACGGCGTAAAGGTGTTCGAGATCGAGGGATCGTCACTGACCGTCATGGCGTGACGGGGTGGGGGCGCGGGTGCGACAGGCGCTCGCTTCAAAGATCGCGCGCCCCACACCCCTCGCCCCTCACCTTATTGGCGCCTAGACGAGGCTCGCCGTGAACTTCTGGATGCGGCGGCAGGCGTCTTCGAGAAGCTCCGTCTTGGCCGCATAGGAGATGCGGAAGTTGGGGCCCTGACCGAAGGCGGTGCCATGCACCACGGCCACGCCTTCCTGATCCAGCAGGTTCGAGATGAAGTCTTCATCGGTGGCGATGAGCTTGCCATCCTGCGTCTTCTTGCCGAGCGCCTGCGAGCAGTCGGGATAGACATAGAAGGCGCCCTCGGGCACCGGGCAGTTGATGTACTTCGCCTGGTTCAGCATGGAGACCACAAGATCCCGGCGCTTCTCGAAAGCGTCGCGGAAGAGCGGCAGATGGTCCTGCGGACCATTGAGGGCCTGCACGGAGGCCCACTGGGCGATGGTGCAGGCGCCGGAGGTCTGCTGGCCATGGAGCAGGTCGAGGGCCTTGATGAGGGAGTCGGGGCCCGCCGCATAGCCGATGCGCCAGCCGGTCATGGCGTAGCTCTTGGACATGCCGTTCAGCGTCAAGGTCCGGTCCATCAGATTGGGCTCTACCTCGCAGACCGTGGTGAACTTGAAGTCCCCATAGGTCAGGTGCTCGTAGATGTCGTCGGTCAGCACCCAGACATGCTTGTTCTGCGGACGCATGAGCACATCGGTGAGAGCCTTCAGCTCGTCGCGGGTATAGGCGGCGCCGGTGGGGTTCGACGGGGAATTCAGCAGCAGCCACTTGGTGCGCGGCGTGATGGCGCGCTGCAGATCTTCCGGCTCGAGCTTGAAGCCCTTCTCCAGCTTGGTCGGCACGATGACCGGCTTGCCATTGGCGATGATCACCATGTCGGGATAACTGACCCAGTAGGGCGCGGGAATGATGACCTCGTCGCCCGCGTCGCAGGTGGCCAGGAAGGTGTTGAACAGGATCTGCTTGCCGCCGGTGCCGACAATGGTCTGGCTGGGCTTGTAGTCCAGATTGTTCTCGCGCTTGAACTTGGCCGCAATGGCCTCGCGCAGGGGCACGATGCCCAGAACGGGCGGATATTTGGTCTCGCCGCGACGGATGGCGGCGATAGCCGCCTCCTTGATGTGGTCGGGCGTATCGAAGTCGGGCTCGCCGACCGAGAGCGAGATAATGTCGCGCCCGCTGTTTTTCAGATCGCGCGCACGCTGGGTCGCCACCATGGTGGCGGACGGCTTGACGCGGGTTACGGCTCCGGCGAGGAACGACATGGTGATGGCTCCGGTAAGGCTGATTTTGCGGCGCGAACATAGGCGGGGCGGGCCAAGAGAGCAACGCCAAAGAACAGGGAAAACGCAGGGGAAAGCGCCAAACCCACAGCGAAGCTGAAACCTTTGCCCGCCTAACCCGTTAACTCCGGGTCAAGCACAAGGCGGATCAAGGGTTTCCCCATGACGCATTTCCAGGGCCGGACCACGGCCAGCGGCCTCATCCGGGTCATCGGACCGCAGGCGGCGCGGCGTCAGTTGCATCTGTCTCTGGGCCTTATCGGAATGCTGGCGATTGCTTCGGCGGGCGTCGCCTTTGGCCTGCGGCCCGTGCCTGTGGACCAGAGCCAGGCCCGCCTCACCGTGCAGGCGCCCCAGATGGTCCATGCCCAGCACGCGCGGAATGTGGCGGGGAACTGAGGCGCGGCGCTTTGCAACTTTCAAAGTGCGAGGACTCGGCCCATATTCCCCCCATGGCGAAACCCACGAAATCCCCCACCCGCACCCCGCGCTCGCGCGCCTCAAGGCCCGATGTGCATCCCCTTGGCGAGCATCTGGCCGCCCTGCTCAACCCCGCCCTGAACGAGCGGCGGCCCGGTCTTGAGGAAGCGCCCCAGGCGGGATTCGACTCCGGCGAGGCTGCGGAGGCCGCCGAGGCCCTCGCGCGCTCCCTGAGCCGTCGTAACGGCGGGCCGGACTATGCCCTGCCCACGGACGAAGTGCGCCGGGTGCGCCCGCGTGGCGAGGCCGTCACCGGCGCCACAGCCACCCTCGACAGCCTGAAGGCCCTGCTGGAGCAGGGCGACCCCAATCTGCGCGACAGCAAGCCATGGGCGCCCCATCGCCCGCACCGGCCCGACAAGTCCGAAGGCGGCATCGCCTTCAAGATCGTCAGCGAATATGAGCCCAAGGGCGACCAGCCCCGCGCCATCGAGGAACTGGTCACCGCCATCGCCGACCATGAGCGCGATCAGGTGCTGCTGGGCGTGACCGGCTCGGGCAAGACCTTCACCATGGCGCAGGTGATCGCCCGCACCAATCGCCCCGCCCTGATTCTCGCGCCCAACAAGACGCTCGCGGCGCAGCTCTATGGCGAATTCAAATCCTTCTTCCCCGACAACGCCGTCGAATATTTCGTCTCCTACTACGATTACTACCAGCCCGAGGCCTATGTGCCGCGCACCGACACCTATATCGAGAAGGAAAGCTCCATCAACGAGCAGATCGACCGCATGCGCCATGCGGCCACCCGCGCCCTGCTGGAGCGCGACGACGTCATCATCGTGGCCTCCGTGTCCTGCATCTACGGCATCGGTTCGGTCGAGACCTATACGGCCATGACCTTCTCGCTGAAGGTGGGCGAGAAGATCAACCAGCGCCAACTGCTCGCCGATCTCGTGGCCCTGCAATACAAGCGCAGCGGCGGCGATTTTTCGCGCGGCGTGTTTCGCGTGCGCGGCGACACGATCGAACTCTTCCCCGCCCACTATGAAGACCGCGCCTGGCGCATCAGCTTCTTCGGCGACGAGATCGAGACCATCGCGGAATTCGATCCGCTGACGGGCCGCAAGGTGCAGGATCTGGAATTCGTGAAGGTCTATGCGAATTCCCACTATGTCACGCCGCGCCCCACCCTGTTGCAGGCGGTGAGCTCCATCAAGAGCGAGCTGAAGCAGCGGCTCACGGAGCTCAACAATTCGGGCCGCCTGCTGGAAGCCCAGCGGCTCGAGCAGCGCACCATCTTCGACATCGAGATGCTGGAGTCCACCGGCTCCTGCGCGGGCATCGAGAACTATTCGCGCTATCTCACGGGCCGCAAGCCCGGCGAGCCGCCGCCGACC
>CANGTC010000179.1 GCA_947456505.1 Beijerinckiaceae bacterium
CATCAAGACCGCGCGCAAATATCATGCGGCGGGTGGCCATCCCGAGAAGTTCCGGCTGATCACCTTCGAGGGCGCTTTCCACGGGCGCACGCTGGCGACCATCGCGGCGGGCGGCAATCCCAAATATATCGAGGGCTTCGGCCCCAAGGTCGAGGGCTTCGATCCCGTGCCCTTTGGCGACCTCGACGCGGTGAAGGCGGCGATCACCCCCGAGACCGCCGGCGTGCTGGTGGAGCCGATTCAGGGCGAGGGCGGCATTCGCGTTCCCCCCTCTTCTTTCATGCGTGGCCTGCGGGCGCTCTGCGACGAGCATGGCCTGATGCTGGTGGTGGACGAAGTGCAGAGCGGCATGGGCCGCACGGGCAAGCTCTTCGCCCATGAACTGGTGGGCGTGACTCCCGACATTCTCGCCACCGCCAAGGGTATTGGCGGCGGCTTTCCGTTGGGCGCCTTCATGGCGACCCGGGAGTCCGGGCGCGGCATGATTGTGGGCACCCATGGCTCCACCTATGGCGGCAATCCGCTGGCCATGGCCTGCGGCAATGCGGTGCTGGATGTGGTGCTGGCGCCGGGCTTTCTTGACGAGGTCGCCAGCAAGGGCCTTGCGCTGAAACAGCGCCTCGCCGCGCTGCAGGACGCCCATCCCCTGATCATCGCGGAAATTCGCGGCGAGGGCATGATGCTGGGCATTCGCACCCATGTTCCCAACACCGATTTCGCTGTCGCCACGCGCGCGCAGCATATGCTGGTCATCCCGGCGGGCGACAATGTGGTGCGCCTGCTGCCGCCCCTGATTGCGGGTGAGGCGGAGTTCGCGGAGGCCATCGCCAGGCTCGAAAGGGCTTGCCAGCATCTGGAGGCGGATCTCGCCGCCAAGAGGAATGGATCGCCATCATGAAGAGTCCGGTGAAGCACTTCCTCGATCTTTCGGAGATCCCGGCCCCGGAACTGCGGCGCATTCTCGACGCCG
Organism: Beijerinckiaceae bacterium; assembly: GCA_947456505.1. Taxonomy (GTDB): domain Bacteria; phylum Pseudomonadota; class Alphaproteobacteria; order Rhizobiales; family Beijerinckiaceae; genus Terripilifer. The sequence continues at coordinate 971 of CANGTC010000179.1, forward strand.
CCGCCGCGATCAAGGCGCGCCGCCGCAAGGGACAGCGCGCCGAGCATCGCCCGCTTGAGGGCAAGGTGCTGGCGCTGATCTTCGACAAGCCCTCCACCCGCACCCGCGTCTCCTTTGACGTGGGCATGCGGGAACTGGGCGGCGAGACCATCATGCTCACCGGCGCCGAGATGCAGTTGGGGCGCGGCGAGACCATCGCCGACACGGCGCGGGTGCTCTCGCGTTATGTGGACGGCATCATGATCCGCATTCTCGATCATGACGACCTGACCGAACTGGCGGCCCACGCCAGCGTCCCCGTCATCAATGGGCTGACCAAACGCACCCATCCCTGCCAGGTCATGGCTGATGTCATGACCTTTGAGGAACATCGCGGCCCCATCAAGGGCCGCACGGTGGCCTGGACCGGCGACGCCAACAATGTGCTGGCGAGCTGGGTTCATGCGGCGCAGCGCTTCGAATTCGCCATCCGCATCGCCACGCCCGCTGAACTGGCCCCTCCCGTCTCCCTCGTCGAGTGGGCGCGGAGCAATGGCGCCCGGGTCGATCTGACCAATGATCCCTTCGCCGCCGTTGACGGGGTCGACGCCATCATTTCGGATTGCTGGGTCTCCATGGGCGATGAGGACGAGGCGCGTCGGCGTCACAACCTGCTTTCTCCCTTCCAGGTCAACGCCCGCCTCATGGGCGCGGCGGCCAAGGACGCTGTCTTTATGCATTGCCTGCCCGCTCATCGCGGCGAGGAGGTGACGGACGAGGTCATGGACGGTCCGCAGTCCGTCGTCTTTGACGAGGCCGAAAACCGGCTGCACGCGCAAAAAGGCGTGATCGCCTGGTGTCTGGGGGCCTTGCCCGCATGATGATGTCCGCTTCGCGTCCGGTCTCGGATTTGGGTCTGGACGATGTGTCGATCCCCTTCGCGGTCGAGCCGTTGGATGTGCGCGGCCGGGTGGTGCGCCTCGGCCCCTCTGTGGACGCCATTCTGGCCCGCCATGGCTATCCCGCGCCGGTCGCGCGGCTGCTGGGCGAGGCTGCGGCTCTGACGGTTCTGCTGGGCTCCGCCCTCAAGATGGAAGGCCGCTTCCAGCTGCAGACCCGCAGCAATGGCGCGGTGGACATGCTGGTGGTCGATTTCGATACGCCCGACCGCATGCGCGCCTTCGCCCGCTTCGACGCGCAGCTTCTGGCCGAGGCGCAGGCGAAGGGCGGCGCCACTCCGGCGGCCCTTCTTGGCAGCGGCCACCTCGCTTTCACCATCGAGCAGGGCAAGGAATTGTCGCGCTACCAGGGCCTCGTGGCCCTCGCCGGGCAGGGCCTTGAAGAGGCGGCCCACGAATATTTCCGCCAATCCGAGCAGATCCCCACGCTGGTGCGGCTGGCGGTGGCGGAAAGCCTGACGGGGACCGGGTCCAGCTGGCGGGCCGGGGGTCTGATGGTGCAGTTTCTGCCCGATGCCTCCGAAGGCCGCCGCCCGCCCGACCTTCCCCCCGGGGATGCGCCCGAGGGCGTCGAGATCCATGAAACGCCGGAAGATGAGGCCTGGGCCGAGGCGCGCGCTTTGGCTGCTACGGTCGAGGATCACGAACTCGTGGATCCCCTCCTGTCCAGCGAGCGGCTTTTGTATCGCCTGTTCCATGAACGGGGCGTGACGGTCTTCGATCCGCAGCCGGTGCGCGAGGCCTGCCGCTGCTCTGACCAGCGCATTCGCGACATGCTTCGCCAGTTCACCCCTCAGGAGCGGAAGGACATGATCGGCGATGACGGCCGCATCGGGGTCACCTGTGAGTTCTGCTCGTCCCACCGGGATTTCGACCCCGTGGAATTTGAGCCTCAGACCTGAAGCCATCACAAAGGTTTGATAGGCTTGCGATGATGTCGGGAACCCGTCGCCAGCGGGGCTGACAAGGGCTTTCGGGGGCCAGAAATTCGTTGACGCCCGCAGCCTTTCTCGCTACCTGTCTGCCCCTGCGAAGCCAGCCTCCGACGCCCAAGGGAAGGGTGTTTGTAGCTGAATTTTCGCAAGAAAAGGCCGCATCGCCTTTGCTGAGCTCGAGAATGCGTAACCTGTTTCGAGCGGCTTTGGCGATGGTGGGGAGAAACGCGCGCCGCCAACCTGGCTCGGTTCTGGAAAGAAGCATGTTTCGCGGATGATGGACGATTTCGCATGGGATCTTCCGGGAAACTGTCTTTCTCTTCGCCCGTACGGGCGCCATGCTGTGGTCGTGCGGAATTTGCGGGGGTCTCCCTGGCTGATTCAGAAGTCGATTTGCGTTTCATTCGCGCGGGCCGCTCGCCCGGCGCAGCAAGGTAGCACTTCATGACCACGACCATGGCCCCGGACGGCGCGGCTGCAGCGAGTACGGACATCAAGATCCGCATTCGTGAAATGTCGAAGGTGTTTCAGACCAAGACTGGTCCCTTCGTCGCGCTGGACGACATCAATCTCGATATTCCCGTTGGCTGCTTCTTCATGATCGTCGGCCCTTCGGGCTGCGGCAAGACCACCTTGCTGCGCATCCTGGCCGGACTGGAGGAGCATTCCTCGGGCGCCCTGGACATCGCTTCGCCAGCCGCCAACCGGCCGGGCAACTCGATGGTGTTTCAGGGCGACTCCCTGTTTCCCTGGATGACCGTCTGGGAGAACGCCGCCTATGGGCTGAACATGCGCGGCGTGGCCAAGAGCGAGGTCAAGAATGTGGTGGGCCACTATCTGTCCCGCACCGGCCTTTCGCGCTTCCATGACTACTATCCTCATCAGCTTTCCGGCGGCATGCGCCAGCGCGTCTCCATCGCCCGCGCCTTCGCCAATGATCCTGACATCCTGCTGATGGACGAGCCCTTCTCCGCCCTCGACGAGCAGAACAAGGTGCTGCTGCAGGAAGAGCTGCTTCGCATCTGGGAAGAGACCCGCAAGACCGTGATGTTCATCACCCATTCGGTCGATGAAGCCGTGACGCTCGGCGACCGCATCATGATCATGACCGCCCATCCGGGCCGCAGCAAGGTCATGGTCGATGTGCCCTTCGAGCGTCCGCGCCGCGTTCTGGAGTTGCGCGCGCGGCCGGAATATGGCGAACTCGTTTACAATATCTGGGGCCATTTGCGCGAAGAAGTGCAGCGCGCCCGCGCACAGGATGAAGGGAGGGCATCATGACCAACGCCGCCCAGGACGCCAATCTGAAAACTCGCAGCTTTGCGACGCCGCGTCGCAAGTGGAGCCGCGAATCCGTCGAGCGCGCCATGAACATCGTGTCGCCCGTGTTCCTGCTGCTGATCTGGGAAATCTGCGCCCGCGCAGGCCTGATCGACGTGCGCTTCTTCCCCGCGCCCTCCAAGGTCTTCCAGGTCATGTACAACATGATCCAGAACGGCCAGCTGGAGAAGCATGTCTGGGCGAGCTTGCAGCGCCTTTTCTGGGGCATCATGTTCGGCGGCATTCCCGCGCTGGTGCTCGGCATCGCCATGGGCATGTACCGCACCCTGCGCGTGATCGTCGAACCGGTGATCATGGCGACCTATCCGATCCCCAAGAGCGCGATCCTGCCGCTCATTCTGTTGATCTTCGGCCTCGGCGAGGCCTCCAAGATCGTGATGGTGGCGACGGGCGTGTTCTACCCGATCCTCATCAACGCCATGGCCGGCGTGCTGGAGATCAACAAGATCTACTTCGATGTGGGCCGCAACTTCGGCGCCGGTCGCTGGCAGGTGTTCCGCACCGTGGCTCTGCCAGGCGCCCTGCCGCTCATCATGACCGGCGTGAAGCTGGGCGTGGGCCTCGGCCTCGTGCTCATCGCCATCGCCGAGATGGTGGGCGCCAAGAGCGGTCTTGGCTACATGATCTGGAACGCATGGGAAATCCTGTCGGTTGAGACCATGTATGTGGGCCTCATCAGCATCGCGGTGCTGGGTCTCGTCTTCACCCTGATCCTCAACGAGCTCGAGCGTCTGATCGTGCCGTGGAAATCTTCACGCTGATCGGCTAGACTTCGGGCGGATATGCGAAGGGGCGGATCATCCGCCCCTTTTGCTTTGGAGATTTGACGGTGGCTGACGGGGCGGGCGGTAAGGGGCATGCAGGATATGCGGCTTTCAGGAGCCGTGATTTTCGCTTTCATTGCTCCGCCCGGCTGCTGTTCGGAACCGCGCTTTCCATGCAGACCGTGGCTGTGGGCTGGTATGTCTATGCGGTGACGAGCAGCGCGCTCGCTCTGGGCATTTCCGGCCTCGCATCCTTTCTGCCTGCAGCCCTGTTGGCGCTCTTTGCAGGCCATTTCGCCGACACCCACAATCGTCGCCGCATCGTCGCCGTCTGCTTCGCCTGTTGCGCGCTGGGATCCTTCGGTCTGCTGATGCTGGTGATGTCGGGCGCCACGGATGTACGGCTGATCTACGCCTGCCTCCTCGTGGTTGGTTCTTCGCGCGCCTTCGCCAATCCGGCTTCGCAGGCGCTCACCGCCAATGTGGTGCCCAAAGAGCATTTCACCAATGCGGTCACCTGGTATTCCTCCGCCTGGTCCACCTCGCGCATCATTGGTCCTGCCCTCGGCGGGTTGCTCTATGTGCTTGGGCCCGTGGCGCCCTTTCTGGTCTCCTGTCTCTTCTTCGCGGCCGCGAGCCTGTGCGTGACCCTGCTCTCGGTCTCCACGCGTCCCCAGGGCGGGCGCGGGCCCATCACCTGGGAGACGTTGAGCGCTGGCTTTCGCTTCATCCGCTCCAAGCAGGTCATCCTCGGCGCTATTTCGCTCGATCTGGTCGCCGTGCTCTTTGGCGGGGCGACCGCGCTGCTGCCCATCGTGGCGCAGGACATCCTTCAGGTGGGCCCCTGGGGCCTTGGACTGCTGCGCTCGGCCCCGGCGCTGGGCGCCATCTCCATGGGCGCTTACCTCGCCCATTCTCCGATCCGCGGCCGTGCGGGCAAGACCATGCTGATCGCGGTCGCGGTCTATGGCCTCTCCATCGTGGGCTTTGGCCTGTCGGGCACGCTGATTGTCTCCATGCTGATGCTCGCCATGAGCGGCGCCGCCGATCAGATCAGCGTCGTCATCCGCCACACCATGGTGCAGGCGGAGACCCCCGACGAGATGCGCGGGCGCGTGGCGGCGGTGAACGGCATCTTCGTCAGCGGTTCGTCGGATCTGGGCGAATTCGAATCCGGCGTCACCGCCTGGTGGTGGGGAACCGTGCCCGCCATCATCGTGGGCGGCGCCGCCACCGTGGGCTTCGCGGCCCTGTGGACTTTGATCTTTCCGCAGTTGCGGGACAGGGATCAGTTGGTGGGGAAGTAAAGCTCATGCTTCGGCTTTGATGTTGTCAATTGTGAATTTACGCATTACAGAGTGGTCCATATTTAAGGCTCCACCCCATGCCCATGAAGAACCCGCCCCATCCCGGCCTTGGCCTGCGCGATGATCTGGAGGCCCTCGGCCTCTCCGTCGCGGGCGCCGCCTTAGGGCTGGGGGTCACGCGGCAACAGCTCTACAATGTGCTCAAGGGCAAGAGCGCGATTTCGTCGGATATGGCCCTGCGGCTGGAGAAGGCGCTGGGGGGGACGGCGGAAAGCTGGCTGACCCTTCAGACCGCCTATGATCTGGCGCAGGCGCGGCTGCGATTGGCCGATCTGTCCATCAAGCCCTTCGCGCCGAAGGTCGCCTGAGGGACCTCACCCCCCAAACCCGTCCGTCGCCTCGATCAGCTTGCGCATGGTGCCGGGCTCCATGGTGGCGTGGCCGGCGTCGTCCACGATCTCCAGCCGCGAGCCCGCCCAGGCCTGATGCAGTTCGAAGGCGGTGGTGGCTGGCGTCACCATGTCGTAGCGGCCCTGCACGATCACGCCGGGCAGACCCTCCAGCACAGACGCGCTCCGCAGCAACTCGCCATCGGGCATGAAGCAGTCGTTGACGAAATAATGGGTCTCGATCTCCGCCAGGGCCAGCACATGGGTGTCGCTGGCCGCATAGGTCGAGCGGCGCGGCGTCATGGTCAACAAGGAGGCCTCCCAGGCGCACCAGGCGCGGGCGGCGGCGATGCGCTGGCCCTCATCGGCGCCCCAGATCAGCTCGTGATAGGCGCGCAGCATATCGCCGCGCCGCTCGGGCGCCACCGGCGCCTGGAAGCGCCGCCAGCCCTCGGGAAACATCTGGGACGCCCCGAACTGGTAAAGCCAGTCCACTTCGCTCTTGCGGGCGCTGAATACGCCGCGCAGCACCAGCGCGCCAACCCGCGCACGATGCAATTGCGCATAGCGCAGCCCCAGCGCCGCGCCCCAGGAGCCGCCGAGCACCAGCGCCCATTGCTCGACGCCCAGCAGCACCCGCAGGCGCTCGATGTCGTCCACCAGATCCTGCGTCGTGTTGGCCTCGCAGCGCGTTACGAAGCGCGAGCGCCCGCAGCCCCGCTGATCGAAGAGCACGATGTTGTAGCGCGCGGGATCGAACAGCCGCCGATGGTCCGAAAAACAGCCGCCCCCCGGCCCACCGTGCAGGAAGAGCGCGGGTTTGCCCTGGGGGGCGCCGCAGGTCTCCCAATAGATGGAATGACCGGCGCCGACGTCCAGAAAGCCGGTCTCACGCGGCGTGATGGTGGGGTACAGCATGGCTCAGCCCTTGCCCGCCGTCTCCACCTTGCCGAGGGCCGAACTTGTGGGAAACACCAGCGATTTGATCACCACCGGCACGGCGCCCGAGGTTTCCAGCAGGGCGCCGATGTCGATGAAGTCGAATTCCTTCAGCACGATGCCGTCGATGGAGACGATGGGGTTGGGGAGCTTGGCCTCCTCCAGCGCATGGATGCCCACGAGGCCCCCGATGTCGCCATCGCCCACCAGGATCA
>CANGTC010000180.1 GCA_947456505.1 Beijerinckiaceae bacterium
GCATGGGCCTCGATTTCGAACCAGATGCGGAAACGGGCCTGAGGCTCCCAGATGGCGACCATCTGCGGACGGGAATAGCGGGGGATCATGGGCGAACTCGCGGGTTGTGTGGGCTGCCCATAGCATGGGCGGCGCGGGGGGCAAACCCCGCGCGACCTTCAGTCCTCCAGCAGATGCCCAACGCCCGCCTCGCGCGCCCAGAATTCCCAGCCGCGCTTCAGGGCCGGGGATTCGGTGTCGAGCTTGAGCCTCGCCTCCACTTCGCCGCGCGAGAGCGAAATGAATTCGCCCATGCGCATGGCGTTCATCATCACCCGTGCGTTGCGGGGGATGAAGACCGAGAGGCGCACGAGATCATTGATCGAGCGGCCCACGCAGACGAAGCCATGGCCGCGCATGAGCGCCAGCCGGTTGCAGTCGAGGCAGGTTGCGAGATCGCGCCCCTGCGCCATGTTGGTGACCAGAAGGGTGGTCTCGTCGCCGAACTTGTCGGCGATGTCCCAGACCGGAACCTCCGCGCCCATGTCGCCGACATTGTGGATCACTGGCCGCAGCCGCACCTTCTTCGAGATGGAGAAGGGCAGCACGTCCTCCGCATGGGAATGCAATACCGCCATCACATCGGGGCGGGCCTCATAGGCGGCGCCGTGGATATAGCGCTCAAGGTAGAGCGGGCGCTTCTCGTCCGGATTTACGGGCGTACCATCGAGATGGAACTCGATGATGTCGTCTTCCTCGACGATGGCGGGGCTGAGGGAGCGGGCCAGGAGATATTTGTTGGGGTCGTTGGGATGGCGGATGCTCACATGGCCATAGGCGTCGAGCACATCGTTCTGGGCCAGAATGCGGTTGGCGATGACCACATCGCGCTTGACCCGTGTGAGAGCGTCCATTTTCGTTTCATCCCCTCGCGTTGCGTTGGCGGGATGATAGGCGCTTGGCGCCAGCGCGGGAAGGGCCGGGTGCGAAAAAGCGTCGCCGCTGGAAGCTGGGCGGCGCTTCTCTTACCTGTCACCAATGCCGCCAATGGCGGTGGTGGCGCCGATAATCCGGCCGCCAGTGGCAGCGGTAGGGACCGCAGACCCAGCGCACTGTGTCGATCTGCGCGCCCTGCATGGTGGGCGCAAAGCCCAGGGGCATGGCGTAGGCTGCGGGGGCGCCCAAAGTCAGGGCGCCAAAGGCGAGGGCTGCGGTGAGGCCGGATTTCAGTGTGCTGGTCATTTCAGATCCTCCCTTCAGGATGGATCTGTTCTAGCGGAGCCTGGCTGAGGCGAGCCTGAACGGGCAGTTCATATTCCGTTCAGCTTGGCCGCCCTCAAACAATCTCCCCGCGCGCCGCAAGGCCTGCCGCGCGGATGGCGGCGATATTCGTCGCATAGGCTCCCTTGCCACCCTTGAACACGGCCGAGCCCGCGACGAGCCAGTTGGCGCCGGCGGCGACCACCTCGCCCGCATTATCGGCGGTGACGCCGCCATCGACTTCGAGGTCAATGGCGCGGCCGCGGATCATGTTGGCGACGTTTCGGATTTTCGTGAGCGCAGAGGGAATGAAGCTCTGGCCGCCAAAGCCGGGGTTGACGGACATGAGCAGCACCAGGTCCACCATGTCGAGCACCGGCTCCAGCACGCTCTCGGGGGTGCCGGGATTGATGACCACGCCCGCCTTCTTGCCCAGCGCCCGCACCGCCTGAAGCGAGCGATGCAGATGCGGCCCCGCCTCAGCATGAACGGTGATGATGTCGGCGCCAGCCTTGGCGAATGCCTCCAGATAGAGATCCACCGGGGAGATCATCAGATGCACGTCGAAGGGCGCCTCGGTGACGTGGCGGATCGACTGCATGACCATGGGCCCAAAAGAAATATTGGGCACGAAATGCCCGTCCATGATGTCCACATGCACCACATCGGCGCCCGCAGCCATCACATCGCGCACCTCCTCGCCCAGGCGGGAGAAATCGGCGGAGAGGATGGAGGGGCAGATCTTGAGAGGGCGCATGGGGATGTCCTGTCAGGGGGTCGCCGGGGCGGTAGCATCTGGGGGCGGGGGAGTCCATGGCTTCAGCGCACTGGCAGGCGTCGCCTTCGCAGGTTATGACTATCCCATCACAGGGCGGGAACAGGTCGGGGCAGGCGCAGCGGCGTGGGGAGGTCCCGTCTCGACAGGACCCATGACGCAGCTTGACCGCCCGACATCGCGCGCCTTTGCGCCGAACGGGCCCCTGATCTGGGGCCTCACGGCCACCCAGATCATGGGTTGGGGCAATCTCTATCATTGCTTCCCGCTCTATATGCAGCAGATGCAGATGGAGTTCGGCTGGTCGATGACCGAGTCGAACATTTCCCTCACCATCGGCCTCGTGGTGGCCGATCTCATCGCCATCCCCGTGGGGCAATGGGTGGATCGGCGGGGCGGCCATCTCACCATGACCCTGGGCGCGGCGATGGGGGCGGCGCTGCTGCTGTGCTGGTCGCAGGTGCAGACGCTCTGGGGTCTTTACGCCATCTGGGCCTGTATGGGCGTGGCCCAGGGCTTCTCCCTGGGCAATGTGCCCGCCGCCGTGGTGACGGCCAATGTGCGCGATTACCGGCGCGGGCTCGCCTATGTGTCCTTCTTCTCCGCGCTTGCGGGCACCATCGCCATTCCCCTCGTGAGCCTGCTGATTTCGGCCGTGGGCTGGCGTCATTCCCTGATGGTGCAGGCGGGGGTGCAAGTGCTGGGGCCGGTCTGCGTCAACGCCATCGTCCTGCGGGGCACACGGGGCGGTTCGGGTGGGCGGGGCAAGGCGGGCGCCCCGCGCGAGCCCTCGCCCGTGGGCGCCATCCTGCGCACGCGCACCTTCTGGTTTCTGGCTCTGGCTTGCAGCATCCACTGGTTCACCTCCATGGGCCTGTCCATGCATATCCTGCCGCTCATGCAGGAGCGCGGAATGAGCCTGCAGACCTCGGTGGCCCTGATGATGATCAATGGCCCTGCGGCGGTCGCCGGGCGCTTGATGATGTTCTTTCTGGTGCCGGGCAATTCAGGGATCGTCACGGGGCGGTTCATGTTCCCCATGTTCGCGGCGGGCACCCTGCTGCTGGCGCTGGCCTCGGATTTCCCTGGTTTCGTCGCCTATGCCGTGACCTTCGGCATGGCGGCGGGGGTGCTGATGATCGTCCGCCAGACCAGCGTGGCCGAGATTTTCGGCACGCGCGGCTATGGGGCGATCTCCGGCGCGCTCGCCACGGTCTCCATCGTGCCGCGCACCACTGGCGCCCTGACGATCGCCGTCGTGCACGACTGGTTCGGCAGCTATGATCAGGTGGTGTGGATCCTGTTCGGCCTGACGCTGGTGGGGACGGTGGCGTTCTATCTGGCGGCGGCGTCGCGGCGGGGGGATTGAACGCAAACGGCGGCCCGCAAGGGGCCGCCGCATGAAATCTCGGAGCTGATTTGATCAGATCTTGCCGTGGGTGCCGTCGCACAGGGGGCGGTTCACCGATTCCTTGCAACCGCAGAAATAGGCCTTGCCGTCCTTGGGCGCGGTGTAGCGGATGGGGGTGATGGTGCTGCCGGCCTTGTGGGCGCCGTCGCAGAAGGGCTGCTTCTTGGACAGGCCGCAGGCGCACCAGGTGTAGTTCTTGCCGGCCTCGACATCGACCGCATAGGCAGCCTTCTGGGCGGCGACGGGGTGGGTGAGCTTGCTGTCGGACATGTTTCCTCCTGGGAGCCTGCTGATTTGGCCGGCGTGGAGCCTATTGTTCTGGCTGCGCCGGTTTTTGTCCAGCCCGAACCGTGATCTCGTGCGTTTCAGGCGGCGCCGCCCGCCTCCGTCTTGAGCCAGGCCGCGCCGCAGGCCTTGGCCAGTTCGCGCACCCGCAGAATATAGCTCTGTCGCTCCGTGACGGAAATCACCCCCCGGGCGTCCAGCAGGTTGAACCGGTGCGACGCTTTGATGCACTGGTCATAGGCGGGCAGGACCATCTCGTGTCGCTCGCCCTTGTCGCCCTTCTCCAGCAGGGCCCTGCACTCGGCCTCCGCCTCACGAAACTGACGGAACAGGGCGTCGGTATCGGCGTGTTCGAAGTTGTGGCGAGAATATTCCTTCTCCGCCTGCAGGAAAACGTCCCCGTAGGAGATGCGGTCATCGCCGTCGAGGCCGTTGAAATTGAGGTCGTAGACGTTCTCCACGCCCTGCACATACATGGCCAGGCGCTCCAGCCCATAGGTCAGCTCGCCCGAGACCGGGGCGCATTCGATGCCCGCCACCTGCTGGAAATAGGTGAACTGGCTGACTTCCATGCCATCGCACCAGCATTCCCAGCCAAGGCCCCAGGCGCCCAGCGTGGGGCTCTCCCAGTCGTCCTCGACGAAGCGGATGTCATGCAGGGCGGCGTCCACGCCAATCGCCGCCAGCGAGCGCAGATAGAGGTCCTGCAGGTCGGGCGGGGAGGGCTTCAGGATCACCTGAAATTGGTAATAATGTTGCAAACGGTTGGGGTTTTCCCCATAGCGCCCATCCTTTGGGCGGCGCGAGGGCTGCACATAGGCGGCCTTCCAGGGCTTGCTTCCCAGCGAGCGCAGGGTGGTGGCGGGGTGAAAGGTGCCGGCCCCCACCTCCATGTCATAGGGCTGCAAAATCACGCAGCCCTGCTCCGCCCAGAAGCGCTGGAGCGTGAGAATCAGGCCCTGAAAGGACCGGGCGGGATCAAGCGATGGCGACATGGGAAAGCCCTGATGATGTGGCGCGCAACCTATTGGGGTGGGCGGCGCCGGTCAACGGGCAAGGGCGGCGCCTTGGCGGCGGGTTGCGAATATGAACGCCAGATGAATGGCCCGCTCAGGCCCGGTTCAGGGGCGCAGGCGTAAGGCTAGGATGCGGTTGGCGGATCTCACCTCCGACCAGCCGTTTCCTCCCGCCCTTGCCGGCCCTTTCAGGGCCGGTTTTTTTCGGTCCGGGGTGCGGTTGAAGAGTGATCACTTTTCAGGGGACAGGCGATTTCCCCCTTTTCTGCGGCTCCGTCAAAGGACATGTTCCTGACAACGATAAAAGTCGGAGACGCCCCTTGAAGATCCTGTCGCCCCTGGCCGCCCTGACGCTCGCGCTCGGTCTGGTCCAGCCCGCCGCCGCGCAGGCGCCCACCGATGTCTTCCGGGGCAAGACCCTGACAATCTACGTGGGCCTTTCCCCAGGCGGCGGCTATGACCTGAATGCGCGCCTCGTCAGCCGCCATCTGGGGAAATATATTCCGGGCAATCCGACGGTGGTGGTTCGCAATATGCCCGGCGCGGGCGGTCTGATCATGACCAACCATGTGGCGAATGTCGCGCCCAAGGACGGGCTGCATCTGGGCGCCCCCCAGCGCGGCGTGCCCTTCGAGCCTTTGCTGGGACAGGATTCCAAGGCGAAATTCGATTCGCGCACCCTCAACTGGATCGGCAGCGTGAATTCTGACGCCAGCGTCGCCCTCGTGCACAAGCGCACGGGCATCAAGAGCTGGAAGGATCTGCGCAATCGCGACACGATCATCGCGGGCACCGGGGTGGGCACCGAAAGCGTCGTCGTGCCCTATGTGCTGCGCAACCTCATGGGTTTGAAATTCATGGTCATCGCCGGTTTTCCCGGCGGCAGCGAAATGAATCTGGCGCTGGCGCGTGGCGAGGTCGACGGACGCGGCACCGTCTCGTGGACAAGCCTGAAGCCCAATTACAGGGAATGGATCCAAAGCGGCGATTACATCATCCTTTTCCAGATGGGCCTGCGCAAACACAAGGATATGCCGGACGTGCCTCTGGTGACCGATCTGGCCGAAACGGAAGATCTCAAGCGCCTGCTGAAAATCCAGTTCACCGCCTTCGAACTGGGCCGCCCCATCTTCGCGCCCGAGGGCGTCGCCGCCGACCGCATCGTCATCCTGCGCAAGGCCTTCGATGACGCGATGAAGGACAAGGACCTCTTGCTGGAAGCGGAAAAAAGCGACCAGGAGGTCAATCCCATGTCAGGGCAGGAGATGCAGGACATCTTCAAGGAGATCTACGACACGCCCAAGGATCTGATCGCCCGCCTTGCGGCGGCCTCTGTGGAGAAGGCGGACCTGAAGATTCTGGAAGGCGCGGCCAAGGGCGGCGGGGATTGAGGTCGCTCACCCCTCCCCCAAAACCGCCTCCCCCCGATGCAGCGCCTCCACCAGCGGCGTGAACCGCGAGCCTTCATGCAGCATCAATCCCGGCAGGATCCGCAGCGGCGCGCGGCTACCCTTGATTCCCCGCACGATGATCCTGTGCGCGTCCTCGCTCGCCCTTGGGTGGATCGGCAGAACGGACAGCGCGCCAAAACGGCCCTGGCAGGCGCCTGACACCTCCCCCAGATGATCGGCCCTGTGGATCAGGGCCATACGGCCTCCGGGGCGGGTCAGGGCGGCCACGGCGCGCATCCAGGCCTCAAGCCCCCCGCCCCCCTCTTCGTGGGCATGGGCGGCGGCGCGGCGGGGGTTGGGGGAGACGCGGGCTTGGCCTGGCGCGAGCCAGGGCGGATTGGTGGCCACCATGTCGGCGAAGCCGTCACCGAGCCCCGCAGCGCGTCTGGCGCTGGCCTGCATCAGATCGGCCTCCACCACCTGCGCCCTCGCCTCGAGCCCGTTCAAGGCTACATTGCTGCGGGCGAGGTGGGCGGTGAGGGGATCGCGCTCGATCAGGGTCAGACGCAGGGCGGGGGAGCGCAGCGCAGCCGCCAGCCCCACCGCGCCCACGCCTGCGCCCGCGTCAACCAGCACGCCCTCGGTGAGCCCAATGGCGGCGGCCAGCAGCACCGCGTCCGTGCCCGCCCGATGGCCGCGTGCGGGCTGGCGCAGGCGCAGCCGCCCGCCCAGGATCGCGTCCTCGATGGTCTCCTCGCTCACGGCGCGTCCCGCAATTCGTTTTCCAGCCCCGCCTCGGCCAGCAGGCGACGGGCCTGAGGGAGCTGGCTTTCGTCCACCAGAACCCGGCGTGGCAGGAATCCGGTGGAGCCCTCCAGCGCGCTCATGTGGGTATCTGCTACGAAAAAGCGCACGCCCCCCTCCCGGAAGATGGCCTCCACCAGCGAAATCAGCACGAGATCATTGGTGCGCAAAAGCTCTTTCATAAGGCCTTTCAATAGCTTGATCTTTGATCCGAGAGGTCTGGCCGCCCGTAGAGGCTTGCAGGTTCTCCGCATCTTCGCAAGCCTGTCAGGCTTGCCCGGCGCGGGCCGCGCCCTTAAGTTGCGCCGCAATCTGATGCATAAGGATTTTACTGGTGGGTGTCGTCATCTCTCTTGAAGACAAGGGCAAAGAGCCCGGCCTTGCAAGCCTTTCGGGGCTGGCGGCGCCTGACCTTGAGCGGGTCAATCAGGTGATTCTATCGCGCACCGGGTCGGATGTGGCGATGATTCCCGAGGTGGCCAATCATCTCATCTCCTCGGGCGGCAAGCGCCTGCGGCCCATGCTCACCCTGGCCATGGCCGGTCTTTGCGGCTACCGGGGCGATGGCCATGTGAAGCTCGCGGCCTCCGTCGAGTTCATGCATACCGCCACGCTGCTCCATGACGATGTGGTGGACCAGAGCGACATGCGCCGGGGCAAGGCCGCCGCGCGCATGCTCTGGGGCAACGAGGCGAGCGTGCTGGTGGGCGATTTTCTGCTGGGGCAGGCCTTCCGCATGATGGTGGAGGTGGGGTCCCTGCCGTGCCTCGACGTGCTCTCCACCGCCGCCACGGTCATCGCCGAGGGCGAGGTGATGCAGCTCGCCGCCGCCAAGAACATGCAGACCTCCGAA
>CANGTC010000181.1 GCA_947456505.1 Beijerinckiaceae bacterium
CAGTCCGCTCACGGATCTGGCCGCAACGACAGGATGAATGCGTGCAAGTTCTCGTCCGTGACAACAACGTCGACCAGGCCCTCAAGGCCCTCAAGAAAAAGATGCAGCGCGAAGGCATTTTCCGCGAGATGAAACTCCGTGGCCATTACGAGAAGCCCTCCGAGAAGCGCGCCCGCGAACAGGCGGAAGCCGTGCGTCGCGCCCGCAAGCTGGCCCGCAAGAAGATGCAGCGCGAAGGCCTTCTGCCCATGAAGCCGAAGCCGGAGATGGGCGCGCGCCGCTAGGCGCCTGCTTTTCTTGACTTTCCGATGAAGGCGGCGCCAGGGACCCAAGGGTCTGTCTGGCGCTGTGTCTTTTGAGGCTTGAGCCTCTTGACCAGGCCTTACGCAGAGGATTGGGAAGATGGCCGTAATCTCGCCTTATTATCAATGTTTTCAGGGTGAGATTCCATTAAGCTTCAAGGCGCATTCTCACGACGCTGCGAACAGAGTGCTCTTTTGATGACGATCACCCTCGCCTTCCCCCATGCCGCCCGCCAATGGACGTCGCTCGCCGCCGTCGCCGCCGCCAGCCTTCTGCTGGCTGGATGCGAGATGAACCTGAGCAGCTTGAGCCCGTCGGTCTCCCGGCCCCGCATCGCCGAGACGGAGGCGCCGGACGCGTCCTTCAGCGAGAACATCGCTTCGCTCAGCGATGTGGTGAAACGCAATCCCAACCTGCCAGAGCCCTACAACACCCGCGGCGCCGCCTATGCCCGCGCGGGCCGTTATCAGGACGCGATTACCGACTTCAGCCAGGCGATCCGGCTCGACCCAAATCATGCCTCCGCCTATACGAACCGCGCCCTCGCGGAACGGCAGATCGGCAGGAATGATCTTGCTTTGGCTGATTTCGGCCGCGCGATCTCCGCCAATCCGGGCCATGCGCCGGCCTATCTGGGCCGCGCCAATCTGCTGCGCGCCCAGGGCAGTCTGCAGGAAGCCATGGTCGATCTTGATCAGGCCATCCGCCTCAATCCGGAGGAGGCTCAGGCCTTCCATGCGCGCGGGCTCATCTATCAGCGCAACGGCGACCACGCTCGGGCGATCACCGACTTCGACAACGCCATCGACCGCAACCCCTTCGCAGCCGCCCCCTATCAGGCGCGCGCCCAGAGCCTGACCATCACCGGCAAATATGATCTGGCGATCGAGGACTACAACGCCGCGCTCAATGTCGATAATCGCAACGCCAACGCCTGGGCGGGCTTGGGTCTGGCCTATGAGAAGCAGGGCGACAAGGCAAAGGCGGCCGAGTCCTATGGCCGCGCGCTCGTCGTCGACCCCGGCAATAAAGCGGCCCGCGAGGGCCAGAGCCGCACGGGGCGGGCATAAGAAAATGGCCGCAGGCTGAAAGCCTCCGGCCATTGCTCCAAATCAACTGGCGAAAAGATCCGCCCTGACGCTCAGTGGCCGAGCGCCTTGACGATGTTCTCCACCATCTTCTTCGCATCGGCGAAGAGCATCATGGTGTTGTCCTTGAAGAACAGCTCGTTTTCCACGCCCGCATAGCCCGAGCCCATGCCGCGCTTGATGAAGAGCACGGTCTTGGCGCGCTCCACATCGAGAATTGGCATGCCGTAGATGGCGGACTTGGGGTCCGTCTTGGCGGCGGGGTTGGTCACGTCATTTGCGCCGATCACGAAGGCGACGTCCGCCTGGCCGAATTCCGAGTTGATGTCCTCGAGTTCGAAGACCTCGTCATAGGGCACATTGGCTTCGGCCAGCAGCACGTTCATGTGGCCAGGCATGCGGCCCGC
Source organism: Beijerinckiaceae bacterium (assembly GCA_947456505.1). Lineage (GTDB taxonomy): Bacteria > Pseudomonadota > Alphaproteobacteria > Rhizobiales > Beijerinckiaceae > Terripilifer. The sequence continues at coordinate 1,799 of CANGTC010000181.1, forward strand.
CACCGGATGAATGGCGTATTTGACCTCGACGCCCTCTTTCTTGAGGAGGTCGGCCATCTCGCGCAGGGCGTGCTGGGCCTGCGCCACCGCCATGCCATAGCCCGGCACGATGATGACCTTGGAGGCGTTCTTCATGATATAGGCCGCATCATCCGCAGAGCCCTGCTTGACCGGGCGCGTCTCGACCACGCCAGCGCCCGCCGCCGCCGCGTCGTCACCGCCGAAGCCGCCAAGGATCACGGAGAAGAAGGAGCGGTTCATGCCCTTGCACATGATGTAGGAGAGGATCGCGCCCGATGAGCCCACCAGCGCGCCGGTGATGATCAGCGCCAGATTGCCCAGCGTAAAGCCGATGCCCGCCGCCGCCCAACCCGAATAGGAGTTGAGCATGGAGACCACGACCGGCATGTCCGCGCCGCCAATGGGCACGATGAGCAGGACGCCAAGCGCCAGCGACACCGCAACCAGCAGCCAGAAGACCTGATGGCTCTGGGTGGCCATGAAGACGCCGATGAGCAACAGCAGGGCGACGCCCAATCCCGCGTTGATGACGTGACGCTGGGGCAGCATGATGGGCTTGCCTGACATGCGCCCGTCGAGCTTCAGGAAGGCGATGATCGAGCCCGTGAAGGTGATGGCGCCGATGGCCGCGCCAATCGACATTTCCAGAAGGCTCGCGCCATGGATCGTCGTGGCTGTGCCGATGCCGAAGGCTTGCGGCGCATAGAGCGCGCCCGCCGCCACCAACACGGCCGCAAGGCCCACCAGCGCATGGAAGAAGGCCACGAGCTGGGGCATGGCGGTCATCTGCACGGTGCGGGCGCGCCAGGCGCCGAAGCCGCCGCCGATGGCGATGCCCAGCAGCACCAGCAACCAGGCCGAGAAGCCTGAGGGCATGCGATAGAGCAGCGTGGTGACCACCGCGATGCCCATGCCGATCATACCGAACAGATTACCCTGCCGCGAGCTTGCGGGATGGGACAGGCCGCGCAGCGAGAGGATGAAGAGCACGCCCGAAACGAGATAGAGAAGGGCCGCGAAATTGGCGCTCATCGGCTCAACCCTTCTTCTTGTACATGGCGAGCATTCGCTCGGTGACGAGGAAGCCGCCGAAGATATTCACCGAAGCGAGGATCAGAGCGACAAAGCCGAAGACCCGCGCCCAGAGCGGGCCATCGTCGCCCGGCGTCGAAGCGTCCACGCCCACCGACAGCAAGGCTCCCACCACGATCACCGAGGAGATGGCGTTGGTGACCGACATGAGCGGCGTATGCAGCGCAGGCGTCACCTGCCAGACCACGTAGTAGCCGACGAAAATCGCCAGAGCGAAGATCGCCAGCCGAAAGACGAAGGGATCGATCGCGCCGCCGGAAGCCGCATGGGCGGCTGCGCCCGCTGTGGTTGCGACCTGATCGGCATATTGCTGGGCGGCGCGCTGCACCGTGTCGAGAAGTTGCTGTGTCGCCTCTGTGGCCATGACGCCCTCTTCAAAGTTGGGCCTGGGGGGGGAAAGGTGGCTTGCGCCCCTTACGCCTTCTGGAAATTCGGATGCACGACCGCGCCATCGCGGGTCAGCAGCGTCGCCTTGACGAGTTCGTCGTCCCAATTGGGAGCGAAGCTCTTCGTCTCCTTGTTGACGAGCGTCTCCATGAAGGCGAGCAGGTTGCGCGCATAGAGGCTGGAGGCCGTAGCGGCGAGGCGGCCGGGCACATTGAGATGGCCGACGATCTTCACCCCATTGTCCGTCACGAAGGTCTGACCGGGAGCCGCCAACTCGCAATTGCCGCCGCGCTCCACCGCCAGATCGACGATGACCGAGCCCGGGCGCATGGAATGGACCATCTCTGCAGTGATCAGTTTGGGGGCGGGACGCCCCGGGATCAGCGCCGTGGTGATGACGATGTCCTGCTTGGCGATATGAGCGGCGGTGAGGGCCGCCTGCTTGGCCTGATACTCTTTGGACATTTCCTTGGCGTAGCCGCCCGCCGTCTGGGCCTGGGCGAACTCCTCGTCCTCAACGGCCAGAAACTTGGCGCCCAGGGACTCCACCTGTTCCTTGGTGGCGGGGCGCACGTCGGTCGCGGTGACGATGGCGCCGAGGCGCCGCGCGGTGGCGATCGCCTGAAGGCCCGCGACGCCCACACCCATGATGAAGATCTTGGCCGCAGGCACGGTGCCCGCCGCAGTCATCATCATCGGCAGGGCGCGGCCATATTCGCTGGCGCTATCGATGACAGCGCGATAGCCCGCCAGATTGGCTTGCGAAGACAGCACGTCCATGACCTGCGCGCGGGTGATGCGCGGCATGAATTCCATGGCGAAAGTGGACAGACCCGCCTGCGCGAACTGGGCCAGCGCCTCGTCCTGCCCATAGGGATCCATGATGGCGATGACGGCGGCGCAGGGGGCCGCGCCCGCAAGATCAGCGGCGGCAGGCCTGCGCACGGCGAGAACCACTTGTGCGCCAGCAACCGCTTCTGAGAGACCGCCAGCGATCTTCGCGCCGGCGGCTTCGAAATCCGCGTCTGGAATGCCGGAGGCGGCGCCCGCCCCCGTCTGCACGACGACCTCGGCGCCGAGGGCGGCGAGTTTCTTGATCGTTTCCGGGGTCACCGCGACGCGGGTCTCGACGGAAAGGTTTTCAGCAGGAACGGCGATGCGCATACGAAGGCTCCGATGAAACCTGAAAGTCTCGGTCCGAACCGCATCCCCTGCGAAAGTAGCCTTCCGGTCAACGCCGGGAGGCGTCGACCAGCGGGCCATTAAGACGTCAGAGAAGCGTGACGGCCATGAATACGACGATGGCGATGACGCCAATGGTGCCCCACTTCGTCAAGGCGAGGAACAACTTGTAGGTGCTTTCATGCTCGGCGTAGTCCATGTCCGGATGGCCGCCTGCGGTGGTCTGATGATTAGCCATGATCCCCTCGGAAAGGTTCGCTAGAATTTCGGTCCATTTGCTTAGCCGAATCCGAGGAAGGCTGCAATGTGGCGGAGGCGCTGCGCGCCTGCCGATACACAAACAGAACATAGATCGAAAGCCCCAACGCGCCGCCAAGATGGAGCAGCCAGAGGCGCCCCGCCTCCGCCACATCCGGCCCCGCGCCGAGGCGCCCGATGACAAAAGCGGCGATGGGAAGAGCGAAGGCAAGCCTGCGCGGCCCCTCCTCCCTCGCGCGAAACAGCAAGGCCGCCACAAGCAGCACCGGGATATAATAGGCCTCGACCCAGCACCCCGGCCCCAGCCGCAGCACGACCAGCAAGGTGACGAGGGTTCCCGCGAAGGTCAGCAGCAAGCGACCCAGAACCGCGCTGACATGGCCGACGAAGGGAACGGCCAGGAAGAGCGGCGTGGTCGCCCAGGCGACCGACGAGGCCCAGCCAGGTTCGCCGACGATCCAGACGATTCCGAGAGGGTAGAAGGGCTGGCTGGAGCCCACCAGCAGGGCGACGCCATTGGCGGCCTGTTGCCAGACGTTGTCGGTCGCCGTGCGGTTGCGCCAAACCTGCACGAGGCCCGAGGCGTTCGCGGTCTCCACAATATCCACCACGCCCGCGCCTCCTTTCGTCCGACCTTGCTACGGGCGGCGCAGCGCCCCGGATCAGCCGACCTTGCGCTTCCCGTGGCCGGTGAGGCCTACGAGATCAAGAGCCGCGCTCTGGCGCTGCGCGATGGCGGCGACCGAGAAATTCTCGCCCAGCGCCGACTCGAAGAGTTGGTGAAAGTTCAGCTTGGCGTCCAGATGCAGGAACACCCCGCCAAGGCCTATGGCCGCGCGGTCCATGAAGACGAATTCGCGAGGGACCTTCACCGGCCCCTTTTCCTTCAGCGCCTGATGGACCGTGAAGGCCTCCTTGCGCCCATATTTGCCGGGCTCCACCCCGTCGGCGATGGTGCGCACCCGGTCCTCCAGCAGCGGCCCATAGATGAAGCGCGCCCAGATGTTGAGCACCTCGATCAGATCCTTGCGCAGTCCCTTGAAGCCCCAGGTCTCATAGGCATGGACCACCTGCGCCTGATCGTTGCGCATGAGGCCCTGATAGAGATCCACCACCCCGCCCACGAAGCTCGGCGGGAAGACCCGCACGCAGCCATAATCCAGGAGGTTGATCCCCTCGCCCTCGCCAAAGACCGTGTAATTGCCGAGATGCGGATCCCCATGGATCACGCCGAACTGGCTGAAGGGATGCCACCAGGCCCGGAACATGGCCATGGCGATGCGGTTGCGGACCTCCTGATCGGCGGTCTTGAAGGTCAGGAGCTTGCGCCCCTCCAGCCAATCCAGCGTCAGCAGGCGACCGGTGGAAAGCTCCGGCCATGAGCCGGGCACACGCACTTCGTCGAAATCCGCCAGCATATGGGCGTAGAGCGCGGCGTTCTTCGCCTCGCGCTTGTAGTCCAGCTCCTCGCGCACCCGCGCGCCGATCTCCACCGCCATTTCGCGGGTGTCGATAGCGGCGTCCATGCGCCGGTGCAGGGCGAAGAGCACGTCGAGCTGGGAGAGGTCCGCCTCCACGGCGGAGGCCATGTCGGGATATTGCAGCTTGCAGGCGAGGGGGCGCCCATCAAGGCTCACCGCCCGATGCACCTGCCCCAGGGAGGCGGCGGCGGCGGGATGCAGGTCGAAGGACTGGAACCGTCCCTGCCACTGCGGCCCCAGCTCGGCCATCATGCGGCGCTTGACGAAGGCCGCGCCCATGGGGGGTGCGTCAGCCTGCAATTTCTGCAGGGCTTCGGCATATTCGGGCGGCAGGGCGTCGGGGATGGTGGCCAGCAATTGGGCCACCTTCATCATGGGCCCCTTGAGGCCACCCAGCGCCCTGGCCAACGTGGCCGCATTATCCCTGCTCGCGCCGCCAAAGAGGGAGGCCGCCGCCATGCGCGCGGCGACCCCGCCCGCATTGGCGCCCACCCGCGCATAGCGGGCGGCGCGGGCGGAAAAGCGATTGGCTTCATTGTCGGTCATCGGGGGAACCAGGGCTGCGGGACAGGCTTCAGGTAGGCGCCTTCCGCCGTTTTACGAGCCCCGCCCCGGTTCAGACCGGCGCGGTGTTCACATTATAGGTGAACAACCACTCATAACGCGCCGCCACGGCCTCGGCGCTCCACTCCCTGTCGATATAGGCGTCGGCCTTTTGGGGATCGCGATAGTCGGGGTTGTGGAAGTGGCGGACCATTTCATTGGCGCCCGCGACCATGCGGTTGTCGCGCTCCAGCCGCGCCGCCTCATAGCGCTTCAGGGCCGTTGGCACATCGTCATAGGCCTCAAGGCAACGGGCCAGCACCACCCCGTCCTCCAGCGCCATGACGGCGCCCTGGGCCAGAAATGGCAGCGTGGGATGACAGGCGTCGCCCAGCAGGGCCACGCGGCCAAAGGCGAAACGATCCAGGGGATCGCGCACCAGATAGGCCCATTGCAGGAGCTTGGGCGCGGCGTCGATCATCACATGGATGTCTTCGTGCCAGCCCTCGAAATCCGCATGGCACTGCTCTTTCGTGCCCTCCACGGTCCAGGCGGACTCCTTCCATTCGGCCCGCTCCACGGTGGCGGCGAGGTTGAAGATCTCCCCATCGCGCAGGGGATAATGGACCACGTGGCCATTGGGACCGATCCAGTTCACCGCCATGCTGGCGCGCATGCGCTCGGGCAGGGCGTCCAGCGGGATCACCCCGCGCCAGATCATCATGCCGGGATAGCGGGAGGGCGCGTCTCTTGCGGTGAGGCTGCGCACCATGGAATTGACGCCATCGCACCCGATGAGGGCGTCGCCTTCAAAGGTGCGGCCATCCTGCAGGGTCAGGAAAACCTTGCCGTCGCGCTCCTCGAAGGAGGCGCAGCGGGCGTTCAGATGCAGCACATCGGGCCGCTGGCGCAGCACCGCGTCGCTGACGGCGGTGAGCAGATCGGGCCGATAGACCGTGAGATAGGGATAGC
>CANGTC010000182.1 GCA_947456505.1 Beijerinckiaceae bacterium
CCTTTACGCCCTGATTCTGACCTTCCTGGTCGATCAGCATGACCTCGCGGGCGCGGATCTCACGATTGGTTTTGGGTCCCGTTTTCTGCGGAACGGGCGGTGCTTTCATTGGGCGGCGAATGGTTTATCTCCATCAGTGAACAGGTCGGACCCGTGTTACGGTACGCCGTAAGGGCCCCGCAGCAAGACCACGAGGCATCGGACCCGCCAGAAGCTTTAGGGTTTTGAGGGTCGAAGTCAACTCGTCCTGCGTCCTAATCCCGCGCGCCACCCTCGATCAACGCAGCGTAGACGTCCAATGTTTCAGCGCACATGCGCTCCAGCGAGAAATGGGTATGCACATGGGCCCGAGCCCGCCGCGCCAGGTTGTCGCGCGCGGTTTCCCCAAGGGCCAGGGCATGGGCGAGGGCCTCAGCCAGCGCCTGGGGGTCATTGGGGGGCACCCGCCAGCCGGTGCGGGCCTGGGAATCGACCTGGGGCGGCGCCAGGACGGTCTCGGTCACGGCGCCGAGATCCGAGACCACCACGGGCGCCCCCAGAGCCTGCGCCTCCACGGCCGCTCGCCCGAAGGCTTCGGGCTCAGTGGAGGGCACGGTGACGACCGTGGCCGCCAGATAGGCGGCGGGCATGTCCGTGCAATGGCCTGTCAGCCGCACGATGTCCTTCAGCCCCGCCTCCGCGATACGTCCGCGCAGCTCCCGCACATAGGCGTCGCGGCCCTGATCGTCCCCGGCCAGTACGAATTTGGTGTCGGTGAGCCCCTGCGCCACCAAGAGCTTGGCCGCCTCGATCAGCACGCGCTGGCCCTTCCAGCCGGTCAGGCGGGCCGCCAGCAGCACGATCCGGTCGTCGGGCGCCAGACCCCAGGACTGGCGCAGGCGCTGCACCCGCTCCGCATCGACGCCCTCGGGGGAGAAGGCCCGGAAATCCGTGCCGCGATGGATCACCTTGATGCGATCCGCCGCGAAAGGATGCATGCGAAGGATCCGGTCCGCCGTGAATTGGGAATTGGCGATCACCGCGTCGCCTCGCGCCATGACTGAATTGTAAAGCACTTTCAGCACGGACTGCCCGGCGTAGCTGCCGTGGTAGGTGGTGACGAAGGGCGTATTGGTGAGCCTGGCCGCCCCCAGCGCCACCCAGGCGGGCGCGCGGGAGCGGGCGTGGATGAGATCGACCTTCTCCTCACGGATGATCCGCGCGAGTTTGCGCACGTTCAGGGCCATGGAGAGCGGGTTCTTGGTCTTCGCGGGAAAGGGCGCCCAGACCCCGCCATTGGCCTGCAAGTCGCTGATCAGCCGCCCGCCCAGAGTCGCGACGAGGGGACGCGCGCCGATCTCCGCCAGAGCTGCCGCGATATCGATGGTGGTGCGCTCGGCGCCTCCCGCGTCGAGCTGTGGAATGATCTGCAAAATGGTTCGGCCTGCGAGCGATGCCGGCAGCGAACTCAGATGCGAGCCGTCCTCTTGCCTCACGAGGAAGCCCCGCGCCATGCTTGCAGGAACGAAGTGAGCCGCATAAGCCTCTTCCATCGCAGACCACGGTGGACCGATCGCGTGACCGAACAGCAACCGCATATAGAGGCCTCCGTCAGCCTCCCACCCCCGAACTTCGTCGAAACCGGAGACGAGCGCAACCGTCGTCGCATCGCATTCCGCAGGAGATTTCCGAGGGATGAAGGATTGCGGCGGCCGGGCGTCGTCTGGCTGGGAGGCTTCAAGTCCGACATGCTCTCGACGAAAGCCCAGCGAATTGACGATTGGGCCGTCGCGAGGGGCCGCGGCTATCTGCGCTTTGATTACAGCGGTCACGGCGAATCGGAGGGGCGCTTCGAAGATGGCTCCATCGGCCGATGGACGCAGGAGAGTCTGGCGCTCATCCGCGCCCAGACCGAAGGCCCGCAGATCCTCGTCGGGTCTTCGATGGGCGGCTGGATCTCCCTGCTGGTCGCGCGCGCCTTGGCGCAGGCCGGGGCGGCGGAGCGGCTCGCGGGCATGGTGCTCATCGCCCCCGCCGTCGATTTCACCGAGGCCCTCATCTGGGCGAAATTGCCGGAGGCCGCGCGGCGGGACATTCTGGAGCAGGGTTTCTGGTTGCGGCCGACCGCCTATGCGCCCGATCCCTATCCGATCACCCGCGCCCTCATCGAGGACGGCCGTCAGCATCTTCTGCTGGGGGGGATCGTGCGCAGCCATTGTCCCGTGCATATCCTGCAGGGGATGAAGGATCCCGACGTGCCCTGGGAGCACGCCATGACTCTCGTGCATCAGTTGGCGGGCGATGCGGTGACCCTGACCCTCATCAAGGACGCCGATCATCGCCAGTCGCGGGATGAGGACATTGCGCGGCTGTTGGGCGCCGTGGAGGCGATCGCCTAACGACCTTGCCCCTTGCGGTGACGCTTGGTGGCGTGGAAGACGAGGAAAGCGCCGAGCCCTGCGAGCGCCATGACCAGGGCCAAAGGCAGGGCGGTTTCGCCCAGCGAAGCGGCCATGATCCAGCCCACCAGAGCGGCGGACATCATCTGGGCGAAGCCGATCAGCGAGGACGCGGCCCCGGCGCGCTCGGGAAAGGGCTGCATGGCGGCGGCTTGCGTATTGGGAAGCAGGAAGCCGATGCCAAGAAAATAGACCATCTCGGGAAAGACCAGCGCTGCGGTCGTCGTGGGGAGGGCCAAAACGCCCAAAACCTGACCGAGCCCGCCAAGCAGCAGGCACAGCACGCCCAAACGGATCATCCCGTCGAGCCCGCGCCGCGCCACCATGCGGCCGCCCAGAAAGGCGCCGCAGACGAAGCTGAACGAGCAGGTCGCGAAGAGGAGCCCAAAGTGCACGGGGCTGAACCCGTAGACCTTCTGCAGCACATAGGACGACCCGGACAGAAACGCGAAAAGGCCGTTGTAGCTGAAGGCCTGAATGCCAAGGTAGGAGCGATAGGCCCGGTTCTCCAGCACCACGCCAAAGCTCGAAAGGATCGTTCGGGCGGAAATGGGTCCCGAATGGGCGTATCGGTTGGTTTCCGGCAGCAACAGGAACACCGCCGCCGCCAGGGCGCCGCCCAGCATGCCCATGGCGGCGAAACTGGCCCGCCAGTCGAACCAGGCCTGCAGCACCCCGCCCAGCACCGGCGCGCAGATGGGCGTCAGCCCAGCAATGGCGCTCATGGCGGCCAGTTGGCGTCCCGCCTGCGCTCCCTCATAGAGATCGCGCACGATGCTGCGCGCCAGAATGGTGGAGGCGGCCGCCCCCAGGGCCTGGGCCACTCGCGCCGCAATGAGCAGATCTATGGTCGAAGAGGCCACGCAGGCCAGGGTCGCCGCCACATAGAGCGCAAATCCGCCCAGCAGCACCGGACGGCGGCCATATTTGTCCGAGAGCGGTCCATGCAGCACCTGCCCGAAGGCGAAGGCCACAATGTAGATCGACATGGTCAGCTGGACCGAGGCGTTGGACGCCCCCAGCGCCGCCCCGATATGGGGCATGGAGGCCAGATACATGTCGGTCGAGAGCGGTCCAAGCCCCACCATCATGGCGAGCAGGATCGTCATGCCGCGCGTACCGGGGTTCAATCGCATGGGGTTCTCAGGGGAGGATCTTCAGACGACCCTGCTTTAGGGGGCGGCGGGCCGGGTGTCGAGAGCGCTCGCTGGTGGGCTGGACCGGCGATGGGTCCATGCTATAGGTAAAGCTGCAGCTTGGTATGGATAAATGTTCAGGGTTCCTCGCATTTTGCGGATGCGCGCCATGCGCCTCTGCAGTCATCTCCCGCGCCGCTATCCGCGGAGCGAAAAGCCGCTCGCCATCATGATCCCCCTCGCGGAAAAGGATCTCGGGCGCGTCGCCCGGGCGGTCGAGTCCCTGCGTCAACATGTGCTCCATCCCATCAGCGAGATCGTCATCGCCGGGCAGGACAGCGACGCGATCCGCGCCTTCTGCGCCAACCACGGGTTGCGCTATGTCTGCGAGAACGATGTCCTGCCTGCCTGGGTCAACGAGCCCCGGCTGACGCCGGAGGGCGGCTTGCGGGTGCGCGGCTGGGTGCGTCAGCAATTGCTCAAGCTCACGGTCTTCGAGTGGCTGGACGCGCAGAATGTGCTTGTCCACGACGCCGACAATTGCCTGCTGCATGATGTGTCCTATTTCGAAGGAGAGCGGCAGGTTCTCTATCTTTCCGACGAGTTCACCAAGCATTATCAGCCGCTGCTGGATCAGGCCCTGGGGCCGTTCAGCCGGTTTCATCGCTCCTTCGTCACCCATTTCATGCTGCTGCAACGGGATCTGGTCGGCGAGCTCAATGCCCATGTGATGCGCCAGCAAGGCTTGAGCATGGCTGATTTCATCGCCACGCGGCTGGATATGGCGCATAGCTGCATGCTCTCGGAATTCGAACTTTACGGCAATTTCGTCAACACCTTTCACCCCGAGCGTTTCGTCACCCGTTACTGGTTCGGCCGCAACGCCTCCAACGACCGGGACGCCTCGCTGGCTTGCCTGCGCGCCAAGTATCCGAGCATGAATTTCGTGGCCACCCACGAACATTGATGGGCGTCGCCCGTCATTTCCCTTGCGATTTCCAGAAAACCTGCTATCAAACTGGCAGATCGTCGTTCTCATATAACGGTCATCATGAGATGATCGCAGTTTGAGAGTGGGGCCCGCCCGGGACCCGCTCTTTTTTATTGCCCGCGCCTGAAGGGCCGGGACAGGAGCCTGGATTGACCGAGGAGCAAGCCTCGACCCCCGCCGGCGCAGATCCGGCCTTGCTGGACGAGCCCCGGCTTGTGACGGAGCACGGCGTGGCCGCGCGCGTGGCGTCCATCGCCACCAGCGTCCTCAAGGACGTGGGTTTCCGGGTCGTGCGGGTGAAGATTTCCGGCGCCAATGGCACGACCGTGCAGATCATGGCCGAGCGGCCGGACGGCACGATGACGGTGAGCGACTGCGAGGAGGCGAGCATGGCGCTTTCCCCCGTACTCGACATCGAAGAGCCCTTGCCGCAGGCCTATCATCTTGAAATGTCATCGCCTGGCATCGACCGGCCGTTGGTGCGCATTTCCGATTTCGCCCGCGCCGTCGGACATGAGGCGCGCATTGAAATGGCCGTCATGGTGGACGACCGCAAGAGATTTCGCGGCTGGATCGAAGGCGTCGAGGGCGAAGGCTCCGCCGCCATGCTCAAGCTGCGCCGCATGGACGCACGCGCGGATGAGGAGGCCGATGTGGTCCTCCCCCTGCGCGACCTCGCCGAGGCGCGTCTCGTGCTTACCGAAGCGCTCATCCGGGAATCGCTCAGGGCGGCCAAGCAGGCCGGGCAGACCCCGGAAGAGGAACAGCCTGCCGAGGACGCGGTGGTTCGCCGTGGCCCGGGCCGGTTTCGTCGTGACAAGCCCCAGCCCGTGCGACCGGCTGGCGGCGCCGTCAAATCTTCACCCTCGGGGAAACCCGGACAGCGCGGGGGCTTCGGCTCCCGATCTTGAACCGTGCTTGCGCGAGAGCTTTCTCGCATAAGGAGGCAGCCCATGGCCGTCAGCGCCAACAGACTTGAACTCTTGCAGATCGCCGACGCGGTCGCCCGGGAAAAATCGATTCCACGCGAAGTCGTGCTGCAATCGATGGAGGACGCGCTCCAGAAGGCCGCGCGTTCGCGCTATGGTCAGGAGACCGAGGTGCGCGCCGAGATCAACCCGAAGACCGGCGAGATCCGCTTTTCGCGCCTGATGCTCGTCGTTGACCTGGTCGAGAGCGACGCGACGCAGATCACCCTTGATGAGGCCCGCAAGAAGAATCCGGCCGCGCAGGTCGGCGACTGGATCGCCGAGACCCTGCCGCCCTTCGAATTCGGTCGCATTCCCGCCCAGTCCGCCAAGCAGGTCATCGTGCAGAAGGTGCGCGAGGCCGAGCGTGATCGTCAGTATGACGAATACAAGGATCGCATCGGCGAGATCATCAACGGCGTCGTCAAGCGTGTTGAATATGGCAATGTGATCGTCGATCTGGGCCGCGCCGAGGCGATCATCCGCCGCGATGAGCTGATCCCGCGCGAGATGTTCCGCCCCGGCGACCGCGTGCGCGCCTATGTTTATGACGTGCGCCGCGAGCAGCGCGGTCCGCAGATCTTCATGTCGCGCACCCATCCGCAATTCATGGCGAAGCTTTTCGGTCAGGAAGTGCCGGAGATCTACGACGGCATCATCGAGGTGAAGTCGGTGGCGCGCGATCCGGGCTCCCGCGCCAAGATCGCCGTCATTTCGCGCGATTCCTCCATCGATCCCGTGGGCGCTTGCGTGGGCATGCGCGGCTCGCGCGTGCAGGCCGTGGTGAACGAACTGCAGGGCGAGAAGATCGACATCATCCCCTGGTCCATCGATGCAGCCACCTTCATCGTCAACGCGCTGCAGCCGGCCGAAGTGGTCAAGGTGGTGCTTGATGAAGACAGCGCCCGCATTGAAGTTGTGGTCCCAGATGACCAGTTATCCCTTGCGATCGGACGTCGTGGCCAGAACGTGCGTCTGGCCTCCCAGCTCACAGGCTGGGACATCGACATTCTGACGGAGGCCGAGGAATCGGGTCGTCGTCAGAAGGAATTCCAGGAGCGGACATCCACCTTCATGGCTGCGCTCGACGTGGACGAGGTGGTGGGTCAGCTGCTCGCCTCCGAAGGCTTCCGCACCGTCGAGGAACTCGCCTATGTGGATCTGGCCGAACTCGCCAGCATCGAGGGCTTCGACGAGGAGACCGCCGAGGAAATTCAGAACCGCGCGCGCGATCATATCGCCCGCATCGAGGCGGAACTCGACGAGCGTCGCGTTGCGCTGGGCGTCGAGGACGAGATGAAGGAAGTCGAGGGCATGACCATGCCGATCCTCGTCAAGCTCGGCGAAAACGAGGTGAAGACGGTCGAGGATCTGGCGGGTTGCGCCACCGACGACCTCACCGGCTGGACGGAGCGCAAGGATGGCGAATCCGTGAAGCAGGCCGGCTATCTCGACGGGATCGAAATCTCCCGTGAGGAGGCCGAGGCACTGATCATGGCGGCGCGCGTGAAGGCGGGCTGGATCGAGGCTGCGGTTCCTGAGGCGGAAGTGGACGCCGCTCCGGAGGCGTGAGGCGGGAATGGACGATCTGACCGACGCGGAGCTCGACGAGACTGGCCCTGAGCGGACCTGCATCGTCACTCGCGTCAAGGGATCGCCCGAGCAGATGATTCGGTTCGTGGCCGCCCCCGACGGGACGGTCACGCCCGATCTGAAGAGGCGGCTCCCGGGTCGGGGCGTCTGGGTCACGGCGACGGCCAAGGCGGTCGCCGAAGCGGTCAAGAAAGGGGCTTTCGCGCGCGGATTGCGGGCGAAGGTCCAGGTCTCCCCGGCTCTGGCCGAGGAGGTGGACGCCTTGCTGGAGCGCGATGCGCTTCAATATCTCTCGCTCGTCAACAAGACGGGCCTGGTGGTGACCGGCTTCGCCAAGGTGGAGAAGGCGGTCGCCTCCGCAACGGAAATTGCGGGCATCCTCCACGCCACCGACGCAGGTGACGATGGTGTCCGCAAGGTGGGTCAGGTGTTGTCGCGCCGCTACGGCGAGGCGGCGGCGCGGATCCCTCGTGTGATTCTGTTCGCTTCGAGCCAAATGGATTTGGCATTGGGGCGGGCAAATGTGATACATGCAGCGCTGAAGACGGGCCCTGCAGCGGAAGCATTC
>CANGTC010000183.1 GCA_947456505.1 Beijerinckiaceae bacterium
CCACCGGAATCAGCAGCAATTGCCGGGCGACGCCGCTGGCCTCGCGCTCGCGTTTCAGCCGCTCATAGACCAGCCGCTCATGGGCGGCGTGTTGGTCCACTAGCACGATGCCATCGCGGGTTTGGGCGAGGATATAGGTGTCATGCACCTGCGCCCGCGCGGCGCCCAATGGATTGTCCAGCAGGTCCGCCGCAGAGGCGCTCTCGTGGGCGCGGGTGTCTGCGGCGGGCGTATGGGTGAAGGCGGCCTGGGCGGCCTCTCCAAGCCCGCGCGGGGCGTTGTTGGGCGCGGGGGCGGCGGGGGAGCTGCGCCAGTCCCAGTTGGCGGCGGGGGTGGGGCGCATCTGCGCCTGCGGAAACTGTGGGGCCGAACCGAAATTGCGGCGCGTAAGCATGTCGATGGTGCGCGAGCCCCCTGTGGTGGTGGCCCGGTGCATGGCTTCAGCGAGGGTCTGTTTCAGGGCGCCGATGATGAGCCCGCGCACGAGGCCCGGATCGCGAAAGCGCACCTCCGCCTTGGCCGGATGCACATTCACATCCACGAAGCGCGGGTCGCATTCAATGAAGAGCGCCAGGGCGGGATGCCGGTCCGAGGGCAGATAATCCATATAGGCCGCGCGCAGCGCCCCATGCAGCAGCTTGTCGCGCACGGGCCGCCCGTTGACGTAAAAATACTGGGATTGGGCGTTGGCGCGGTGATAGGTGGGCAGGCCCGCAAAGCCGGTGAGACGCACGCCCTCGCGCTCCGCGTCCACCGCCAAAGCGTTGTCGCGGAACTCGGCGCCGAGCACCTGCGAAATGCGCGTCAGCAACCCCTCCGGTCCCTCGGGGCAGGCGGCATATTCCAGGCCCGCCAGATTGTCTCCTGTCAGGGCGAAACGCACCTGCGGGTGGGCCATGGCGATGCGCTTGATAATGTCCGCGACCGCCTGGGCCTCGGTGCGGTCGGTCTTGAGGAATTTCAGCCTTGCGGGCGTGGCGGCGAAGAGGTCGCGCACCTCGATGCGGGTGCCTGACGAATGGGCGGCGGGCGCCACGGGCCGCTTGCGCCCATCCTCGACCCGAATCATGCATCCGTGGGGGGAGACGGCGTTGCGGCTGTGGATCTCCACATGGGCGACCGAGGCGATGGAGGGCAGGGCCTCGCCGCGAAAGCCCAGCGTGGCGATGTTGGAGAGGTCGCCATCGGGGATTTTGGAGGTGGCGTGGCGCTCCACCGCAAGTTCGAGGTCCGCAGGGCTCATGCCCGCGCCATCATCGACCACGCGGATCAGCTTGCGCCCGCCCTGTTCGATGACGATCTCGACGCGCCGCGCGCCCGCGTCCAGCGCATTCTCCACCAGCTCTTTCACGGCCGAAGCGGGCCGTTCAACGACCTCGCCCGCTGCGATGCGGTCGACAAGAATGGGATCAAGGCGGCGAACGGGCATTCCGAATCCTTTCGGGAAGCCCAGTTTACAGGGTTTTGCGGGGAAGGGGGATGCGGAAATGGATGGGAAGCGGGCGCTTTTACGGCGCCCTCAGAGCTTGACCTTCAGATTCAGCCGGTCAAGCTTGGCCTGGGGCGAGGCGTAGGCCTCCTGGCGGTCGACGTCCCAATAGCGCAGCTCGTCGATGGCGATGGGCTCCTTCGTGACCGCGCAGCGCACATAGGCGCCGGGCTTCACGATGCGGAAGTCCCCATCGAGAAATTCGATCTCGGCTTCGCCGGGTATGCCGGGACGGCGCTCAAAACGGTTCATGACTCATCCAGTTGGGACGCGAACGCATGATAACGCGTCCGCCCCCTCAGCGCCAAGCATGAAATCTGCGGGTTCAGGCCACCTGCGCCCCATAGCCGGCCGCCGTGATGGCCTGGGTGAGGGTCTGGGCCGAGGCCGCCGTGGTCGCCTCCAGGCGACCGGTGGGCAGGTCGATGGCGACCTCCGCCGCAGGATCGGCCCGCTTGACGATGCGGGTGACGGAATTGACGCAGCCCTGGCAGGTCATGCCGGTCACGGTGAGAACAATATGATTGCCTTCGCTCATGGTCACGCCTCGCGCACAGCCTCGCCTTCGATCTCCACCAGATAGTCCGGATTGGCCAATCCCGCCACATAGACGAAGGTGCTGGCCGGCGCGTGGGGCCCCAGCCGTTGGTTGCGAATCGCCCGCACCACGCCCGCCCCGCCGGGCTCGGCGCAATAGATCACGAGCTTGACCAGGTGGGATAGATCCATGTCCGCCGCCGCCAGCAGGGCTTCGATATTGTCGAAAACCAGATGGGTCTGGGCCTCCAGCCCCTGCGCCATGGAACCATCGGGGCGCATCGCGACCTGTCCGGACAGGATGAGTCGCCGGGCGTCCGCCTTCACCAGAACGCCCTGGGAGAAGCGGGAGCCGGGGGTTGCGAGGGTTGGAGGATTGAGAAAAGCGACCATGGGCGTCTCCTGCGCTAATTATGGGCATATTCTGGTGAAGTTCGCGAGGATGTCCACAGATAAGCCATCAGGGTTGTTTCTACCGCAGCCCATCGGGGATAGGTTCGCCCCCAGAATGCTCACCGGCCGGTCAGGATCCGGGGCGCACACATGATCCGGAGACGATGATGCTCGGTTGGTTCCAGGCGCTCATGCCGCGCGAGGAAAAATTTTTCGATTTCTTCAACCGCCACGCCAAAACCCTGGTGGCGGGCGCGGACGCCCTGCGACTGCTGCTCGATGGCGGCCCCAATATCGCCGCCAATTGCGAGCGGGTGTTCAAACATGAGCATGAGGCGGACGGTATCACGCATGAGGTCATGACGGCGGTGCGCCGCACCTTCATTACGCCCTTCGACCGCAGCGACATTCAGGATCTCATCAGCTCGATGGACGACGCCATCGATCAGATGCAGCAGACCGCCAAGGCCATCACTCTGTATGAGGTCAACGAGTTCGACCCGCAGATGCGCGAGATGGGCGACCTGATCGTGCGCGCGGCGCATCTGACTGTGGAGATCGTAGGCGCGCTGCAGTTCATGCGCCGGGACGCGGCCAAGCTGACCCAGCTCACCCAGGAGATGGTGCGCCTCGAAGAACAGACCGACCAGCTGCACGATGAGGGGCTGAAGCGCCTGTTCGTGACCCATCGCCATTCCGATCCCATGGCCTTCATCGTAGGCACGGAAATCTACAGTCACCTTGAAAAGGTCGCCGACCGTTTCGAGGATGTGGCGAACCGGGTCAACGGCATCGTCATCGAACATCTGTAGAGCGAGACGCCCGGTGACCATCAGCCTCCACGCTCTTTACGCCCTCATCTTCGTCGCCCTGCTGTTCGACTTCCTGAACGGCCTTCACGACGCCGCGAACTCCATCGCCACCATCGTGTCTACGCGGGTGCTGCGGCCGCAATATGCGGTGTTCTGGGCCGCTTTCTTCAATTTCATCGCTTTTCTGGTCTTTGGCCTGAGCGTGGCGCAGACCGTGGGCAAGGGAATCGTCTCCGCCGACGCCATTGATCCGCGCGTGATCTTTGGCGCGCTCAGCGGCGCCATCGTCTGGAATGTGCTGACCTGGGTCGCGGGCATTCCCTCCTCCAGTTCCCATGCGTTGATCGGCGGCCTTGTGGGCGCGGGCACCGCCAAGGGCGGGCTGGATGTGATTGTCTGGAGCGGCCTGCTCAAGACCTCCGGCGCAATCTTCTTCTCGCCTGCGCTGGGCTTCGCGTTGGCCTTGCTGCTGATGCTGGCGGTGTCGTGGCTCTTCGTGCGCGCCATGCCCCATTCCGTCGACAACGTGTTTCGCGTCATGCAGTTCGTCTCCGCCTCTTTCTACTCTCTGGGCCATGGCGGAAACGATGCGCAAAAAACCATGGGAATCATCGCGGTTCTGCTCTACTCTCAGGGACAAATGGAGGGGGGCTTCTACGTTCCCTTCTGGGTCGTCATCTCCTGTCAGGCGGCCATGGGACTGGGGACGCTGTTTGGAGGCTGGCGCATCGTGCACACCATGGGCTCGAAGATCACGCGACTGACGCCGATGCAGGGCTTCTGCGCGGAGACCGGCGGCGCGATCACGCTCTTCCTCGCCACCCATTTCGGCGTGCCCGTCTCCACCACCCACACCATCACCGGCGCCATTGTGGGCGTGGGCGCCGCCAAGCGAATCTCCGCCGTGCGCTGGAATGTGGCGAAGGACATCGTCACGGCCTGGATCATCACCATGCCCGCCGCCGGCTGCATCGCCGCGCTGACCTATTGGCTCGTTGGACTGGCGGGGCCATGACAGGATGAAGAACGGCAATTCCAAGACCCGCGATCCGAACGAGCCGCGCCGCCAATATGCGGCGCTGCCCTATCGCGTCACCGACGAGGTCGAGGTGCTGCTGATCTCCTCGCGCGAGACCCGGCGCTGGGTTCTGCCCAAAGGCTGGCCTATGAAGGGCCGCAAACCCCACGCCGCCGCCGCGCAAGAGGCGCTGGAGGAGGCGGGCGTGGTGGGCAAGATCGGCAAGGAGCCGGTCGGAATGTATCACTATATCAAGCGCATGAAGAACGGTTCCCAGCAGCTGTGCCATGTCACCGTCTTCCCCATGAATGTCGCGCGCCAGCGCAAGGTCTGGCCGGAAATGGACCAGCGCACCACCCGCTGGTTTCCTCTGCATGAGGCGGCGGGGCTTGTTGGCGAGCCCGAATTGCAGGACGTGATCCGCAATTTTGAAGCGTCCCCAGAGGGTCAGGCGGCGGAAGCGGCGGCCGAGGCTGCGCCAACTGATTGACCTTGGCCGCAAGGGCGGCCATCCTTCGGTCAAGTCATTCCAACAGGGAGGCATCCATGCGCATCGCCAGTTTCATCACCACCCTCGCCAGCTCCGCCTTTCTCCTCGCGGGCGCTGCCCTCGCCGAGGTCAAGACCGAAAGCTTCGACTACAAGCAGGGCGACACCACCCTCGAAGGCTTTATCGCCTATGACGACGCCAAGACGGGCAAGCTGCCGGGCGTGCTGATCTTCCCCCAATGGACCGGCCTCTCGGATCACGAGCGCGACGCCGCCCGCAATTTCGCCAAGCTCGGCTATGTGGCCATGGTGGCGGATGTCTATGGCAAGGGCGTGCGCCCCGCCCCGCCGAAGGATTCCGGTGTGGAAATGGGCAAATACATGAGCAACCGTCCCCTGCTGCGCAGCCGCGTGAAGGCCGGTTTCGAGGCCTTCTCCCAGCGTGCGAATGTCAACGCCTCGAAGATCGCCGTGATCGGCTATTGCTTCGGCGGCACGGCGGCGCTGGAGGCTGGTCGCGAGGGGCTACCCGCCGCCGCCATCGTTACCCTGCATGGGGTGCTCTCCAACCCGACGCCTGCGGACGCCAAGAACTTCAAATCGCCCGTTCTTGTGCTGCATGGCGCTGATGATCAGGTTGTTCTGGCCAAGGAGGTCGAGGACTTTCAGGCGGAAATGAAGGCGGTCAAGGCGGATCTGCAATTCATCAGCTATAGCGGCGCGCCCCATGGCTTCACCCAGGCCGGCAATTATTTCAACGCCAACGCCGCCCGCCGTTCCTGGGTCGCCATGCAGGACCTGTTCAAGGAGACCATCGCCCAGTAAGGCCCGGCCACTGCGGCGAATCCCCCTGTTGACACTGCCCGCCCCGGCCTTTAGCGGGGCGGGATGACAAACATCCCGATCCTGGCCAGCGCCCGCGACCTGCTCTCCGCCTATGATGTCCTGCTTTGCGACGTCTGGGGCGTGATCCATAACGGACGGGTCCATTACGCCGAGGCCTGCGACGCCTTGATGCGCTTTCGCCAAGGCGGCGGGCGCGTGGTGCTGGTGACCAACGCGCCGCGTCCCAACCCGCCAGTGCGTCAGCAGCTCGACGCGCTGGCCGTGCCGCGCGAGGCTTTTGACGACATCGTGACCTCCGGCGACGTGACCCTGGCCTTCATCGCCGCCCACGGCAACGCCCCCGTCCATCATATCGGCCCGGACCGGGATCTGACCCTCTTCCAGATCCTCAAGAGCCAGACCGGCCATGCGCCCCCGCTCGTGCCCCTGAGCGAGGCGAGCTATATCGTAGCCACAGGCCTCTATGACGACGAGGACACGCCCGACCAGTATGACGAGGCGCTGGCCATCATGCGCGGGCGGGATCTCGAGTTCATCTCCGCCAATCCTGATCTCATCGTCCATGTGGGCGAGAAGATGCTCTATTGCTCCGGCGCCATCGCCCAGCGCTACGAGGGCATCGGCGGCCGGGTGATTCAGGCGGGCAAGCCCTATGCGCCCATCTACGACCGCGCCCTCACCCTCGCGCAGGGCCTGCTGGGCCGCGCGGTGGACAAGAGCCGAGTGCTCGCCATCGGCGACGCCATCCGTACGGATGTGAAGGGCGCCTGTGATTTTGGCGTGGATGCGCTGTTCGTGACCTCGGGCGTGCATCGCGACGAGCTGCACCCCACCTCCGCCCTCGACGAAGCCGCCTTCCACCAGTTGGCGGCGAGCGTGGAGAGCAAGCCCAAGGCCGCCATGACCGGCCTGCGATGGTAGGCGCAAGGCTCCTTGACGGCCTGAGCCAAGCATGGTGTTTGCAGTGCAACCGCCAGCGCGGGCCTCAAGCTTCCCCTCAGACCGGGCGTTTCATAGCACCATGATTGTCGTCCAGAATCCGCTCTCGCCTCCGCCCGGCCTCGCAGGCGCGGTGGTCGCCATCGGCAATTTCGACGGGGTCCACCGCGGCCACGCCGCCGTCATCGCCTGCGCGCAAAAGCTGGCCCGCAAGCTTGGCAAGCCTTCCGCCGTCCTCACCTTCGAGCCCCACCCGGTCGATTTCTTCGCTGGTCCCGGCACGGTCTTCCGCCTGACGCCGGAGGCCGAGCGCAACCGGTGCCTCGCGCGGCTCGGCCTCGACGGGGTCGTGGTGATGACCTTCGATTCCGGGGTCGCCAGCCTCTCGGCCGAGGACTTCGTCACCGAGATCCTGATCAAGCGCCTTGGTGTTTGCGGCGCGGTGGTGGGCTATGACTTCCACTTCGGGAAGGCGCGGGGCGGCTCGCCGGAGTTTCTGGCGCAGGCCGGAGCGCGCCACGGCTTCGCCGTGGAGATCGTGCCCCAGGTGGTCGCGGACGCCGATGGGCATCCCGAAGCCATCCATTCCCAGGCCGCCCGCAAGGCGCTGGAGGCGGGCGACGTGGCCCGCGCCGCCATCCTGCTCGGCCATGCCTGGTTCGCGGTGGGCGAGGTGATCCATGGGGAGAAGCTGGGGCGCACCCTCGGCTTCCCCACCGCCAATGTGCGGCTCGACCCCTCCTGCCGCCTGCGCCACGGCATCTATGCGGTGCGGCTCTCCATCGACGGTGTGACCCATGGCGGGGTCGCCAGCTTCGGCCGCCGCCCCACGGTGACGGATACGGGCGCGCCCCTGCTGGAGACCTTCGTCTTCGATTTCGAGGGCGACCTCTATGGCAAGACCGTGGAGGTCACTTTCGTGGGCTGGATCCGGGGCGAGGAGAAATTCCCCAGCCTCAACGCTCTGGTGGCCGAGATGAACCGGGACAAGGAAAAGGCCCGGGCCATGTTGGCCGAAGGCTGAAACTGGCGCTTCGCTTCCAAATCATCTATGTCCGACGCGCTGCGCGGCGCTTCCGCGCCCCACTTTCCGACCGGTCCAAAGATGAACGATACGAGCGCCAAAGGTCCCGACTACTCAAAGTCGCTCTA
>CANGTC010000184.1 GCA_947456505.1 Beijerinckiaceae bacterium
ACCGGGAGCGAGAGCACCAGCAGGAAGGCCGTCACCAGCACGGACCAGACGAAGAGCGGCATCTTGTGCAGCGTCATGCCGGGAGCGCGCATGTTGAAGATCGTGGTGATGAAGTTGATCGCGCCCAGGATCGAGGAAGCGCCCGCGATGTGGAGCGACAGGATCACGAAATCCATGGCCGGGCCGGGATGGCCGGTGTTGGACGAGAGCGGGGGATACATCACCCAGCCGCCGCCAAAGCCCAGCATGCCCGGCGCGCCTTCCACGAACATGGAAATGAGCAGCAGGAAGAAGGAGGCCGGCAGCAGCCAGAAGGAGATGTTGTTCATGCGCGGGAAGGCCATGTCCGGCGCCCCGATCATCAGGGGCACGAACCAGTTGCCGAAGCCGCCGATCATGGCGGGCATGACCATGAAGAAGATCATGATGACGCCGTGGCCGGTGATGAACACGTTGTAGAGATTCTTCGCCGCATCGAGTGAATTGTCACCCGAAAGCCACGATGAGATCGTCGGGAAGATCTGGATCCCCGGGTTCTGCAATTCCAGGCGGATGGCGAAGGAAAGCAGGAAGCCGATGATGCCCGCTACGATCGCGAAGATCAGATAGAGGGTGCCAATGTCTTTATGGTTGGTCGAGAAGAGGTAGCGCCTCCAGCCGGAGGGCAGGGCGTGCTCTTCGTGAGCGTGATCGTCATGGGTGGTTGACGTTGCCATCTGATAGGTCCTGTTGAGATACCGACGGTCGAATTACTGGCGAATGGCTGCGTTGTCGGCGAAGTCGTTCGCCGACGGGGTGGCTGCGAACTTCTTCTTCGCATCCGCGAGCCAGGCCTGGTACTTCTGCTCGCTCACCACGCGCACCGCGATGGGCATGTAGGCGTGATCTTTGCCGCAGAGTTTGGAGCACTGGCCATAGTAGAGGCCTTCGCGTTCAGCCTTGAACCAGGTCTCGTTCAGGCGGCCGGGCACCGCGTCGATGCGGATGCCGAAAGCGGGAACGACGAAGGAGTGGATCACATCGGCCCCGATCACCTGCATGCGGATGATCTTGTTCACGGGCACGACCGCTTCATTGTCCACCGAGAGCAGACGAATGTCGCCTTCCTTCAGATCAGCGCCGGTCTTCAGGATCGAGTCGAAGCCGAAGTCGCCCTGATCCTTGGGATAGTCATAGGACCAGTACCACTGCTTGCCGGTCACCTTGATGGTCAGATCGGCCTCGGGCAGGGTCAACTGATGGGTGAGGATCCGGAAGGACGGGATCGCCATGACCACGAGGATCAGCACGGGAATGATCGTCCAGGCCACTTCGAGGATCGTGGAGTGAGTCGTGCGTGAGGGGACCGGGTTGGCCTTCTCGTTGAAGCGCACCATCACATAGACGAGCAGCGCCAGCACGAAGAGGGAGATGATCACGCACATCCATAGCAGAAGATCGTGGAAGGAGTGGATCTCCTGCGCAAGGGAGGTCACCGCCTCCTGAAAGCCCATCTGGCCGGGCACAGCATGGCCCACAGGCTCATCTGCGGCCGCCGAAGAAACGAAACCGCCGGAAAAGGCCGCGAGCGAGAGCGCTCCCGCCATGGCCTTGAGGCATATTCCTCTGAAGTTGCTCCGCGTCATTATCAGTCGTAGCTCCTGCCGCGCCGGTGCGGCTTTGCTCATGTTCGGCTGCTCCCGGGCAGCGGCAGCCAGAGCCCCCTGTTCAAAAAAGAGGCCCCCCATGGCCGTTTCAAAACCACAATCGTGTTCTCTGCGCAATAAGGAGGCGGAGAGTCATCCATGCGGCATATGGGCGCGTAAGAGGGGGTTGCGTCCCGATTTTGAAGCGCTTTTGGTCAGGACTTTGGCTTTGTTCGCTGATCAGATAGTGGAAAAAAGGGACGTATGGTCCTTGATTCATGGGCTGGTCACATTGTAGGCGCCTTTTTGTGCCCTAGGGCGCAGGCGCGGCGCAGGTCTTGCGCCCGTTGAAATTTTCCGGTGGATCGCGGATGCTTTGCGCCGAAAGGCAGGAGACGACATGCCGAAGGCGAATTTGACCTCTTTCTGGTTTCGGATCTTCTCGCTCGCCCTGGTCGGGCTGGGGGCGCTGACCCTCATGCTGGCCGCTGGCCCCGCCGCCGCCCAGGGCACGCCCAAGGGTAAATTCGGCGATTGGGACATGCGCTGCGAGACCCCCGCCGGGGCCAGCCGCGAGCAATGCGCCATCATTCAGTCGGTCGCCGCCGAGGACAAGCCAAACGTCAACCTTGTCGTGATCGTGCTCAAGACCGCCGATGGAAAGTCTCGTCTTTTGAGGGTCATAGCTCCCTTGGGCGTGCTGTTGCCCGCAGGTCTGGGCCTCAAGCTGGATGAAACGGACGTCGGCCGCGCGGGTTTCGTGCGCTGCCTGCCCTCGGGCTGCGTCGCCGAGGTCGTGATGGACGACAAGCTGGTGGAGCAGATGTCGGCTGGCCAGACGGCGACCTTCATCATCTTCAATACGCCGGAGGAGGGGATCGGCATTCCCCTCGCTCTGGCGGGATTCAAGGATGGTTTTGGCAAACTGCCATGATGCGAGGGCGCTGGCGCCTCAACCTGCGCTGCTGTAATGAAGCTCTGGTCAGGCGGGATCAAGGGTAGGAACATGCGTCAGTCAGTGGTCGGGAACAGGGGTTTGGCCCTGCTTTTCTCCGGAGTTGTCCTTCTGCCGCTGGCAGGATGCGGGTCGACGCCCGATGGTGGCGTCAGCTCCACCCTTGGCAATCTCATAGCGTTCAACTCCACCAACGCGCCTCCAGTGCGGGAAATAAAGGAGTCCGGCTCTGTGGAGGTGGAGTGCCCCGAGGTCCTCGTGACCGACGGTCAGTCGGCCTACCGCACCTATGCGGGCGCGGACACTTCCAGCGCTAGCGTCAAGCATCAGTATTCCTTTGGGGAAATGTCGCGCGAGTGCATCGCGACGAAGGACCGGATCGATATCCGCGTCGGCGTCGCCGGTTATGTGCTCTCCGGCCCCATGGGCGGGCCAGGCTCCTTCCAGGTGCCGGTGCGCGTCTCGGTTCGTCGTGATTCGGACGGGCAGATCCTCCAGTCCAAGACCTACCGCATTGCGGCTTCCATCAAGGCGGATCAGGCGCAGGCGCCCTTCAGCGTGGTGACGGAGCCCATGACCGTGCCTTTCACCCGCACGGAAGCCAACATGGACTATTCGATTTTCGTGGGCTTCGACGCGACCCCCGAGAAGTCGCAGAAACCGGCGCCCAAGCAGCGCAAGAACTAGGGCCTGCCCACTTTTTTGGGGATTTTTCCCACAGTGCGCCCCTTTCCGTTTGACACGCGAGGGTTGGCGCAGGCAGGCTGATGATGTCGAATCTACCCCAGCGGAAGAGTCCGGAGAACGCAAGTTCGCCGGCGCCGAAGGCGCAACCGCCCCGGAAACGCTCAGGCCAATGGACCGTTGGGGGATGACGCTCTGGAAAGCGGCGTGGCTCAGGCTGGCGCCCACCGAAGGGGGTAACCGCCCACGGGCGGGAAATCTTTCAGGTACACGGACAGAGGGGGCGCAATCGTACCGCCAACATGCGTTGGTGGGACGTGTCTGCGCTCGAACCCTCAGGACGCCATGTCCAGCTCCCCCGACGCCCCCGCGCCCCTCAAGACGCCGCTTCACGCCCTGCATCTCGCCCTCGGCGCCCGCATGGCCCCCTTCGCGGGCTATGACATGCCCATCCAGTATCCCACGGGCGTGCTGGCGGAGCATCTGCACACCCGCGCCAGAGCGGGCCTCTTCGACGTCTCCCACATGGGGCAGGGGATCCTCTCCGGTCCCGCCGCCGCCGCGAGGCTTGAGACGCTCGTGCCCGGCGATCTGGCGGCGCTGGCGCAGGGGCGCATCCGCTACACCCAGTTCCTGAACGCCAGCGGCGGCATTCTCGATGATCTCATGGTCACTCGCCTGCCGCCCGCGCCCAACGGGGACGAGCGCCTGTTCCTCGTGGTGAACGCCGCCTGCAAGACCCAGGATTTCGCTCGCCTGCGCACGGCGCTTTCTGAGCTCGAGTTGGAGGTGCTGGAAGACCGCGCGCTGCTCGCCTTGCAGGGGCCGCAGGCGGCCGAGGTTCTGGCCACCCTCGCGCCGGGCTTCGCCGATATGCCCTTCATGTCCCTGCGCGAGGGCAGTTTTGGCGCCACGCCGCTCACGGTGACCCGCAGCGGCTACACGGGCGAGGATGGCTACGAGATTTCCCTGCCCGCCAGCGCGGCCGAAACCTTCGCCAAGGGGCTGCTCGCCCATTCGCAGGTCCTGCCCATAGGCCTTGGCGCCCGTGATTCGCTTCGGCTTGAAGGCGGGCTCTGCCTCTATGGCCATGACATCGACGAGACGACCTCGCCGGTCGAGGCTGCGCTCACCTGGTCCATCTCCAGACGCCGCCGCGCCGAAGGTGGCTTTCCCGGCGCCGAGCGCATCCAGCGCGAATTGCGCGACGGGCCGACGCGGCTGCGGGTGGGGCTGCTGCCGGAGGGGCGTGCGCCGGCGCGCGAAGGAACCATCATCACCGATGAGGCGGGCGCGCAGATCGGCCTCGTCACGTCCGGCGGCTTCGGGCCGAGCCTGAACGGGCCGCTCGCCATGGGCTATGTGGCGGCCGCCCATGCCGCAATCGACACGCCCGTGCGCCTTGTGGTGCGCGGCAAGCCCTTGCCCGCGCGCATTGTCGCGCTGCCCTTCGTTCCCAATCGTTTCTATCGCGGATGAGAGAGACCATGACCCAGACCTTCTACACCAGGGATCACGAATATATCCGCGTCGATGGCGCGACCGGCGCGGTGGGCATCACCGACTATGCGCAGAAGGCGCTGGGCGATGTGGTGTTCGTAGAACTGCCCGCAGTGGGCGCCGCCTTCGCGAAGGGCGACCAGGCCGCCGTCGTGGAGAGCGTGAAGGCGGCGAGCGAAGTCTTCGCGCCGGTGTCGGGCGAGATTGAAGCCGTCAACAGCGTGCTCGAAAAAGAGCCCGGCCTGGTGAACGAGGCGCCCGAGGAGCGCGGCTGGTTTTTCCGCATGGCCATCAAGGATGCGGGCGAACTCGCAGGCCTCATGGATGACGCCGCTTACAAAGCCTATCTCGCGACTCTGGAGTAAGCCATGCGGTATCATCCCCTGACGGCCTCTGACCGCTCGGATATGCTTGCGCGCGTGGGCGTGAGCGACATTGACGCGCTATTTGCGGGCGTGCCGCAAGACAAGCTGCTGCTCGGGCCTGTCGCGCTGCCCAGGGGCAAGAGCGAGATGGAGGCCGGGCGCGTGCTGATGCGCCTTTCCGCGCGCAATATGACGGCCTCGTCCGCGCCCTTCTTTCTGGGCGCAGGCGCTTATAAACATCATGTGCCCGCGAGCGTTGATCATCTGATCCAGCGTTCTGAGTTCCTGACGAGCTATACGCCCTATCAGCCCGAGATTTCCCAGGGCACGCTACAATATCTCTTCGAATTCCAGACGCAGGTGGCCGCGCTCACGGGGATGGAAGTCGCCAACGCCTCCATGTATGACGGCTCGACGGCGACCGCCGAAGCCGTGCTGATGGCCCATCGCATCACGCGCCGCCGCAAGGCCGTGCTGTCAGGCGGGCTGCATCCCCATTACGCCGATGTGGTGCGCACCCATTCGCATATGGCTGACGACAGCGTTGACGCGCTGGCGCCCGATGTGGCGGCGCGCGAGGATATCCTTTCACGCATTGATGGGCAGACCTCCTGCGTCGTGGTGCAGTCGCCTGACGTTTTCGGCAACCTCAGGGATCTCACCCCCATCGCGGAGGCCTGCCACAAGAATGGCGCGCTGCTGATCGCGGTCTTTACGGAGGTCGTGTCGCTGGGCCTCGTGACGCCGCCCGGCGAGATGGGCGCGGATATTGTCGTTGGCGAGGGCCAGTCCATCGGCAATGCGCTCAACTTCGGCGGGCCCTATGTGGGCCTCTTCGCCACTCGGCAGAAATATCTGCGGCAGATGCCCGGGCGCCTCTGCGGCGAGACCGTGGATGCGCAGGGTCGCCGCGGCTTCGTGCTGACGCTCTCGACCCGCGAACAGCATATTCGTCGCGAGAAGGCGACCTCCAACATCTGCACCAACTCCGGCCTCTGCGCGCTGGCCTTCTTGATCCACATGACCCTCTTGGGCGAAACGGGGCTGCGGCGCCTCGCGCAAGTCAATCACGCCAACGCCGCGCTGCTGGCCGAGCGCCTTGCGATTGTGCCCGGCGTGACTGTGTTGAACGAGACCTTCTTCAACGAATTCACCATCCGCGTGACGGGCGATGGCGCTGATATCGTCGAGCGTCTCGCAAAACGCGGGATCCTTGGCGGCGTGCCTGTGTCGCGGCTGTCGCCGGGCGCGGGGATGGATGATCTCATCCTCATCGCCAGCACGGAAATCAATACGGACGAGGACCGGGAGGCCCTCGCGAATGGTCTCGACGCCCTCATCAACGGAGCCGCATGATGATGAACAGGGAAGGCCGTCCCACGGCCCCGCAGGGCGGCGCATTGAGCGCCCATCAGACCTTCACCGGCAATCGCGCCTTGCAGGTCGAGGAACCCTTGATCTTCGAAACGGGTCGTCTCGACGTCACGGGCGTCGATGTGGCGGCGCCCGCCAGGGTCGTCTCGCGGCTGGGCGCTTTCGAGCGCAAGGGCTCCATGGGTCTGCCGGGCCTCAGCGAGCCCGAGGCCATGCGCCATTATGTGCGCCTGTCCCAGAAGAACTATTCGATTGACGCCGGGCTCTATCCGCTGGGCTCATGCACCATGAAGCACAATCCGCGCTTCAACGAGGCCATGGCGCGTCTGCCGGGCTTCAGCGATGTGCATCCCCTGCAGCCGCAATCGAGCGTGCAGGGCGCGCTTGCGCTCATCGATGAGCTTAGCCACTGGCTGCTCGAACTCACGGGCATGCAGGCGGTAGCCATGTCGCCCAAGGCGGGCGCGCACGGCGAAATGTGCGGCATGATGGCGATCCGCGCGGCGCTCGAGGCGCGCGGGGAGGCGAAATCCCGCACGGTCGTGATCGTGCCCGAGAGCGCCCATGGCACCAATCCCGCCACCGCCGCGCTCATCGGCTTCAGCGTGCGCGCCGTGCCTGCGCGCGAGGATGGAACCGTGAGCGCAGAAGCGGTGAAGGCGGCGCTGGGGCCGGATGTGGCCGCCATCATGCTCACCAATCCCAACACCTGCGGGCTCTTCGAGCCGGAGGTGGTGGAGATTGCGGCGGCGGTGCATGACGCCGGCGCTTATTTTTACTGCGATGGCGCAAATTTCAACGCCATCGTCGGCAAGGTGCGGCCCGGCGATCTCGGCGTCGACGCCATGCATATCAACCTGCACAAGACCTTCTCCACGCCCCATGGCGGCGGCGGGCCGGGCTCGGGCCCAGTTGTTTTGTCGCAGCGCCTCGCCCCCTTTGCGCCTGTGCCTTTCCTGCACAAGAACGATGATGGCGCGCTCGCCTTTGTCGAGCATGAGAACGATGCGGGCGAGGCAAAGCCCTTCGGGCGGCTCTGCGTGTTCCATGGGCAGATGGGCATGTTCGTGCGCGCCTTCGCTTA
>CANGTC010000185.1 GCA_947456505.1 Beijerinckiaceae bacterium
AGGGCCAGGACATCGCCCGCATGGCCGCCCACAAGCGGGCGCTGGCGGGCATCGGCTGGGTGGCGCAGGAGCGCGAGATCTTCCCTTCCCTCACGGTGGAGGAGAATCTCACCGTCGCCGCCCGCCCGGGCCGGTGGGATCTGCGCGCGATCTACGATCTTTTTCCCCGCCTGCAGGAACGGCGCGGCAACAAGGGCAATCATCTGTCGGGCGGCGAGCAGCAGATGCTGGCCTTCGGCCGCGCCCTCATGACCAATCCGCGCCTGCTCTTGCTCGACGAGCCGATGGAGGGCCTGGCCCCCATCATCGTCGAGGAGATCACCGCCGCCGTGGAGCGCATGACGGCCGATGGCAGCATGGCCTTCATTCTCGTGGAGCAGCACAGCCACCTCGCCCTGTCGCTGACCCGCGACGCCATCGTGATCGAGCGCGGCGCCATCGTCCACCGCGCGAAATCGGCGGAGCTTGAGGCGGATACCGCGACGCTGGAGCGGCTCATCGGCCTGGCGGAAGAAGAGCCTGAGGAATTGGCTAAGGCCCGGCGGGGGTAGGGCTGCGGCAAGCGTTGACCGCGCCGCGATTGAATGAAACCATAATCGCAACTCAAAAAACGTTGAGGTGAGGATCCATGCGCCCACTTGCCGCCCTGTCTACGGCCCTGTTAGCCGCCGGGCTGTCCACTGCCCCCGCCCGCGCGCAGGACGCCGCCGCCTGGCCAAATCAGGCTATCCGCATGATCGTGCCCTTCCCGGCGGGCGGTCCCGCCGACATCGTCGCCCGCGTGGTCAGCGAGCGCATGGCCCAGACCTGGGGCCAAGCCATCGTCATCGAGAACAAGCCGGGCGCAAATACGGCCATCGCCGCCGCGCAGGTCGCCAAGGCGCCCGCCAATGGCTACACGCTGCTGGTGGTCATGGATGTGACCATGGTGCTGAACCCCTTGACCAGCAAGACCATGTCCTATGATCCCATCCGGGATTTCGACCCCATCAGCCTGCTGTCGAAAAACACCTCGCTGCTGACGGTCCATGTGGATGGGCCCAAGACCCTGGCGGAGCTGGTTGCGCTGGGCCGCGCCAATCCGGGCAAGCTGAATTTTGGGGCGGGCATCATCACCACGCGCCTCGCCGCCGAGCTCTTCAACAAGGAGACCGGCATCGTCGCCCAGTTCGTGCCCTTCCAGGGCAGTCCGCCGACCGTGCAGGCGCTCATGTCGAAATCCGTCGATTATATCGTGGATGGTCAGGCCGCCAGCCTGCCGCTGATCCAGGCGGGGATGTTCCGCGCGCTGGCGAAAACCAACGAGGGTCCGGTGCCCGCCTTGCCGGAGCTGCGCTCGCTGGCGGTGGAGGCCGGATCGCCTGCTCTCAACGACGTCTCCACATGGATCGGCGTCGTGGCGCCGGCGGGCACGCCGCGCGTCATCATCGACAAGGTGAGCGGCGAAATCGCAAGGGTCTATGCGGATCCGGCCATGATGGAGCGCCTGCAGAAGGCGGGGATCAATGCGGTGGCCTCCACGCCCGAGGACATGGCGCGCTTCATCAAGAGCGAAGGCGTCCGCTGGGGCAAGGTGGTCAGGGATTCCGGGGTTGAGCTGAACTGAGGGGCCGCAAGCGCAGCCCCCCGGCTTCACCGCTTGGGCGCTGACTCCAGCGTGTCTGCGGCCTTGGGTTGCAGGGCCACCTTGACCCGGTCGCGCACGTCCTGCGGCGCTTCGATCAAGGCGCGGATGGTCGCCTCCAGCACCTGACCAGTCATCGGGCGCACCTCGGCGTTCTGCTGCTTCGCCTCCGCGATGAATTCGGGGTCTTTCAGCGTATCGTCGAAGGCCTTGCGCAGCGCCGCCACGCGATCCGCAGGCACGCCCGGGGTCGTCGCGACGGGCCTGCCCACCGTGATGGCTTTCGACATATATTCCAGCAGCGGCTTGTCCTCTGGCTTGACCGACTGTTCGAGCATGAGCGGTGTGTCCGGCAATTCCGGCTCCTTCTCCATGCCCACCTGAATCAGGGGAATGATCAGCTTTTGGGAGAGATATTGCGGCTTGGAGGTCTGATAGCCGGTGTAGGTGTTGGTGCCGCGTCCATCAACCTCGCCGCGCTCCATGGCGAGATCGACCTCCTGACCGCCCTGATAGCCCAGGATGATCTTGAACTTCGTCCCCAGCACATTGTTGTAGAAGGCGGGCAGTTGCACGGAGATGGAGCCCGCGCCCGTCGAGCCGATCAGCGTCTCGGTCTTTTTCGCTTCCTCGAGCGTCTTGACCTTCGAGGTGTGCCAGACGACCAGCAATTGATTGGCGTTCACGAGATTGCCGATCCAGTTGAAATTGCGCATATCGACCCGCAGGCTCGGATTGAGCTGAAGCGCCTGATCGATGGGCAGTCCCTGGCTGACCATGGTCAGGATGGTGCCATCCTTGGGCGCGACCTGGCCCACATAATTGGCGGAGATGATGCCGCCCCCGCCGGGCATGTTGATGGGCGTGATCGAGGGCGCCCCGGGGATATGCCGCCCCATGTGGCGGGCCAAGAGGCGCGAATAGGAATCATAATCGCCCCCCGGCGGCGTGCGGATGATGAACTGCATCTGCTTGCCCTTGTAAAAATCCGCCACGGGATCGGCGGCCAGAGGGGCGACCGGAGAGGCCGCGAGCAGCGACAGCACGGCGAGGCAGGGCTTCTTCATGGTGTTTCCTCAGCAGTTTCATCCGCCTTCGGGAGGTGGTTCTGGAGGCATCATATTTCAGGATGAGGCTGAGGGCTATGGCCGGGTTGGACGCCGCATTTACGCCATTTTGGCGGGGGCGAAATGGGGGATGATTGCTGGTTTTGATCTGCGGTTGAAAATCAATTTTTGGAGGCGTTGCATGGAAAAATCGGAAGACGCGATTTTGCACTGGCCGTTTTATTGGGCTTTGGGGTTGTTCATCCTCCCTGTTCTCATATTCACCAATGACTTTGGGCCTGTCCTATTGGTGCTTTCGATCGCTTTTGCGCCCATGTTCTCCTTGCCTGTCGTTTTGGTATGTTTGTGGACCATCTTCAAGGCGACTGCAGCCGGTTGGCGCGCCGGACGCAGTAAGGCGTGGAAACGCAGCGTCTCTGCGCTCGTCCTGCCACTCTCTGTCGTTATTGGTTTGATGAACGGCGCGTGGTCTGGTCCTTTTGGGACACGTCTGGCGAGTGGATTCGGTTTCAGGCGGAGAAGCCCGGCTATTGGGCGAAGTTCAATCAATTAAACCCCGGTGATGGGCCGCGTTTGGCGGTGTTCCCATGGGGCGGCTGGGCAGGGCTGGGGGAGCGAGTGATAGTCTATGACGAAAGTGATGAGATCCTGCTGGAAGACAGCAAACGCTCCGCCGCATGGAAGAAGCGCAGCGAGCGGACGGATCTCGCTTGCCGTTTCGTCGCCGTTCCCCACGAAGGCCATTTCTACAAGGCATATCTGGACTGCTAACCACCCAACGACGCTGGCGACATCAGCCGCCAGCGTCGATCCTCTCCTCAGTTCACCGTCTTCCCGCAGACCGCGCGCACCGCCTCCACCAGCTTGTCGGTGGTGGGCGTGATGAAGTCCTCTTCGTCCTGATGGCAGGGCACGGGCACGTTGGGGATGCCCACGCGGCGGATGGGGGCCTTGAGGGAGTGGAAGCCTTCCTCGACGATCACAGCCGCCAGTTCGGCGGCGACGCCGCAGGTGAGCTGACTCTCGTCCGTCACCACCGCGCGCCCGGTCTTGGCGACGGAGGCGAGGATGGTTTCCTTGTCGAGGGGCACCAGGGTGCGCGGATCGACCACCTCCACGGAAATCCCCTCCTTCGCCAGGATTTCGGCGGCCTCCAGCGCGCGCGAAACCATGATGCCGACCGCGACGAGGGTCACGTCCTTGCCCGCGCGCTTCACCTCCGCCACGCCCAGCGGGATCGGGGTGATCTTCTCAGCGACCATGCCCTTGGTGGCCTGCAGCCGCTGGTGGTCGATGAAGACGGTGGGGTTCTTGCTATGGAGGGCGCAGGTCAGCATCAGGCCGCGCGCATCGGCGGGCGAACTGGGCATGACCACCTGCAGGCCCGGCGCATTGCAGAACATGGCCTGGGTGGCATGGGAGTGCTGCACCGCGCCCGCGCCCCGAATGCCCGTGAGCATGTGGAACACCACGGGGGCGGTGACCTGTCCCGCCGAGCCGTAGCAGGCCACGGCGGCCTCGTTGATGATTTGCGGCCAGGCCTCGAAGGAAAAGGCGCCGGTGCTGATGCCCACGATGGGGCGCAGTCCTGTCATGGCGGCGCCGACCGCGATGCCGCAGAAGCCAAGTTCCGCAATGGGCGAGTCGACGATGCGGTCGGCGAAGCGCTCGCGGATCACATTGTAGCAGGCGCGCTGCGGGGTCAGGCCGCCATAGCTGGCGTTGATGAGAGTGACGGTGGGGTCGGCGTCCAGCGCTTCGCAAATGGCGAGGGCGAGCGCGTCGGCATATATCATCTCTTTCATGGCGCTCTCCTTCAGGCGAAGACGTGTTCGAGGGCGGATTCGGCTTTGCGGGGCGGGCTGGCGACGGCGAAGGCCGCCGCTTCATTCACCTGCGCTACAACCGCCGTGTCCATGCGGGCGAGATCCCCGCAGGTGACGAGGCCGCGCGCCACGCAGTCCCGCATGTAGAGGCTGAGGGGGTCGCTGTGCTGCGCCCAGTCCTGCAGGGGCGCCGGCGCCTTACCGGGGTCGAAGGCCCAGTCGATGCGCCAGGTTCCGCCATGCAGCACCGGAAAGGAGCCGGCGTTGCCGGGCCAGCGGGTGATGCGCGATTCCACGAAAGCCGGGCCGCCGCCCGCGCGCACCTTGCCCACCACATCCTTCATCAGCGCGTCGCAGGCCTCCATATCCGCCCCATCCAGAATGACGGAGGGGATGCCCAGAGCGGTGGGGATGTCGATCAGGCGCTTGGCGTTGAGGGAGTCCGAAGGGATCTCGCCGCCCTTGCGCGAGGCCAGGGGAGCCCCATTGTTTTCACATACAAAGACCACCGGCAGCTTCCACAGCGCCGCCATGTTGATGGTCTCGTAGAAAGCGCCTTCCTCCATGGAGCCATCGCCGAAAAAGACCATGCTGACCTGATCTGTCTTGCGGGTCTTGATCGAGAAGGCCGCGCCCGCCGCCAGCGGCATGCAACCCCCGACCACCCCCGAGGTCTGCAAGATCCCCAGATGGGGGGCGATGACATGGAAGGTGCCGCCGCGTCCGCCGTTATAGCCGTCGGAGCGGCCGATGATTTCGGCGAGCACCCGGCCGAGTTCTCCCCCTCTGGCGATCACATGGCCGTGGTTGCGGTGGGTGGTGAAGACATAGTCCTTAGGGCCCAGCGCATTGCAGGCGCCAACACCGCTGGCCTCCTGTCCGATATAGACATGGTAATGGCCCCGAATAAGCCCCGTATGTTCGGTGGCGAAGCTGATGACCTTTTCCTCGGCGCGTCGGATGGTCAGCATCATCTTCAAATTTTTGATCGCCGTTTCCGCTGAAACGCTCATCTGTCACTCCCTGTTGCGATTTATCTTATCGTAGCAGTGTTTAGCGCTTTGTGGCCAATCCCGCCAGATTGAAAGTGCTGCGGCCGGCGCTCGCGCCACACCCCAGTCAGGGATTCCCTTGCCCAGGCCATAGCCCGCTCGCCAAGCCTATCTGCGCTGAGGTGGAGGCCGCATGGAAAGAGGTGGGGCCACGTCACTGGTCCGCCGCCCTCGAGGCCATCGACGCCAGCGTGAAGGCGCAGATGGCTGAAGCCATTCGCTTCGCGCACGAGAGCCCCGTCCCGCCGCTGGAAGACGCCTTCACCCATGTCTGGCCCCACTGAGCCGCCTTAATTTCGGAGATAACCAGATGACGCAGCTCATATTCGGGCAGGCCAATATCAAGGCGGTCGGCGATTTCATGCGCGGCGACGACCGGGTGGTGGTTCTCGGCGGCGCCGCCTTTGGCAGGTTGCATCACTCGAAATATTACCAACCCCTCTTCGATGAATTCGATGAGCGCATCATGCGCACAAACATCGCGGAACTGGGGTTCTGCGGCATGGGGGTGGGCGCGGCGATTGCGGGGCTGTAGCCCATCGTCAACATCGGCGCCGGCAGCTTCACCTTTTCAAGCCCCGGACTCGTCCATTCCCTCCTCGTCAGCTAGACTTGCAGGGGACCATATAGCCAAGTCCGCAGGAGAGGCTCGGATGAACAGCAGGCAGATCTTGAAGCGCAGCCTTCGCTTTGCGGGCGTCGGCGCCCTCGCCATGGGTTTCGGCTCCGCTTTCGCCCAGGAGGTCTATCCCGCCAAGCCCATCGCCATGATCGTGCCTTTCGCTGCAGGAGGGACCTCGGATGTCATCGCGCGGCTGATTTCCGAGCAGATGAGCCAGGCCCTCGGGCAGCGCATCGTCAACGAGAATGTCGCCGGAGCAGGCGGCGCCACCGGGCTGACGAAGGCGGCGCGGGCCAAGCCCGATGGTTACACCATCGCCATCGGTAATGTGGGCACCAACGCCGCCGCCTATACGATCTATCCCGATCTGCAATATTCGCCCGCCTCCTTCGCGCCCGTCGGCCTCATCGCCAAGACCATGCCCGCCATCGCCATCCGGAAGGATTTTCCGGCGGCCGGCGCCCAGGAGTTTCTGGCTTTCGCCCGGGCCAATCCCGGCAAGGTCAGCCTTGGCCATGCGGGCATTGGGTCCTCGAACTACATCATCTGCAGGCAGTTTCTGGCCGCCACCAAGATCGACGTGAACATGGTCAGTTACCGGGGCGCGGGGCCCGCGCTGAATGATCTCATGGGCGGTCATCTTGATGGGGTCTGCGACACCGCGACCTCGCTGGCGGGGTCCATCGAGGGCGGCGCGGTGAAGGGCCTTGTGGTGGCCTCCGCCCAGCGCTTGCCGACCCTCCCCAATGTGCAGACGGCGGTCGAGGGCGGCATCCCCGAGTTTCAGGGCGAGGGCTGGAACGCCCTCTTCGTGCCGAAAGATACGCCCGCGCCCATCGTCGCCCGGCTGAACGAGGCCCTGCGCAAGGCCTCCGAAGACCCCGCCTATCGCAAGCGCTTGTCGGAACTCTCCGCCGTGGTCGCGACGGGGCAGGAGTTCGACCCGCCCTATGTGGAGGCGCTGGTGCCGCGGGAGGTCGAGAAATATCGCAAGCTTCTGAGCGATTGAGGGCTCGGGATCATCTTTAGGCCGATCTGCCTGATCTGTCCGGGGCTTGCCGCTTCGCGCGGCGAAGCATGACTCGGAAAATCCTGCGATTTCGGATAGTTTGCCGCCAAATCACTCACGGCGCGTCATCAGGAGACTTCCCATGAACCGCAGGCAGGCTTTGACAGGCGGCCTTTCCTTCGCCGCCGCGACCGCCCTCTGCCCCCTCACCGGGCGCGCGCAGGAGGTCTGGCCGTCGCGGACCATCAAGATCATTGCGCCTGTCGCTCCCGGCGGCGGGGTGGATCTGGTCGCGCGCACCATGGGCGAGCGTCTCGGCGAGGTCCTGGGGCAGCCCTTCGTCATCGAGAACCAGAGCGGCGGCGGGGGCCTCATCG
>CANGTC010000186.1 GCA_947456505.1 Beijerinckiaceae bacterium
CGGCCCTGGCGCGCATCCTCGATCACTTCTTCGATGGTCGACAAACGGAACGCTTTTGCTTCG
This sequence comes from Beijerinckiaceae bacterium, assembly GCA_947456505.1. Classification (GTDB taxonomy): domain Bacteria; phylum Pseudomonadota; class Alphaproteobacteria; order Rhizobiales; family Beijerinckiaceae; genus Terripilifer. Next base: position 64 of record CANGTC010000186.1, read on the forward strand.
GACATCGTGGCTTTCCTGCACCGGCTCCAGCCGGCGGCGAAGATTTCGGGGCGCGGGGAGGCTTCTATGGGCACGAACTTGTAGTGATTGACGCAAGCGGGTCAAGAGCCTGAGCGCGCCGACCCCCTGTTGCAGTGCGATATGGTGGGCTCCAGGCCGGGTTGACGGCGCTTGCCCACACTGTAAGAACCTCGCCATCTGAGCTGAAAAACACGCACGCCCCGAGGGCTGGCGCACTTTTGGAGAAGCCCATGCGAGCAATGCTGCGCCTTTTCGCCGCTACGGCCCTGAGCGCTGCCGGAACGCTTGGGATTTCCGTTCCCGTCCGTGCGGACGCCATTGAAGATTTCTACCGGGGCAAGCAGCTCGATATGATCATCGGCTATTCGCCGGGCGGCACCTATGACCTCTATGCGCGCCTGGTGGCCCGTTTCCTCGGCGATTACATTCCGGGCAAGCCCCGCGTGATCCCGCGCAACATGCCGGGCGCCGGCAGCAGGCTTGCTGCCGGCTGGATCTTCAATCTTGGCCCCAAGGACGGCACGGTGATCGGCACTGGGGACCAGTCCCTGGCGGTTGAGCAGGCCATGGGCGACAAGGCGCTCTCCATCGACGTCAGCAAGTTCCAGTACATCGGCAATCCCGCCGCCGACAACAACACCACCGGCGCCTGGCACACCAGCGGCATCAAGACGCTGGAGGATGCGAAACTGCGCGAAGTGCCCACTGGCGCCACCGGCGGCAGCACCTCCTCCCAATATCCCAAGGCGATGAACGCTCTGCTGGGCACCAAATTCAAGATCATCACCGGCTACCCCGGAGGCAATGACATCAATCTGGCTCTGGAAAAGGGCGAGGTGGCGGTGCGCGGCTCCAACGCCTGGGGGTCCTGGAAGGCGACGCGGCCCGACTGGCTGCGTGACAAGAAGATCAACCTCCTGGTGCAGATCGGCCTGACCAAGGCGCCGGATCTGCCGGACGTGCCGCTCTTGATCGATCTGGCGAAGAATGAGGAGGATCGGGCGGTGCTGACGCTGCTCTCCGCCTCCGTAACCATCGGGCGTCCGCTGTATGTCGCGCCTGGCGTGCCTGCGGAGCGCGTCCGGGCCCTGCGCGAGTCCTTCGACCGAATGGTGAAAGATCCGGTCTTCCTGAGCGCCGCCGCCAGGGAAGGGTTCGAAATCAACGCAGTCTCGGGCGAAGAGATGCAGAAGATCGTGGCCCAGATCGTCGCGACGCCCAAGTCCATCGCGGATCGGCTCAGCCAGATCATCGGCGGTGTCGAGCAGAACACCGGCCCGAAATGAACGGGAGCGCGCCATTCATGAACAGACGCTTGTTCCTGGCCTCTGCAATGGCTCTGGCGACAGGCGCAGGGCCCGTTCATGCGCAGGCGGTGACGGATTTCTTCAGGGGCCGTGCGGTCGAATTGCTCATCGGCTACACGACTGGCGGGGGCTATGACACCTATGGGCGTCTGGTCGCGCGGCATCTGGGGCCCTTCATCCCCGGCAAGCCCAATATGGTCGTGCGAAACCTTCCGGGCGGGGGTGGGCGCGTGCTCATGGGCCATATGATGAATGTGGCGCCCAAGGATGGCTCCGTGTTGGCGACCGCCGATCAGTCCCTGCCGCTGGCCCAGGCCATGCGCGATCCTGGCATTCTCTTTGACGCCAAGGCCTTCAACTGGATCGGCAATCCCGCCGCCGACAACAATACGGTGGTGACCTGGCACACCACGGGCGTCGCCTCCATGGAGGATGCGCGCAAGAAGGAAGTGGTGGTCGCCTCCACTGGCCCCAACACTTCCTCCCAGATTCCCTACGCCATGAACGCCACGCTCGGCACGAAGTTCAAGGTGGTCAGCGGCTATCCCGGCGGCAATGAAATGAACATGTCCATGGAGAACGGCGAGACCGGCGCGCGCGGCTCCAACCCCTGGTCCACCTGGAAGGCCACCAAGCCCGACTGGATCCGTGACCGGAAGATCAACATCATCGCGCAGGTGGGCCTCACCCGCGCGCCTGACCTGCCGGATGTGCCCCTCATCACCGATCTCGCCACTAATGAGGATGACCGCGCGGCGCTGCGCCTGCTCTCCGCCCCCGCCGCCGTGGGCCGCCCCTATTTCACCACGCCGGGCGTGCCATTGGATCGCGTCAAGGCCTTGCGCGAGGCCTTCTCCGCCATGGAGAAGGACGCCGCCTTTCTTGAAGAGGCGAAAAAACTCGGCCTCGAAATCAATCCGGTTTCTGGCGAGGAGTTGCAGAAGATCGTCGCGGATATCGTCGATACGCCAGCAAAGATCGCGGATCGGTTGAACCAGATCATCGCTCCGCCCGATGGAGCCAAGTGAGTGCAAAACAAAGCCATGAAGCCTGCCCTGCCTTTCACGCTCGCCGCCGCGCTGATGCTGTGCGCGCCCGCCCGGGCCCAGCAATCCATCGAGAGTTTTTACAAGGGCAAGACAATCGATTTCTACATCGGCTTCTCGCCGGGCGGGGGCTATGACTTTTATGCTCGTCTGCTCGCGCGCTTCATGGGCGAGTATATTCCGGGCAAGCCGAACATGGTCGCCAAGAACATGGCTGGCGGTGGCAGTCGCACAGCTGCGAGCTTCATGTATAGCGTTGCGCCGAAGGATGGCCTGGCGCTCGCCACCGTCGATCAGGCGACGCCGGTGCAGCAGGCCGTGGGTGATCCGACCATCAAATTTGACACCGCGAAGTTCAACTTCATCGGCAATCCCGTGGTGGACAACAATGTGGTCGTCACCTGGCATGCCTCGGGGGTGAAGACCATCGAGGACGCGACCAAAAAGGAATATCCCATCGGCGCGACCGGCTTCAACACCTCGTCGCAATATCCGCAAGCCCTGAACATTGTGGCGGGCACGAAGTTCAAGATCATTCTGGGCTATCCCGGCGCCAATGAAATCAATCTCGCCATGGAGAATGGCGAAGTCGCCGGGCGCGGCAGCAATTCGTGGGCTTCCTACAAGGCCACCAAGCCCGACTGGATTCGCGACAAGAAGATGAATGTGCTGGTGCAGATCGGCTTGAAGAAGGCGAAGGATCTTCCCGATGTGCCCCTTTTGATGGATCTGGCGAAAACCGATGAAGATCGCGCGGCGCTGAAGCTACTGTCCGCGCCGCCTGACATTGGCCGTCCCGTCTTCGCGCCGCCCGGCGTGTCTGCAGAGCGGGTGAAGGCCCTGCGCGAGGCCTTCGACGCGACCATGAAGGATGCTGCCTTTCTGGAGGCGGCCAAACGCGAGGGGCTCGATATCGATCCCGTCTCCGGCGAACAATTGCAGAAGATCGTGAGCGAGATCCTGTCCGCGCCGCAGGCGGTGCGCGACCGTCTGGCGGCTTTGATCGAAGCGGGGCCGCAGGGCGGCAAATAGCGTCGCCTTTACAGATACCAGTTCGGCTTGCGCTTCTCCTTGAAGGCGGCGATCCCTTCGTCGGCTTCAGGGCTGCGCTCGGTGCGCGCATCGCGCACGGCCGGATCAAAGAGCAGGGAGAGCGGCGGCGCGTCGAAATCGGCCACTCTCGTCTTCAGGGTTGCGAGCGCGCCGGGGGCGCCATGCAGCAGGGCGTCGATGAGGGCGTCTAGCCGCGCCTCGATCTCGCTCGCGGCCGCGATCTCGGTCAAAAGCCCAAGCCGATGCGCCTCTTGCGCTACGATGCGCTCGCCCGAGAAGCCATAGCGGCGGAAGGCGCGCAATCCGATGGCGCGTACGAAGAGCCCGGCCAGCGTGACCGAGGGCGCCATGCCCAGCCGCGCCTCGGGAATGGTGAAGAAGGCCTCGGGCGTTCCAAGGATGATGTCGCAGCAGGCGGCGACCGCCATGCCGCCGCCAGCCGCCGCGCCCTGCACGATGGCGATGGTGGGCTTGGGCGTGCGCTCGATGGTCTCCAGCATGGTGGCCAGCGTGAACCTGGGCTCGCCCTCGCCGCGCCCGCCTACATCTGCGCCTGCGCAAAAATGCTTGCCCGCGCCGCGCAGCACGATCACGCGCACGGCCTGGTCCGCACCCAGTTCCTGCATGCAGGCGCCCAGCTCATCGATCAGCGCCGGGTTCATGGCGTTGCCACGCTCGGGCCTGTTGAGCGTGACGGTGGCGACGCCCCGGGCGCCTTGGGCGCAGATGATGGTTTGGTTGGTCATTTGTCTCCCCTCGGCCTGCGGTTCATATCCGCTGCGTTCGGCCCAGACTGAAGCGGAACGCGTCTGTGCGCAAGACCGCTTCCGCCTTGCGCAAAGGGCGGAACTTATTCGCCAGCACGACTGTTTTTTGATCGTCAGATCGGAGATGGGCATGCAAAGCGATCCCAACACCACGGCAGGAAACATGGCCTGGACTGGTCAGGCCCCGGCGTCCCCTGCAAAGACCAGTGGGCCCCAGCGAAGCATTCTGGACCAGCCCATCGCCTCGGGAGCAGATCTGGTGGCGCAGATCGCCCGCACGGCGCGAAGCCTCGCCGATGATCTTGATGGCGGCGCGCCGCAATTGGCGCAAATGGTGCGAAGGGCGGCCACCAGCGCCGAAAGTTTCTCTGAGGACATCCGCGACAAGTCCGTGGGCGAATTCGTGGAAGCGACGCAGGATTTCGCCCGACGCCAGCCTGCTCTCTTCATTGGCGCTGCGGCGACCGCAGGCTTTGTGCTGGCGCGGCTCCTCAAGGCGGGCGTGGTCGATGCTGCGCCGCCGCCGCGCGCCAACGCAGCCGCAGATGAGACGGCGCGTACGCCCAGATCCTATCAACAAAGCGCGGGGAGCCTCCATGACGCATGAAAGCTTTGGGCGCGTGTCGGCGGCGAGCCTCATCGCCGACACCTTCCATGATCTGTCTGACCTGCTGCGCAAGGAGATGCGCCTCGCCAGCGCCGAGATGTCGAGCGCGGTGACGACGAGCATTCGCGCCAGCGTGATGATGGCCGTGGGCGGCGCCTTGCTGCTTATGGCGCTGCTTTTCGCGTTGGGCGGGCTAGCGCTGGTGATCGTCGGCTTTGGATTCACCTTGCATGAGGCGAGCTTCATGGTGGCGGGCGGTCTCGCGGTCATCGGCTTGATCCTGCTCCTTTCTGCGCGCGGGCGAATGAGGGCTGATCGTCTCACGCCCGCCCGTACGGTTGGACAATTACGTGAAGCGATCCGCACAGCGAAGGAGCAAATGAAATGATCAATGAACAGCATGAGGACGACAGCATGCAGCGCGGCGCTGGCGTCGTTGATTTCATTTCCCGGACCATGCGGAACCGGCCGGAAGCGCTGTTGCTCATGGCTGCGGGCGCCGCGTTGCTGATGGCGCGCGGGCGTGACTTTGGCGGGCATGAAGGCGGCTCCGGGGATATGGTGTCAGGGATTGGCGAGCGCCTGCATGCGGCCGCCGATACGGCCGCCCATATGGCCTCCGACCTGCGCCAGCGCGTCGGCGAGCAGGTGGACGATTTGCGCGAGAGCGTGGGCGACTATGCGGAGCGCGCCACCCATCGCGCGCAGGAAAGGCGCGAAGCCCTCACCCATCGTACGGGCGCGGCCATCGAGCGGGCGCGTTCCGGCCTGCGCGAGAATGTCGACCATATGCTGCGCGAGCAGCCCCTGGCCCTGGGCGCGCTCAGTTTGCTGGCGGGGATCGCCATAGGCGCCGCCTTGCCTCGAACCGTCATCGAGACCCGGACGGTGAGAGTCGCGCGCGAGCCTCTGCGCGGGGCTCCCGGTCGACGGGAAACCCTGCGTTCGGCTGTCGGCGAGGTCGGCGAGAAGGTGAAGGAGGCCATCGCGGGGGGCGTCGCAGAGGCGGAGAAGCTGCGTGAAGCGGCGACGCGCGCGACCACCAAGGCAACTTGATTCCCACCCGCGCCTGAGGCGTCGCCATGACTCATGACACTATGCTTGATGAACTGGAACGGGATGTGGAGCGCGCCCGCGCGCGCCTGGTCGGCAACATCGCGCGGCTGCGCGACCCCGGCGTCATGTCCCACGCAAAGGCCGACCTCCTGGCGCAGGGTCAGGACTATCGGCGGCGACTGGTGGAGAGCGTCGGTGGCGCCGCCAACGAGCGCGCGCAGACCCTCGCCGACATCCTGCGCCGGAAGGCGCAGGACAATCCGGCGGCTCTCGCCGCCATCAGCGCAGGCCTTCTGTGGCGGCTGTGGAAGCGTCCGCCCGTGGCTACTTTGCTGGTGGGCGCGGGTCTCGCCAGCCTGCTTGCTGGCCGCGGTGAAGAGGGGAGCGCGCCTGCGCACGGCCTGCTTGGTCGGGTGCAGGAGGCCAACCGCGCCACCCATGCGCTGGGCGGACGGGCTGCGGAACTGGCGGAGCGGGCCCGCCATGCTACGGCTGATCTGGTCGATCAGGCCCGCGTGATGGCCGACCAGACGGCGCAGACCCTCACCCATGCAGGCGAGGGCAAGGGGCTGGCGCTGGCGAACATGGAAGGCGACGACCTTGGCGACGTTCTGCGCGAAAATCCCCTGGCCATCGGCGTCGCCGCCCTCGCCATAGGCGCCGCCCTGGGGCTGGCCCTGCGTCGGCAGGCCTGAGTTTCGCGCGTCAAAAGTCCGTCTCGCCATTGCCTGCGCCGCCTGCGCTGCTAGATTGCCTGCAACCGCGCCTGCGCGGAGGCCAAGGCGACCCGGGCGGCCGGGCGGAGGAAACGGACATGCAGAGATTGACGGGCAAGGTGGCGATCGTGACGGGCGCCTCCCAGGGCATTGGCGCGACGCTGGCGCGCGGGCTCGCAGCCGAAGGCGCAAAGATCGTGATCGCCGATGTGGGCGATGGGACGGAAACGGCTGAGTCGATCATCCGCGATAATGGCGCGGCGATCTATGTGAAGACCGATGTGGCCTCGCCCCACGAGGTGCAGGCCATGGTGGCGCGCACGGTGGCTGAGTTCGGCACGGTCGATATTCTGCTCAACAACGCCGCGATTTTCGCCAAGCTGGGCAACAAGAAGTTTCAGGATATTTCCAGCGACGAATTCGACGCGGTGATGGCCGTCAACGTGCGCGGCCCCTTCGAATGCGCCAAGGCCGTTTCGCCCATCATGATCGCCAAGGGCGCGGGCAAGATCATCAACATCTCCTCGGGCACCGTCTTCAAGGGCGTGCCGAACCTGCTGCACTACGTCAGTTCCAAGGGCGCCATCGTCGCCATGACCCGCTGCCTCGCGCGCGAACTCGGCGAGAACAACATCAACGTCAACGCCATCGCCCCCGGCCTCACCATGAGCGACGGCGTGCTGAACCAGAGCGATTGGACCGAGGGCTATATCGAGGCCAACAAGAACAGCCGCGCCTTCAAGCGCCGCCAGGTGCCTGGCGATCTTTTGGGCACGGTGGTGTTTCTTTCCTCAACGGACAGCGACTTCATGACCGGCCAGACCCTTGTGGTCGATGGCGGAAATGTGATGCACTAGGGTCGAGGTCCCCGACACAGGAGGTCGCCATGCACGAGATCAGGATTTCAGCGGATTCCATCGCCAAGGTCACCCGTCGTTC
>CANGTC010000187.1 GCA_947456505.1 Beijerinckiaceae bacterium
AACCGGGCCGCTCTCGACAATGGCGGCAAGCGCTTCTCGATGCGTGTTGTTGAGCCGTGAAGGTTGTCCAGGCTGCTTGCGGTCGATGAGGCCATCTGGCCCAAGTTCGTTGAACTTCACCACCCAATCGCGGATGATCTGCAGCGTCACGCCACCGATCTCGGCTGCCCTGGTCCGGGTCGCGCCCTCGTAAATTGCAGCCAAGGCCAGAAGTCGCCGCGCCTCGGCTCCGTTCTTGGAGCGTTTAGCCTCAGCCCTCACCATAGGCGCATCAAAATCATCCCGAAGCTCAATAGCCATGCCGAACCTCCCGCGTCCGCCATGTTGAATCAAAAATCAGGTGATTTGGGAATCGGGAACCTATCAAAAAACAGAGTCAGCATTTCAGGGATTTGGTATTATCCGTTCAAAAAATTTCTCGCGAGCATTGAGCGCACATCTTGACGGCGTGCCGGAGACAACGCCGATTGAAATCTTGTTCTCGGATGAAGCCAGGATCGGCCAAAAGAACGGAATCGTCCGTCAATGGGCGAGAACAGGGACGCGGCCTCGCCAACCTGCCGACCAGCGTTACGATAACGCCTACTTGTTCGGAGCGATTTGTCCGGCGCGCGGAACGGGGGTGGCTATCGCATCGCCATGGGTGAATACTGAAGCCATGCAAGAGCATGTCGATGAAATAGCACGCAATGTCGCTAGTGGCGCGCATGCCGTACTCATCATGGATCGCGCGGCATGGCACGCAACCAGCAAGCTCGTCATGCCGACAAACATCACGCCAATCCTGTTGCCCTCGCAGGCGCCAGAGCTCAATCCGGTCGAGAACATCTGGCAATATATGCGGGCCAATTGGCTCTCGAACAGGGGCTTCGAAAGTTATGACGCGATCATAGAAGTGATCTGCGAAGCCTGGAACAAACTCATCGAAATCCCAGACACCATCAAATCAATTGGCATCAGAGAATGGGCTCATGTGGGTCGATCCGAATAGCCGATGGTAGAATCAAGCTTTTCGAATCCCGAAAGGTGACGCCGAAGTTCATTGAGAGAACCTCGGTACCGCCGTAGTCAATGCTCGAAATAGCGAGCGTTCAGTTTTGCAGCCCGATCCTTTGGAACATCGTTGGTATCGAGGCGAGGTAGCTTGTAGCGATTGTCTCGCTGCAAATTGGCCACGCCCACCTCGGTGGTGAGAGCAAACTTACAACGCCTATCTTTTAGGATCTCAATGGCCTGGTCGTCGTAGGACCCATAGGGGTAGCAAGCCGTCCACAGATCTTGTGAAACACCAACTTCGAGCAAATACCACAACGACCTGTCGATCTCGTTTTCCACCGCTGCCCGATCCATTTTGTTCCACCAAAAATGGTTGTAGCCATGACAACCAATGTGCATACCGTGACGTAGCATGGTCTTTACCTGTTCGGTGCTCATGTACAACTCGCGGCTAAATGAGGCTTCATCCATGCCTATGGTTTGAACAAAGAGCTCGTCGGCGACACGACTTCTGATCTCGAGAGGCAATCCGTGTTGGAGTACATTCTTGATCAACATCACTTCCGCTGTGTCATAGCGCGAGGCCTTGGCGAATTTCTGTACCAAATCCTCAAAGGGTTCGATGGCATGGTCAGTACGCAACCTATCCAACAGGCTCTTTATGGTCCTGACCAAATACGCCTTGTCCAGCTGTCCTGCCAACGTAAAGTGAATCTTGTTTACATCAAGAACCGTGTTCTCGGAGACTGCCTTAACCGGCACATAAAAGCTGCCTTGTATGCTAAGACGGTTGAGAAACGGGAAGACATAGGTGTAGTGGTCAATATAGGCATCGTCAAAAGTCAGCAACACAGCCTTGTCAGGAAGGGGCTCGCTGCCGTCGAGACTTCGGGCTACCTGTTCAGATGTCACGAATCTGTAATGCCTGCGCAAGTACTCTATCTGTTCTACAAAAAGCCTGAAATCCAAGCCTTTGATCTCGGGGAACCGCGAACGCTTCAGATCGCGGACATAGTGGTACATTATGACGGTTAGCTTACTCATAATTGACCCTTCTATAAACTTGGGCGATCCTGATCGCCATCCGCCTTGAACAAGCGTAAATTCGGTGCTATTTCGCCATCCACAAAAAAATTGATGCGTATATTTTCTTGCCTGAACGGCTGGAAGTAATTGGGGATTATGATCCGGTCGCCTGTTAGATCAAGTTTGCTCAAGCAAGCCTGCTGAAGCATTATGTCGTCGAGCCCGTATGACACCAGATCCAGATACTCTATGCCCTCACTCAGGAGGATGTCATGAAGCGCATGGGTAACCCAGGGCAACAGTGACTCATCGCCGATGATGTCCACAACCCGCAGAGCGGACCCAGACTCTATGCGCATCACTCTCGCCACCAAAAGCGTGGCCAGTTGGCCGAAGCGGTAGATGCCATGCACGCGGTAGCGGTAGATTGGATGCTTAAAATATCGCCGCTCGAGGTAAGCGATGTCCTTCCTAGGTAAGACACGGCTGGCCGCACCCTGCAAGAAGTCCGCCGGAATGTCCTCCCAAGACACTCTACGCAGGCTGATGGTGCTGGATCGCATAAAAGGGCGTTCGCGGCAGGCGACATCTGTCGGAATCTTGGCTATCTGAAACGAACTAACAGTCTTGTTCGGTAGAAAGTGATGGTTCATACTGCCTGTGGAGTAGCCCAAGTACCGGTAAATTCCGATTGTCTTCTGATTAATCCCCAAGGATAGCATCATTCGATGTCCTTGCGCCTTGAGGTATTGAAGCAATTGAATGCCAAGAACAGGGTTTCCGGTACCACTCGACACCTTCCACATCGTCGTCCAGACCTCGGAATCGTCAGTAGACGAAGACGGAATGAAACCCAGCATGCCGTTGATGGCACCGCAGCTGTTCTCGGAAATGATGAAATTTAATGCATTCCCGCGTTGGTATTGGTAGCGGAAAAAGTCGGGATCTCGGGCGAAGATATGCCCGGAACTCCACTCCCTCTCTACGTAGAGCATCAGGTGCGGCAGGTCTTCTACTAGGGCCTGCCTGATGCGTGGGACGTGGTTCGTCAAAAAGGGCATCAATTTCGTCCTGCGCCGGAGAAGTCGCGTAGCAATTCCAGTATTAGTGCTGGGTCCCCGTTATTTGCCGCTGCAATACTTGAGGTTTGGTCGGTTGCCAATCGGGGCAAGCGAGGACAGGAAATTTTGATGCTGGGTTTATTCATAACCATCCATTTACAATATGCTTCCATCGCAGCTTTTGCCACACAGTATTCGCCCATGGCGGCCGGATTCTCGTCCAGCGCGACGCTGGACGGGCAAAAATAGCGGTTCACACCGCGTTTCGAAAAATGATCAATGATCCGCTGAAAACCCAGCAGATAGAAATCCATGAACTGCTTGAGGCGGCTCTCTGCAAAGACGTTCTTTTGCCCAGAGAAGATAAAAGGTGTAGCAAAGTAATAGATATCCGTGGGCGCGAAGTTATCCAGTACGGCCAAGACTTCCTCCTTGGTCGATTTCAGGTCGAACGGAGCGGTCTGGGCAACGCCACCATGCGACCAAATATCTTGCACGATAGCATTGGCATCGGCGGCACCGCGATTGTAGGTCAGCAGGACTTTTGCACCGCCAGCTGCAAGGTACTTGGCTGTCACCTCGCCCAAACCGCGCGATCCGCCAATGACCAGTGCCCTCTGTGATGCAAACTCTGCCTCTGAAACCGCCTTCTTAAGAACCGAATAGGCTGCCTGCAAAACTGCGGGCGGCCTGTAGAAGGCCTTCAACACTGCGTCAAAAGTCCTGCTGCTGCAGTCAATGACTAACTGATGGAAACGCTGATCGTATTTCTGAGACTGGTAGCGCAATTGGCAAGCTCGGCGAATTGCCGTGGCCGGCTTGAGTTGAATCTCGGTGAAAAGCGAGTGTAGGCCAGGGGCGTGCATGCCAACCACCTTAGTCAAAGCGGTCATCTCCGCAATCGCCTGACTCCCGAAGACGGCAACGAGCTGCGGCCCGTAGAGGTCGACCGCCATCTCGGTATTGAAAGCAATCGAGAACTCGCCAGAGAGCCTGGTCAGGGTTTCTTCAGTAACCAGATCAGGCTGCGTGCTTAAGGGCGGCTCGCTGGGCCCTTCGCATTGGAACTCCTCCAACTGACCAGCCTCGCATGGAGCATAAACAAGGCTGATTTTGGCCACATCCTGCCCCCCTTGCCGCAACCGAATCACGGTCTTGCATGCAGCGGATAGATCGAAATCGAGACTGACCTCTTCGTTCAGCAGCAATGGCTTGGTAAACGAGCAAGTCAGGCCTTGTACCATTATAGGCACCGGGTGCCTGCTCGCAAAGCCGGCCAGCGCCCACAGCATCGCGTTGACGCCATGCACCACGGGCTGACCATAGATCAAGCGCCGTGAGACGATGGGATCGACGTGGATGGGATTGAAGTCGTGAGAAAAACCTGCAAACTGAATCTGATCTGCAAGGACAAAGTTGCGGCTGCTCATGAAACCTTCCGCTGCACGGCATCGACGATCTTGCCCACAGTCGAAAAACGAGATAGTTCGTTCAGCGAGAAACGAATGCCAAATTCACTTTCTATCTGGCTCACTATATTGATGTGAGCCAGGGAGTCCCAGCCTTCCAAGTCGGCCGCTTTGGTCTGTTCGTTGATATCCGCAGATTCGTTGTCCAAAACGTCCTGAACAATTGATTGAATTTTGCCGAGGATGATTTTACTGTCCATAGGTTACCTTGATGTGGGAGTTCATAAGGGCTACTTCCAATGGGATGGTGAAGCGCCAGTGCGTTTCGCCATCATCTAGTGTCTTGATATTCTCGAATCCAAGATCCCTATAGAGGTCGGCTACCATGCCGTTTTTCTTGGTGGGAAGGAATTTTCCGACAACTTCCGTGGCGCCGACCCGTTTTGCTCTGGCCACAAGCTCATCAAACATTGCTAGTTCCATGTCGCGCTTGAGTACGCGGCAGCTCATCAGCCAGAGGTCAATCTCGACCTGGTGTCCGCGCCTGGCTGCAATCACCACTGATATCAGTCCATTGTCGCCGAACTTGTCCGTGAGCTGGCCGCTGAGGCCAATCATGTTCGGATCCTCTGCAATGGCCTCGATCTCAGCGTTGGTGTAGCGGCGCGTGGTCAGGTTGAATTGATTGGTCTTGTTGGTCAGTTGGGTTATGCGATCCAAATGCTTTCGTTCGAATGGCAGTATTTTGGCGCTCATTTCCAGAGTGTCTAAGTACTTTCCATAGTCTAGAAACTGTAATTTCATTTCGTTTCTAGTAGCGTTCGCCTCGTAGTAGCTCGCGCGACTCAAGTCTTCATTGGAAATTATGATGGGTTCGAACAAACTGCTGCGATCGAGAATTGCAGCGTATTTCGCGATGTCATCGCCCAAATTGAGCACCGTCACTTCAGGTACCTGCTGCTTCACCAGTTCCCGTTCAGACGGGTTGTCATCTAGAAAGACGAGCGAATCGATGCCGAGGCTGACTTGGTTCGCGATTTTCTTGATATTTTGCGACTTAGGTTCCCAATTAGCCTGGAAAGCCGCAAAGTCCTCAAACTTCAACACCATGTGAGGATGGTTGAAGCCTTCGCGCGCATTCTGGAAGTCATTCTTGGAAGCCACCGTGAGCAGGACGCCTCGATCGCGCAGCTGGCGCAGGTAGTCTTGCAGTTCCCAATGAGCTTCACCCACGGCGGTGTCATTGCCGATCTTGATCTGATCCGCGCCGTCGTCCCCGATAACGCCACCCCACACAGTGTTGTCCAGATCCAGTACTAGGGCTTTCTTTGTCTTGCCGAAGATGGCCTTGATGATGGCGGACAGATTCTGAGCAAAGGCGGGAATGCACTCAAACGCAAAGGCATATTTGTAAGAATACCAATCTTTTCGATTGAACCATCTTTCTAGCCCTAACCATGCACTGAGATGGTTAATATCATGGACATAAAAATTTGGATTCTCCTGGGCATAGGTAGCGATCCTATCATTCAGCGCACGCACATAGTTAGTTTTGCCTCGGTAGTCTGAGAAATCTAGATTGCCCAGTGGGCGCAGAAACGGATTCTCGAAATTGTTCTGAATTATGGGACAGCCATAGATCGCTGCTGCCCGGCCCCACATATGGTTGTAGGCCGCCAAATCATCATCCAGTTGCTTCCTCACATCCTCTGGGGTGTCGGCGAGAGAAGGAAATTTCTGGATATTGACACTCGTCGTGTGAATGAAAATGATATCAGGAGCGAAGCGCTTGAGCGCCTCGTTGTCGAACGCTAATTCCTGATAGTACTGGTTGTACACTGACTCATAGAACTGAGGCTCTATTCCGCCTTCGAGTAGGAAGATTTCAAGAACATCACGAATTTCTGCCGTGGTTGACCCGCCGAGAATGGCAATGCGTTTTTTCAATAGCCCGCCTTGTTGCATCAGAAGGCGCTTCAACGATTTCTTTTTCCTGAGGATGTGCTGAGGATCGATGGGGATGTCGAGGGCGGGAGTCATCTGACATGCTTTGATATGGTCTTCAATCATGGCTGTCCATCGGTCTAGGTTCCGCCTTGGGGGCTGAACAGCGGCAGAGGCATGGGGACAAAGTCGACGCTTTCCCCTTTGTTTGGAACTTGACAACAAATAATAAATTTAGTTGCTATGCTTTAGGTACCTAAACTATTTTTACATTAGGACATATGGGGCGACACCTAGACCAACTCCAAATACAAGTTTTTATAAGGCTTCTCGCCCCCCCAAAAATTGATGCGATAATTTATCCTCCATGGTCGCGCATGATCTAGCTTAACCGAGACCGGTACAGGACGGCTAAATCCTAAATCACACGAATCATGAGTACGAAACACTACGCTACCAAAACCGTTTTTGCAACTTCGTCAAAGAACGACTGTCGCGAGCAGATGATATGTCCGGTTTAGGTAGCACGTGGTTTGTCCGGTTTTTGAATCGGAGAGCCGCATATGGCCGGAGGTTCGGATGGCGCTTGTTTTGCATGCGATCAGTTCGCATCGGGCGGGACGCTTAAGTTATGTCGAGGCTGGAGAGCTTCTTGGGTTCAGCGAGCGTGACCTTGCCCCCAACTTTTATCCACTCTGAAGTTCGTTGGGGCGGTTCGATTTGCCCCGGAGGGCGGGTGTAGCGGCGGGGGACGGCGCGGACGGGTGAGCGCCCGGGCAGCTGGACACCTCCAAGAACCCTTTTTTGATATGCATATTCAGCATGATGATGGCTGATGACGCGTTTTATGGCGGTCTGGTGTCTATCGTTTCTGCTAAATTAGGAAGTAGGCTCCCCTTCGTGGCTCCTCTGGCTCACGCTGCGGCGTATTTTCCGGATAGCCATACAAAGCGGCGCATGTTGTAGGCGAGGTTCGCCATGCCGATCTTCACTTTCGCCCTCGCGATCCCGATTGTTCGCACAATCAATCCCATGGGTCCCTTCTGATGTGCGAAGACGTGCTCGACCGCTGAGCGGACTTTCGACTTGCGTGCATTCGAGATCCGGGTGCGTTCGGGCATTGGCTTG
>CANGTC010000188.1 GCA_947456505.1 Beijerinckiaceae bacterium
CAGACGCCGACGGCCATATGAACTTCCCGCGATCCAGTCGCTTGGCGTACAGCGAAAGCCCGATCCCGTCGTGCCACAGGATCTTGGTCATGTCGCCGCGACGGCCTCGGAAGATGTAAAGATCCCCAGTATGAGGATCACGCTTGAGGCTCTCCTGAACCTGCAGCGCAAGACCCTGCATGCTGCGACGCATGTCAGTATGCCCGGTCGCCATCCAGACCCGGACGCCAGAAGGGACTGGGATCATGATCGGACCAGCGCTTTGAGCACCCTCGTAAGGGCCGCTGCGCGTATCATATCGATCAGTATGAGTGATCGGGCGCATGAATGCTGATCAATGGGAATTGATATAAAGCGCTCGCAGAGCCAATCATGGATGCGGTTTTGTTGCAAAGCTCTATTGAAATTATCTCTATATTTCAATCTTATATAGGTTATCGCTTTCATTCTCCCCGGCGCGCCAGTGAAATCAATTGGTTAGCGGATTTTCGCCGTCCAGCAGAAACCCCAGCTACCTCATAGCCACCAACAAGTCAGAGCACTCACCGCCGAATGGCGTTGCTGCGCCTGTCGTTGACGATGGGTAGGACCATCTTGTCGGCTTATTAAGGGCAGCGTCCCGTCCCTGTCACTTCGCCGAAAACCGGTAGCACGCGCACGTGTGGGGAAAATTACCGTTTTTCGACAACACTCCCGGACCCGAAATTACTTCGCCAACCTCGCACCGTGCGTCGACTGTGCGAAAAGGACGACACCGTGGTCCAGCAAAACCTGCTCGATGCGGACGTCATTAGGGCCCTGGTAGGTCGCCGGTCGTGCTTGCGCTCTTAGACGCGGACGGTGCGCTCATCTACACCTAGCGCGGCGCCAAGGGTACGTTGGGTCAGCCCCACAGAACCCGAGCAGAACGGGGCTGGCGCCCCGTGACAAGGTTCTTGCTGTATCTGGCCATGGGAACCTCCATTTCTTTGGTGACGCTTCACATGCCGCCGCCAATTTGCCGGGCAAGCAGCGCTTAAAGCGCTGTACGGGTGAAGAAGACCCCTGTGAACCAGAGCAGCGATCTAAATCTGCCTGACCTCAAGTCGCACTGAGAAGGGCGGCAAAATCATCCCGCCCAATACGTTAGTCTACCGCGAGATCCCGCTGCCGCTCTTGGTGTATCGATCTGCCAAACCTGTCGACCATGCTATCATCCACTACCGTTTGAACAGATATTAAAATTCGCCCAGTCAGTAGGCGCCGACTGAAAAGTGGCGACAAAAAAGATGACCAGGTGGCCGCCAATCAGTGTATCCAAACTCAATGCATCAAACCGCCCTTAATGCCGCAACAGGCTGAAGTGCAGCAGCACGGCAGGCAGGATACCAAGCAAAAAATACTCCAACTCCGCCAGCAAGAATGACGGCGGCAATCGCGGCTTCCGGCTGAAGAAGTATTGGCCAGTCGAATTTCGTCCCGACAATGAACGCAGCAGCGTAACCGAGCATGACGCCAAGGATGCCACCCGCCCCACAGAGCGCCATAGCTTCGAGAAGAAACTGTCGACGGATATCCCGCGGTCGCGCACCGACAGCAAGCCGCAATCCGATCTCCGAGGTTCTCTCGGTTACGCAAACCAACATGATGTTCATGATGCTGATGCCGCCAACAATGAGCGAGACCGCCGCAATGGAACCTAGCAGAATTGAGATTGTTCGTGTCGATGCTTCCTGCGCCGCCATGGTGGCGGCTGCTGTGGTTACAGTGAAATCATCGTCCCCAACCCGGGTGCGATGACGCTGGCGCAGAAGATCCTCTATCTGTGTGATCGCCGACGCCATGGCTTCGTCTGACCGCGCGCTGGCGAGAATATATCCAACCGTGTCCCGATTGACGGAATTAGCGCTACCAATCAGACGAAGTGTGGCGGTGGAAATCGGCACGAAGGCCACATCATCCTGATTCTGACCGCTGCCATTGACGCCTTTCTCGGACAGCACGCCAATGATCGTGAAGGGTGTGCTGAGAATGCGCACGACTTTCCCGACCGGCTCTTCAGTCTTGAACAATTCCTCAGCGGCCTTTGACCCGATGATCGCAACCTTGGCGGCGCTCTGAATGTCATCCTGGGAGAAAGTTCGGCCCTTTAAAAGGGGCCATTCCCGAATATCGAAATGATCAGGCACAGTCCCGTTGATGGTCGTGGACCAGTTGCTAGCACCATAGACAATCTGCGCCACTCCGAACACGGAGGGCGCGGCCAAGGCGACGGACGGGAGTCGCGCAATAGCCCGCGCGTCATCGCCGGTCAGCGTGAGGCGACTGCCAACCGCCCCTCGCACCCCGTTCCTGTTATTGGCGCCAGGGTTGACGAGAAGCACATGGGCTCCGAAGGCCCTAATCTGCTCCGACACGCGCGCTTGCGCGCCCGCGCCTATGGCCACCATGCTGACCATGCAACCAACGCCGACCACAACGCCAAGCATGGTCAGCAGAGTGCGCACTGGATTACCCATGAGCGCAGTCAAAGCCATTCTGATGGCGTCTGCAATTTTCAATTGGCTAACTCCGGAGGTCGCAGCCCCGCTTGCACTTGTGCGCTGTCACTTACCAACTCGCCATCCCGCATGGTCAGGACACGCTGCGCCTGAGAGGCGACGTCAGGATCATGAGTGACCATGATGATCGTGCAGCCTTGGCGGTGAATGCTGTCCAACAAGTCCAGAACGCCCCTGCCTGAGACACTGTCAAGCGCGCCTGTTGGCTCATCCGCAAGCAGTAAGGCGGGATTGCAAATGATCGCGCGGGCGATTGCCACGCGTTGTTGCTCGCCCCCGGAAAGTTGACAAGGCAACCGGTCAGCCTTCGCGGAAAGACCAACCCGATGCATCGCTTCCAGCGCCCGCTCTTTGCGTTCCCATTTTGGTGTTCCCGCGTAGATCAAGGGAAGCTCCACATTGCGGCATGCGGTGAGGCGCGGCAGCAGCAAATAGGATTGGAACACAAAACCAATCCGCTGATTGCGCCGCCGTGCCCGTTCATCATCCCCAAGCGTCGAACAATTCCGACCCTCCATGAACAGAGCGCCGGAACTGGGCCGGTCAAGCAATCCAAGCAGATTCATGAGTGTCGATTTGCCCGATCCGGATGTGCCGACGATAGCGACGAATTCTCCCTCGGCGATTTCAAACGACGTCGCCTTCAGCGCCGTCAACTGAACGCCATCGACGCCATAGACCCGGCTTATCCCGCGCGCCGAGATCAGCATCAAAAGGCGCCATTGAATAGAGAGGCGCGAGCGCTGCGGGCTAAACCCCTGTCACCGATGACGACGAGGTCCCCACTCCTCAAGTCTTCAGACTGGACCGCGACATATTCCCCGTTGACAGCGCCAGGTACGACCCGTACCGGCTTCAAAGCGCCCTCACGCAGCGCCCACACGAGCGCCTCTGCCGATGTCTGAGCGGCGCCAGCGCCGACCATTCCAACCTGCGGCTTGAACCGCATGGCCGCCATGGGGACAGACAACGAGGAGGGCAAGATGTCGGTTACAATCCTGGCCACCACCGTCATGCCGGGGAAGAGCGCGTAGTCATCATTCGCAACGCCCAGAACCACCGTGTAGGTGACTACATTCTGCACCACTAGCGGCGCTTTGCGAATTTGCGTCACCTTCGCGTTAAATTCCCGCCCGGGGAAGGAATCGACGGTGAAGGTGGCGTCCTGCCCGAGTGCGATCTTGGAAATGTCGCTTTCATCGACCCTCGCATAAATCTCCATGCGCTTGAGGTCTCCGGCGATATTGAAAAGCGTCTTGGTTTCCAGCGAGGAGGCCAGAGTTTGTCCCTGGGTCACATTCCGCCCAACGATCACACCGTCAATGGGAGCGCGGATGAAGGTGCGATCCAGATCAACCTTTGCGCTCGCCAGTTGCGCTTCCAAACGCCGTATCGTAGCATGCGAGCTTTCCAACTCGGCCTTTATACGCGTCACATCCGCGAGAGCCCCATCGACAGCGCCATCATTAGCTTCCAGATTGGCCTCCGCCTCGCGCAAGGTCCCCTGCGCCGCCTCCTTTCGCGAGAGGGAATCAAGCACATCATTGGCTGGCGCAGCACCTTTTTCGAGCAACGCAGACTTCCGCTTGTTTTCGCGGGTGGCGAGTTCCATCCCGATGCGCGCCACATCCGTCCTTGCGCTGAGAACTGCACGTTGCATGCGTATTTGCTGTACATCGATCACCGCACGGGCCAGACGCGCTTCCGTGGTGCGGGCGTCCGCACGGGCCCCGTCAAATGCAGCCTGCGCTGAGGCGACTTGCTCCTTGAAGCTGCTTTGGTCGAGTTGCGCCAGCACTTGTCCTTTCTTCACGTCATCGTTGAAATCGACCGCCATATTCGTGATCTGCCCTGACAGTTGCGAACCAACCTCCACAACTATGGATGCATTGAGGGCCCCGGTCGCGGAGACAATTCTCGGAAGCACGATCACTTCGACGGCGCTTGTCAGATACCGGTCTGCTGAGGAAAAGGCTCCCTCCAGCCGATCCGGCACGACGCCTGCGGGCAGAACAGCGCCCATGCTGTTCATGAAAGTGCCGGGCGCGCCCGGCCAGATCAGCGCGGCGCCGATGATGGTTGAATAGACCGCGATGACCTTCATGGCGCTGTCCTGTCCTGCCCACTGGGCGCGCAAGTTCTTATCCGATGAGTGTCGACCAGACCTTGCGCGGGGTCTTTCTTATTCAGTTGCGCTGAGTCCAAAATCTAGCCCACCTATCGATTGAACCGACCGTTGAAGTTCCCATTCAATGCGCCGATATTCCCGTTGCCATTGCTTGTCCCATTGGTTCCAGTGCTGCCTACGCCATTGGCGTATCCATTGAAGGAACCCAAATTACCATTCCCATTGTTGGTGCTTCCATTCCCGTTTCCGTTAAAGGCGCCGGCATTGTTGTTGCCACTTGTTGAACTTGAATTTCCAAGACCATTGAAAGCGCCGGTGTTCCCAGTCCCGCCATTCATGAAACCGATGTTTCCATTGGTCTGCGGGGCGCCGTTTCCATTACCGTTCCCGTTTCCGTTACCTCCCCCTGTATTCAGGTTCCCGTTCAGATTGCCATTGGATATTCCTATATTTCCATTGCCATTACCGTTGCCGCATCCAAAGCACGCAACGGGGGTGGGAGATTGAAGGCCAGGTACCGCTCGGATTGGTTGCGCAGCGAGTGGAATAGCTGCGATCACGCCAATATCCACGCAAACCGCTGCGACAAGAATACGATTGAGCTTTTTCATGTGCCATCTCCAGGATTTGCAACAAGCCGGCTGGAATCGTCACGAGATCGGCTACGGAGACTTAACTACACGCCAGCCTCACAAGGCTAACTCTTAACAGCCAGATGCGATGCGTCGATCCGACTGCGCCTGCTCGGCGCTTCGCACCTGACCGTATTTCAAGGCCTTACGAAGGCCTGTTTGGCAGCCTTAGTGATTGAGGTTGCCGTTAAGGTTGCCATTCAGCCAACCCCTGTTGAAATTACCGTTGCCGTTGCCGTTAAGAAACCCGGCGTTCAAATTACCGTTGCCATTGCCGTTCCCGAAGCCATGGTTTCCATTGCCGTTCAGGTTCCCGTTGCCAACGCCAAAGTTGCCGTTGCCGTTGAGATTGCCATTGAGTACGCCGGAATTTCCGTTGCCATTTGCATTGCCATTGCCGATGCCAATGTTGCCATTGCCATTGCCATTGCCACTACCGATTGATGCGGCGGAAGCAGCAGATGTCAGCATGCCCAAAGCGAGTGTCACAGCGAGGATCTTTTTCATGGGGGGTCTCCATACAAGCGTCGTGTAGACGCATGAGGTTTCATCACGCCAAGATCAACGTGATGACCGTGAGATGGAAAACGCGAGCGATTTTCGAAAGGTGAACGATAAGAGTAACCTAAAGCATGGGAACCATACAAAGAGATTAAGCCGTTCGGTCGAGTTAATCTCGAACGCTAAAGGCCGGCCAGGAAAAAGGAGCCGTCGGATATGATGCGAGAAAGCGACTTACCTACGGTCACATGCCTGATCAAAACATACAGGAAGGCGGGAGCAGCCTTCGACCGCCTCACACTCCATGACGGCTCTATCCACAACAGAAGACCACCAGCAGCGCTATAATATTGCATTAAATTTTATGGTACATTATTTATAAAGGCTGAATACTTATGTCCAAGCTATTCACTCACTTCGACTAAGCAAACTTAAGTATAGTTTTCTTAGCGAAAATATCATATTTCAAGGACGGGGGATCATCATGAACAGGTTCGTCGCGGCACTCCTCATTCTGGTCGGCTCTGTATCCATGGCGGTGGGGCAAGCCAACAATGGGACTGGAAACGGCAATGGCAACCTGGGAACTGGTAACGGCAATGGGAATGGCAACGGCAACGGCAACGGTAATGGAAATTCAAGCAACGCCACAATAAGCAACCGCTACCCTCAAAATACGCCGTCAGTCTATGCGCCGGGACTGAATGCGGCAGGTATCGAGAGTTGCATGGGTAGCGCGAGCATGGGTGGTTCGGTAGCGGGATTTGGAATCACTCTGGGCGCAACAACTGAAGATCGCGGTTGCCAGCTTCGTCTCTATGCACGCACGCTATATGCGCTGGGACACAAACGCGCCGCGACGCAGATATTGTGTAATGATCCACAGGTTATGCACGCGCTTGCCTTCGAGGGGATTTCTTGTCAAGCGGAATATCCGGTCGCTGACGAAGAGCCCCAACGACGTCGCTCCCTACTGAAGCGAAAATGAATAATCCTGGCTCAGCAGCTTTCGTCAGTAAATTCTTAAGGTCCAGAAACCCTGTCGTTCTCGATCTAAATTCAGAAAAGTAAAAATCTATTCTTACGAAAATTCACCATCTCTCATCTTCTAATCCCACCTGGATCAGACCGAGGAAAAACTCATAGCCTGCAAACCAAGCCATCAGCGACCGCGTCGACCTGACGCCTTTCAAAGCGAAACCGGACCTACTGCATGTCTGCAGCAAAGAGATAACCTGGCTTGCTCATTGAGCGAAAATCCATCATCATGAGATGTCGGAGCTGGACCAATACCAGCCTGCGGGAGGGACAAAATGCGAAATTGCAAGCTCTTTTTGCGCTTTAGCACAGCCGTTCTAGCTGCTATCGCCTACACGCAGCCCTTGATCGCTCAGCAAAGCGCCTCCCTGGGTGGCTTGGTCGTCTCCGAAAAAGAAGGAGCCATGGAAGGTGTTATCGTCACCGCGAAAAAGGATGGAGCGAACATAAACGTTTCCGTCATAACGAATGATAAAGGAATGTATTCGTTCCCGGCATCCAAAATCGGACCAGGAAAATATTCAATTTCAATTCGCGCCGTAGGTTATGAACTCGATGGCTCCAAGACCATAGAGTCTGTCCGCGAAGTTCATTATGGATTGCATAGCTTTCTGAGCATCAACCTGATGGACGCCAATCGCAGGAAAGCGAGCGCCTTGCGGTTCAGACACTCCCAATCCTTGGCCAGCCTGCGGCATCGCCCGAGCCATGCAAAAGTGC
>CANGTC010000189.1 GCA_947456505.1 Beijerinckiaceae bacterium
ATCCTCGAACAGGCGCGCGCGATAGGCCGGATCGACCCAGGCGCGGGCCACCACCTTGGCGCCATTGGCGGGGGTGATGGAATCGCGCTTCTCGATGAACTGGCGCACTTCCGCTGCCGTGACGACGCCTTTTTCGATCAGCAGTTCCTTCAGGGCTATGCTGAGGATCTGGTGATAGCTATGCACCTTGTCGTCGGGCTGGGGCGGCGCGTGGGGATGGTCATGATCATGGTCGTGATCGTGGTCATGGTGGTGGTGATGGTTTTGGTGATCTTGGCTCATTCCATCGTCTCCAGCCAGTGGTCGTAAATGTCGGCCTCGATCACATCCTTCGGCGAGCCCTGATAATCGGGCCACAGATCGGTGGCGCGGAAGCGCACCTTATAGAGATCCTTCTTCGGGCCGGTCAGATTATAGGCGAGGCGCTCGGGGTTCTCGAAGGCGCCGAAATAGCGCTCCACCACCCCCTGCTTGCCGCGCAGATAGACGGGAGTGCGGATATGGCCAGGCGGATAGTCATTGCGCACGCGCACCACGGCGCCGGGGGAAAGGCGGCTCATGACAGTTTCTCCGCTTCGCCAGGCGTCAGCTCCAGTTCGCCGGTTTCGGCGAGGCGCTGGCGCACCTCAGCCACCTTGGCGTCGATCTCGTCCTGAGTGAGCACGCCGCGCGCCACCATCTGCAGGGAGAGGGCTGCGGTCCAGCGCTCGTAATAGGTCAGCCGCTCCATGGCGTCCTCGCCCAGGGATTCGATGGCCCTGCGGCTCTCGTGGCTGGACATGAGCCCTTTGGCGCCTACGGCGGCGCGCAGACCATCGGCCTGTTTTTCCCAGAAGTTCAGCGCGTGTTCTGATGGATCGACCGGCCCCTCGGGCAGGCCGCCGATGTCCTGTGGCGTGCGCATGAGCTTTCTCCCTGTTCACCCCCATTGTGGCAGGGGCGCGGGAAGGCGCAAGCCCCTTGTGGGCCTTGGGGAGAAGGGCGCGGCGCCCCCTCCCCAAACGTCGCGCGGCGGGTATAGTAGGGCCCAGACAGAGGCGTCAGGCGATCAGGGGAGGCTTAAATGACCTACAGGGACATCACATGCGAAGTAGTCAAGTTCACCGCTCATAACGGCGAACAGGGCGAGGCCTATTATGCGCGGCCTGCAGGCCCCGGGCCCTTTCCGGGCGTGGTGCTGATCCACCATATCCCCGGCTGGAACGAGTTCTGCATCGAGGCGGCGCGCAAGCTCGCCCATCACGGTTTCGCCACCATCTGCAACAATCTCTATTTCCGCATGGGCGATGGCGACCCCGATGACATCGGCGCCCGCGCCCGCGCCGATGGCGGCGTCTCAGACGAGCAGATGCTGGGCGACGTCTCCGGCGCCATGGCCTTCCTGCGCGCCCAGAGCAACGCCAATGGCAAGGTCGGCATCATCGGCTTCTGCTCCGGCGGGCGCCAGACCTATCTCTCCGCCTGCCGCCTGCCCAATGTGAACGCGGCGGTGGATTGCTGGGGCGGCCGCGTGATCGCCGATCCCGCCGCGCTCAACGCCAAACAGCCGGTCTCGCCCATCGATTATACGAAGGACCTGAACTGCCCCATGCTCGGCCTCTTCGGCAATGACGACAAGGAGCCTTCGCCCGAGCAGGTCAACAAGACCGAGGCGAAGCTGAAGGAGCTTGGCAAGACCTACGAGTTCCATCGCTATGATGGCGCCGGTCACGCCTTCTTCGACTGGAGCCGCCCGAGTTACCGTCCGGAGCAGGCGGTGGACGGCTGGAGGAAGGCCATCGACTTCTTCAACCACAACCTTCGGTGAGGTGGGACATGTGTTCCTACATCACTGAAAAGGCGCCGATCTTCGGCAGCGCCAAAGGGCGCCATGGCTGGATGCGCGTGGATACGGCGGTGATCTATTACGATCATCCCGTGCATGTGCCCCTCGACCATGCGCTGAACATCGACTTCGTGGACTCCCGCTCGAAAGAGCGCGTGGCCGTGGAGCTTTCGGCCGATTCCGCCCGTGAACTCGTGCGCCGCATTCAGGCGGCGCTCGACAGCGGCGACGCCATCCATCTGGGCTCTGGCGAGGCCGATCCCCTGCAACTGGCGAGCGTCCCATGACCATTCGCATGTATGATCTGGCGGGGGCGGACCCTTCGTTCCGCTTCAGCCCCTATTGCTGGCGCATTCGCATGGCGCTCGCCCACAAGGGCCTAGAAGTGGAGACGATCCCCTGGCGCTTCTCCGACAAGAGCGTCATCGCCTTTTCGGGGCAGGGGGCCGTGCCGGTGGTTTGCGACGGCGACAAGGTGCTGCACGATTCCTGGGCCATCGCCGAATATCTCGATGCCCACTATGCGGATCGCCCCGTGCTGATGGATGGCCCGCAGGGCAGGGCGCTCGCCAATTTCGCCCGGCATTTTTCGCAGACGGTCTTCTCGCCCATCGCCCTGAAGGCGGTGCTCCTCGACATCTACAACGTGATCGACGAAGGCGACCGGCCCTATTTTCGCCAGAGCCGTGAGGCGCGGGTGGGCAAGACGCTGGAGGCCTTCACCATCAGCGAAGATGAGGCTCGCGCGCAGATGCGCCCTGCGTTGGCGCCCCTGCGGGCGCTCTTGCAGGATCAACCTTTCGTGAATGGCGAGGCGCCCGCCTTCGCCGACTACTGCCTCTTCGGCGGGTTCATGTGGGTGCGCGGCGTCTCCGCGAAGAAGATCCTGGCTGAAGATGATCCGGTCTACGCCTGGCGCGAGCGCATGCTCGACCTCTTTGGCGGTCTGGCGCGCAAGGCGCCGGGTGTCGGCGCCTGAGATCAGGCCCAGTGGACAAGCGCCGTCGAACGCGACATGTTGCGTTCGACACAGCTTCAAGTCGAGACGGGACGACCCGCGCAGAGGCTCAAGGGAGATAAAGTGACGATCACGCATGTTGTGCAGACCGGCGAAAGCGGTCAGGCGCAGGCCCAGAGCAAGGCGCCTATCATCGAGGTGCGCAACGCCGCCAAACGCTTCGCCGTGAACGGCCAGGCGCTGACGGTGTTCGATGGCGTCTCCTGCTCCATTCCCCAAGGCGCCTTCCTGTCCATTGTCGGCCCCTCGGGTTGTGGCAAGTCCACCCTGCTGAAGCTCATTTCCGGTCTTGAGACGCCCAGCGGCGGCGAAATCCTGTTCAATGGCGCCAAGGTGACCGGGCCTGCCGAAGGCATGATCTATGTCTTCCAGCAATATACCAAGTCCATCTTCCCCTGGCGCACGGTCATTCAGAACATCGAATTCGGCCTCAACAGCCACAAGAAAAATCTGTCCCGAGGCGAGCGTGACGAGCTTTGCCGTCATTATGTGAAACTGGTGGGCCTCGAGGGTTACGAGAACTACTTTCCCTATCAGCTCTCCGGCGGCATGCAGCAGCGCGTGGTCATCGCCCGCGCGCTGATCTGCGAGCCCTCCGTGCTGCTGATGGACGAACCCTTCAGCGCGGTGGACGCCCTGACCCGAGCGATCTTGCAGGAACTCATCCTGAAGATCTGGCAAACGATTCCTGTCACCATTCTCTTCGTCACCCATGACGTGGAGGAGGCGGTGTTCCTGTCGAGCCGCATCATTTCGCTCACCAAGTCGCCCGCGAAGATCCACGAGGATGTGGCGATTGATCTGCCCTATCCGCGTGATCAGATCAGCACGCGGGCGGATGAGAAATTCCATGCGCTGCGCCAGCAATTGTTCGCCAGCATCTTCCTGCAAGAAAAAGGCGGCGCGCCTTCCGCGCCCCGGTCGTGAGGGCTTGAGACCATGAGAAAGCGCTGGCCCGGATTTCTTCTGATTTTGGTTCTCCTCCTGCTGTGGGAATATGCTTCCGCCAACAAGATGATCGACCCCATCACCTTCCCGCGCGTGAGTGTGATCTTCGCCTCCTGGATGAAGTCGGTGACGGGCACGGGCGAGTTGACCAGGCAGTTGCTGCCGAGCATGGGGCGCATCTTCACGGGCTTTGGCCTTGCGGTGATCGTGGCGGTGCCGCTCGGCCTGCTCATGGGCACGATCCCCATGGTCTATCGCCTGCTGGAGCCCATCACTGAATTCATCCGGCCCATTCCCAGCTCCGCCTACATTCCCGTGGCGATCCTGTTTCTGGGCATCGGCAATGAGATGAAGGTCTTCGTGATCTTCCTCGCCTGCATGTTCCCCATCCTGCTGAACACCTATGGCGGCGTGCGCGGCGTCGATACCGTGCTGATCGACACGGGGCGCACCTTCGGCCTGTCGCGGGTGAAGGCGCTTTGGCAGATCATCCTTCCCGCCGCCCTGCCCAACATCCTCACAGGCATGCGCATCAGCCTCGGGATCGCGCTGATCGTGGCGGTCGTGGCCGAGATGATCACCGGCAACAGCGGCATCGGCTATTTCATTCTCGATATGCAGCGCATTTTCCGCGTGCCGGAAATGTTTGCTGGCATCTTCACGCTCGGCCTGCTGGGATTCCTGATCAATTTCATATTCCTGCGGGTCGAGGGCCACTTCTTGCGCTGGAGGGGAACCAGTGTTGAAACCTGACGATAAAGGCGCGGTCTGCGTCACGGGAGCGGCGGGCGGCATAGGCGTCGTGCTGGTGCGCCGCCTGCTCGAAGAGGGCTATGGGGTCAGCGCCTGGGACATGGCGCCGGGACCCCTTTCGGAGATCACGAACGAACGCCTGGTCTTCGAGGCCATGGATGTACGAGACCGCGCCGCCATGGAGGCGGCGGCGGGGCGGGCGCAGGCGCGCTTCGGCTTCGTCCATGGCCTTGCGGCGCTGGCGGCGGTCTACCACACCCAGCCCTTCCTCGAGATCGACGACGAGACCTGGGATCGGCATTTCACCATCAACCTGAAGGGCAGCCTGCTCGCCGCGCAGGCGGTGCTGCCGCTGATGCGGGCGCGCAAGTCCGGCAGTATCGTTCTCTTCTCCTCGACGCTGGCCCGTTCAGGCGGGGTGAACTCCGCCGCCTATTCCGCCACCAAGGGCGGCATCCTCGGGCTCATGCGCTCCATGGCGCTGGATGTGGCTGGCGACAATGTGCGGGTCAACAGCGTGTCGCCGGGCATCGCCGACACCGCCATGCCTCGCGCCAACATGGATGAGGCTTCGCTGGCTGCGCGCGCGGCCTCCAATCCCATGGGACGCATCGGCGCGCCCATCGACATGGCCGAGGCCGCCGTGTTCCTGCTGGACGCCGAGAATAGTTTCATGACCGGGCAGGACATTCGCGTCACCGGCGGCGCGCTGCTGTTTTGAGGGAGCTCTCCATGCATGTGATCATCACGGGAGCGGCGAGCGGGATTGGGCGGGGCAGCGCCCTGCGTCTGGGACGCCGCATGAAGGTCGTCGTGGCCGACCGGGACCTCGCAGGCGCCCGGCGCGTCGCGGGCGAGATCGAAGCGGCGGGCGGGCAGGCTCTGGGCGTCGAGGTGGATGTGTCAAACCGCGCCAGCGTCGGCGACATGGTGGCGAACGCCCGCAAGGCCTTTGGCCCGGTTGATGCGCTCTTCGCCAATGCGGGCATCAACCGGCGCAACCCCATCGACCAGATCTCCGAGAGCGACTGGGATCTGATGATGAACACCCATGTGAAGGGCGTGTTCCTGTGCTGCCAGAGCGTGCTGGGGGAGATGGTGGAGCGTGGCAAGGGCGCCATCGTCAACACCTCCTCCGATTTCGCCATCATGGGCGTGGCGGGCAACGCCGCCTATACCTCGGCCAAGACGGCGATCTATTCGCTCACCAAGGCCATCGCCACGGAGTTCACGCCAAAGGGCATCCGGGTGAACGCCATCGGACCGGGGCCCATCGACACGCCGCTTCTGGCCTCCGGCCGCAGCGCCGAGCAGCATGTGGCCTTGAGGCAGAAATTCTCCGCCGCCCTGCCGCTGGGCCGCATGGGGCGGCCCGAAGATGTGGCGATGACGGTGGATTTTCTGCTGAGCGACCGGGCCTCCTATATTTCCGGCCAGCTGGTGCATCCCAATGGCGGGCAGCTGATGTGGTGATCACGTCTGCTCGCTTTTGCTTCAGACTGGCTAAAAAGGGCGCTCGCTTCTTTCGTTTCGACGTGTTTTCCTCACGCGAGGTGGCATCCCCTTCGCTGTAAAACGCTGTGATAAGGAAACAGGCATGAAATCGAAACTGTTGGTGGCGGCTTGCATGGTCGCGGCGCTGGGAGCGGGCTCCGGCTCCGCCCTTGCCGCCGAGAAGGTCAAGGCCGGTATCCTCAAGATGGCTGCGTTGACGAACCTGTGGGTCGCCAAGGAGGCCGGCATCTTTAGGAAGAACGGGCTCGACGTGGAGCTGGTCGAGTTCCGCAACGGCAACGAGGCCATCAACGCCCATCGCGCGGGCTCGGTGGATTTCGTGCTCTCCATCCCCGGCACCGCCATGACGGCCACCGAGCGGGGCTTTGATCTCGTCCTGCTCACGCAAAACGAGACCGCCAAGGCGCAGGGGCCCGATGCTGGCTCGATCATGGTGCTGGCGGATTCGCCCTACAAGACCCTCGCCGATCTTGCGGGCAAGCGTATCGCCGTGTCTG
The DNA here is from genome assembly GCA_947456505.1 of Beijerinckiaceae bacterium. Taxonomy (GTDB): domain Bacteria; phylum Pseudomonadota; class Alphaproteobacteria; order Rhizobiales; family Beijerinckiaceae; genus Terripilifer. The sequence goes on from CANGTC010000189.1 coordinate 6,557, forward strand.
CGCTGCACAGCCAGATGGCGGTCGCGACCCAGGTGGCGCTGACCAAGGGCGGCGCGGATATGGCGAAGATGCAGGTCATGGAAATGCCGCTGCCCAGCATGGGCGATGCCCTGAAGTCCAAGCAGGTGGATGCGGTAGCCCATCTCGACCCCTGGGTGACGCAATTGCAGACCACAGGCGTGGCGCGCAATCTCTCCTGGCTCTATGTCGACTCCGTTCCCGAGCAGCCCATCGGCGCCTGGTATGCGACCAGCGGCTTTCTGGCCAAAAAGAAGGATGTCGCCATGTCCTTCGTGAAGTCCATTCAGGAGGCCATCGACTATATGAAGGCCGATGAGCCGCGCGCGCGCAAGAATGTGGCGCTATTCACCGGTCTCGATCCCAAGCTGACCGAGGCCATGCCGCTCAACAATTGGGAATACCGCATCAATCCCTCTCGCTGGCAGGCAACCATCGACATGATGGTGAAGAGCGGCGAGTTGCAGCAGGCGCACAAGGTTGACGAATATATCTCGGATGTATCGCGGCAGTTCGTGGTGAAATAAGCAAACCGCCACGGCGGCAAAAAATCAGGAGCGCCCCGCAAGGAGCGCTCCTTTTTTCATGCACCTTCCATCAGCGGTGGCGGGTCACTGTGTCGATGAGCGCGGGCTTGCCGGATTTCACCACCTCGATGGCGCGCAGCAGGGCGGCGCGCACATCCTTGGGATCCTCGAAGGGGCCTTCGCCATAGACGCCCATCGAGCGGGCGAGCGCGCCGAAATCGGGCTCGGGGCCGAAGAGATCCATGCCGATATGGGCCTTGTTGATGTCGGTTCCGCGTTGGCGCGCCATGCGGATCTGGTGCTCCCAATCGTTGTAATAGGCGCGGTTGTTGTACATGACGATGAGCATGGGGATCTCGTATTTCGCCGCGACCCACAGGGCGCCCGCGTCGAACATGAGATCGCCATCGGGC
>CANGTC010000190.1 GCA_947456505.1 Beijerinckiaceae bacterium
GTGGAGGTGGACCGGCCCATCGACAAGGACAGCCAGCTGCATCCGCTGGTGCGCTGGCAATTCGTGGGCGGCATCGACGAGCCCCAGCGCAAGGCCTTCCTGTTCACCAATATCGTGGATGGTCTGGGCCGCAAATATGACATTCCCGTGGTGGTCGGCGCCATCGCCGCCAACCGCGAAATCTATTCCATCGGCATGCAGGCGCCGGTGGATCAGATCCAGGCCAAATGGGACCACGCCATCGCCAACCCCATCGCGCCCCGCGTGGTGACGGAGGCGCCCTGCCATGAGGTGATCCACGAGGGTCGCGACCTCATCGGCGAGGGCAAGGGGCTGGACATGCTGCCCATCCCCGTCTCGACGCCGGGCTTCGACAGCGCCCCGACCCTCACCGCGACCAATGTAGTGACGCGGGACCCTGTGACGGGCGTGCAGAACATGGGCACCTATCGCGCCGCGCTGAAGGCGAGCGACAGGCTGGTGGTGCGCATGGCGACTCGCGTGGGCGGCGCAGGCGGCTACCAGCACTATCGCGAGCACCAGAAGCGCGGCGACAAGGAAATGCCCTGCGCCATCGTGCTGGGCTGTCCGCCCTATGTGGCCTTCATGGGCCCGCAGAAGCTGCCCGTGGGCGTGGACGAAGTGGCGGTGGCGGGCGGCCTCGCCGGTACGCCCATCAGCGTCGTGAAGGCCCGCACGGTGGACCTCATGGTGCCCGCCGAGGCGGAGATCGTCATCGAGGGCTATATCGACACCGAATATGTGGAGCCTGAGGCGCCCTTCGGCGAATCCCACGGCCATGTGGCGCTGGAAGAGTTCAACATGCCCATGCGGGTGACGGCGATCACCCATCGGCGCCATCCGGTGATCCCCTCCTATATCAGCCAGGTGGCGCCCAGCGAATCCAGCGTCATCAAGCGCGTCGCCTATGAGCCGCTGTTCCTCTCCCATCTGCGCGACGGGCTTGGCATCAAGGGCGTCAAGCGCGTGTCCCTTCACGAGCCCCTGACGGGCCTGCTGCGCGTGACGGTCATCACCGTGGAGCGCAACATAGCCTCGACGGAGGTCTGGCGCGCGCTTTATGGCGCGGCCTTCTTCAAGGGCGATTGCGGCAAGATCTGCATCGCGGTCAACGACGACATCGACCCCGACAACGCCGACGCCCTGCTCTGGGCCCTGGCCTATCGGTCGAACCCAGTGAAGGATGTGCGCACGCTGGAGTCGCGCGGTCAGGGCCATGGCCCCAAGCGCGAACATACGGGCGAGGAGGATTCAACCCTCCTCATGGACGCCACCATGAAATCCGACATGCCGCCGCTGGCCCTGCCCAAGAAGCCCTATATGGAAGACGCAAAGCGCATCTGGGAAGAGATGGGCCTGCCGCAATTGCGCCCGCAATCTCCCTGGTTCGGCTACTCGCTCGGCGACTGGCTGCCGCAGTGGGATCAGGCGGCGGCGCGCGCCGCGAGCGGGCACTATCTGGAAAACGGCCGCATCAGCGCCCAGCAGCGCCGCAAGGGGCTGGTTCCCGAAACCAAATTCAGACCGGACGAACCCTGATACAGGGGACGCATCGCGAGGAGACAGGCTCATGGCTTTCAGCAAGCTGATGCAAAGCATGGTCGGGGTGGCGGCGCTGACCCTCGTCTTGTCGGCGCCCGCCCATGCGCTCGACAAGGTGTCCATCGTGGTCTTCGGCGCGCCATCGCTGGGCGCGCTGTTGCAACCGATCATCAAGACCAACAAGCTTGACGAGAAGAACGGCCTCGACATCGACTTTCAGGAGCGCACCCCCGACGCCTATACGGCGCAGTTCAACTCGGGCGAGTTTCAGGTGGGCGGCAGCGCGGCGGTGCTCACAGTCGGCCTCGCGGACGTGCGCGGGGTAAAGGTTTCCTATCTCTTCAATCTCTTCGACTTCTGGGGCGCCGTCGTCACAGCGCGGCCCGATGTGAAGACCCTCAGAGATCTCGAAGGCAAAGATCTGGCGGCGGCGCGCGGCACCACCAATTTCATCATGTTCGACTGGTTCGCCCGCCAGCAGGGCGTGGACCTCGCCAAGGTCGCCGTCATGAACACCGCGACGCCCGGCCTCCTTGGCTATGCGCTGGCCGACCGCGCGGCGGGGGTGCAGCTCTGGGAGCCCGCCTATACGGCGCTCCTGAGCAAGAAGCCGGAGCTGCGCACGCTCGATTTGCAGATCGAACAGCGCTGGACCGCCTATTCCGGCGGCAGCCGCAACATTCCCTATCTCGGGGTCGCCGCCCATCAGGCCTGGATCGACAAGAACCCTGCGCTGGTGCCCAAACTCTATGAAACCTATCGGGAGGCTGCGCAGACCCTGACCCGCGATCCGGCAGCCGCCGCCCAGCTGATCCTGCCCAAGGGCACGGATGAGGACCGCAAGGCGATCATCGATCTCGTGAAATCCAACGAACGGCTGGGCCTCAACATCCGCTGGGCCTCTGAAGTGCGCAAGGAAATCGGGCAGGTCTATGCAGCCGGTCGCTCGACGGGCTTCCTGCCGTCAGATCCCGCGCCCGCCACCATTTACGAGAAAAAGTAGGGAGCGCCGATGTCGCGCAAGCCGCCGACGCTGAGTTACAGGCTAATGAGGCTGGGGGAGATGGCCGCGCCTTTCGTGGTGCTGGCGCTGATCTGGCAGGTCGCATCTCTGGGCCTGCCGCGCTATCTCTTTCCCTCGCTCATCGACGTCTTCTGGCGGACCCTCGCCATCTTCGCGGATGGAACGCAATTCGCCAATGTGCTGGCGACGGTCTGGCGCATCATGGCGGGGCTGATTGGCGCCTTTGTCTGCGGCGGATTGATCGCGCTGCTCATGGCGCGCTCGCGGACCATGGAGCGCTTTTTCTCGCCGCTGCTGAATTTCTTTCAGGGCATTCCCGCGCTCTCCTGGGTGGTCTTCGCCATCATCTGGTTCAAGGGCATCGAGCCGCGCATCTTCTTCATCATGGTGGTGACGGCGCTGCCCGCCTTTTCCTTCCAGATTTTGGGCGCCCTGCGCGCCATGTCGCGCGATCTCTTCGAAATGGTGCTGTCGTTCCGCCCCTCGAAGATGAAGATGTTTCGCGTGATGATCCTGCCCGCGATCCTGCCGGACATCCTGACGTCGTGGAAGGTGAACCTTGGCAACGCCTCGCGCGTCGTGGTGGTCGCCGAGCTGGTCGGCGCAACTGGCGGCGTCGGCTATGAACTCTTGCAGCAGCAGCAGGTCTTCGACATGGCGGGGGCGCTCGCCTGGACGCTGCAGCTCGTCTTCTTCGTGCTCTTCACCCAATGGGTGATCGAGCGCATCGAGACCTACGCCTTCCGCTATCGCGCCATTTCGGAGCATTCGCTATGACAGGGGCGAGCGACCTTGCGCCGGAAATCTCATTCAAGGGCGTGTCGAAGACATTTGGACGGCCTGGCTCGGACGATGTCTTCCGGGCTGTCGACAATCTGAACCTCGACATCGCGCGGGGCGAACTTGTCGCCATTCTCGGCAAGACCGGCTGCGGCAAGTCCACCATGTTCAACATGATCGCAGGGCTTGGCGAGCCCTCGGAGGGACTGGTGCGCGTGCAGGGCCGCGACCCCTTCCGCGACTTCGAGAGCTTTCGTGGCAAGATCGCGGTCGTGTTCCAGAGCGATCGCCTGCTGCCCTGGCGCACGGCGCTGGGCAATGTGGAGCTGGGGCTGGAAATGCTGGAGCGCCCTGTTCCGGAGCGCCGCGAGACCGGCCGCGCCTGGCTCGCGCGCCTTGGCCTTGCCGGCCATGAGGACGACTATCCCCACCAGCTCTCGGGCGGCATGCGCCAGCGCGTTTCCATCGCCCGGGCCTTCGCCACCAACGCCAGCATTCTCCTCTGCGACGAGCCCTTCTCTGCGCTCGACGAGATGACCGGCCAGAAGCTGCGCGACGAATTCGTGTCGCTGGTGCGCGAGAACGGGAAGACGGCCATCTTCATCACCCATTCCATCAACGAGGCCCTGCAGATCGGCGACCGGATCGTGGTTCTGCGCGCGCCTGCGAAAATCGCGCTCGACATGAAGCTGCAGGATAATCTTTCCCTGCAGGAGCAGGACGACATCAGACGTAAGATCCACGCCATCCTGAGCGAGTGAGGCTTGACCTCGCCGCCAGCCAAAGGGAGATCATCATGCAGATGCATCGCAGGACCGTTCTGGGCGGCATGGCCGCCAGCGCCATCGTAACCCCTTCCATCGTGCGCGCGGCCGAGCCGCTCACCATCGGCATCGTGCCCGCCAACGCCATTCATTGGGTGCAGCTGATCGCCGCTGATCTGGGCTTCTACAAGGAGGAGGGTTTTGACGCCTCCATCCAGACGATCCAGTCCTCGCCCCAATCCATCCAGTTCGCCATCACCGGCCAGTATCAGATCGCCACAGCCCAGCCCGAGGTCATCGTCGCGGCGGTGGAGCAGGGCGCGACCCAGCTCGCCTCCATGGCGGCCCCCACCAATTCGAGCGATTGGGTTCTGGTCGGCTCCAAGACGGTGAAGACCCTGGCGGACCTCAAGGGCCAGATTGTCGGCGTCTCCTCCCTGCGCACCAGCGAGGCCTGGCTGACTTCAGCGCTCATGCAGCAGAAGGGTTTCGCGAAGGATGCGGTGAAATATCAGCCCGCCGGAACCTCCCCCGCCAAGGTGGCTTCTCTCGAAGTCGGCAACATCGCAGCCGCCGTGCTCTTCCAGCCCAGCGCCGAGGTCGCCATCCGCGCGGGCCTACCCGTGCTGGCGCGCTTTGAGGGCATGCGCGCCTATCCCACCGTGCTCTACAATGTGAACCGCGAATGGGCCGCCAAGGGCGATGCGGGCCTGCGCGTCTCGCGCGCCATCCAGAAGGCGCACCGCTGGCTCTTCGATCCCGCCAACAAGAAACAGGCGATGGAGATTTCGTCGAAATACACCAAGCGCGAGATCCCCGTGGTCGAGACCGTCTACGAGGATTTCTTCGTGCGCGGAAAGATCTATTCCACCACCGGCGAAATCTCCGTCGAGGGCTACCAGAACGCCATCAACGACATGGCTGAGGATGGCGCAGTGTTCAAGGTGGCGCCGAAGGCCGAGAAGTACCTTCTCGACAAGAAGCTGGGCGGGCTGTTCATTTAAACCGCAGCCTCATTTGTTTTCAGCAGGTCCGAGAATCTGCGCCAGACGATCACGCACCGGCTTGGGCGACTGAATGATCTCTTGCGTGATGGCCTGCAAATCACGCCCGGGTACGGCGTTGATCGCAAGGCCCGCTTGCGCGGCCGCCTGCAGGAAAAGCGGGGCCTTGATCATGGCGTCGAAGGCGTCGCGCAGGGCCTGCACCCGCTCCGGCGGCGCTCCCGGCGTGGTGAAGAGCGGCCGCCCGATGGTGGCGGGGGCCGAGAGCAGGCGCAGGGCGCCGCGCTCCTCCTCATTGCGCGCGAAATCCATGAGCAGGGGCGCATCAGGCAGATCGCTGGCCTTCGACAGGCCCACCTGCACAAGCACATTGATCTTCCTGTCCCGGATCCAGTCCGGCTTGGTGGATTTCCACCCCTCCCAGGAATTGCTGCCGCGCGCGTCAACTTCGCCCTTCTCCATGGCCAGATTGATGTCCGCGCCGCCGGGATAGCCAAGGATGATCTTGAACTTCGTTCCCGCGACCATGTTGAGGACAGCCGGATATTGGGCGGAGGTGTTGGCGCCGGTGGCGCCAATGGAGAGTTCCTTGCGCCGGGCGTCCTCGATGGTGCGCACGCCCGTGGTGTGCCAGGCGGCGGTCGTGTTGTTGTCGGCGGCGGGATTGCCGATCCAGTGAAACTGGGAGGCGTCATACTGGGCGGCGGCGTCGCCGATCACCTGCTCCAGCGCCATGGATTGATCCGCCGTGGCGATGGCCGTGCCATCCTTCGGCGCGATGGAAATCATGTATTTGATGAGGATGCGGCTACCCGCGCCCGTCATCTGCTTGGGCACGACCCGGGGCTTGCCGGGTATGTGATCCCCCAGAAAGCGGGCCATGAGACGGGCGTAAAGATCATAGCCGCCGCCGACCGTGAAGCCGATGTAGAGATCAATGATCCTGCCGCGGTAGAAGTCGTCGACGCTCTGCGCGCGGGCGGACGCGGCGAGGAGACAAAGCAGGGCGGCGCCGCAAGCAAGACCTCTGGAAATCATGACGCCCCCCTCTTTTGAGGGCACTGTGCCTCACGCTCCGGCCCGTCGCAAGCGCGGGCGCGCGGCCCTAGAGGTCGATCACCAGATAGTCGTCCTCGACCAGAACCGGGAAGGTCTCAGCCACATAGGGCCCCTCCACCAATTGCGCGCCTTTCTCCACCTTCACCTCGAAGGCGCGGGCGTTCATGGTTCGGGGGTCGCACCAGCTCTTGCCCGTGCGGATGTGAAACTCCCAGCCATGCCAGGGGCAGCGGATGACCTCGCCCTCGTGGGAAATTTCATAGACGCCGGGCTCGGGGGAGGAGATGAAGCCGGAGATCTTGCCCTTGCACAATTCGCCGGCCTTGTGGGGACAGCGATTGGCGAGGGCGTAAAATTCGCCCGCGATATTGAACACGACGATGGCGCGGCCCGCGACCTCGACGAGCTTGCGCCCGCCCGGCTCGATCTCCCGCGCAGCAGCGACGACCCGACGCGCCATCAGGCGAAACCATAGAGCTGGCGCGCATTCTCCGAGAGAATCTGCCGGCGCCGCTCCCTTGAAAGCGTGGGCGGCAGGGTGTAGCGCGGGTCGTCGAAATCCCAATGGGGGTAATCGGTGGCGAAGAGGATCTTGTCCCAGCCGATCCATTCCATGATCTGCATGAGGTGGTCGGGATTCTCCGTCTCCTCCATGGGCTGGGTCGTCACATAGACGTGGTCGCGGATATATTCGGAGGGGGCGCGCTTGAGGTGGGGCACCTCGCTGCGCAGGGTCTTCCAGAGCTTGTCGAGCCGATACCCCAGCGCAGGCAGCCAGGCGAAGCCCGCCTCGATGAGCACGATCTTCAGTTTCGGGAATTGCTCGAACACGCCCTCCACGATCAGGCTGGTCAGCAGGGCCTGACAGGAGGTGCAATGTTCCGCCATCTCCTCGATGTAATAGGAGGCCCAGCCGCTGTTGGTGGAGGCCCAGCCGCTGTAGCCGAAGACGTGAATGCCCACGGGCAGCCCCAGCTCGCTGGCGGCTTCATAGATGGGCCAGTAGCGCTTCTTGCCCGCCAGTTCGCTCATGCGGCTGAGAAGCTGCACCTGCGCATAATCGGGCATGCCCGCCAGACGCACGATCTCCTTGGCCGAGGCCTGCCCATCCTCATAGGGCACCACGATGGAGGCCTTGAGGCGTTTGTCCGGCCCCGTCCAGCGGTCGCGATGGGCCTCGTTGCTGGCATAGGCCATGGCGACGGAAAGATCGGAATTCTGCGCGCCCTGCCCGGTGGGCGAGAGGAAATTCAGCACGCCATATTCGATGTCGTAGAAA
>CANGTC010000191.1 GCA_947456505.1 Beijerinckiaceae bacterium
ATTTCCTTCGCATGGTCTTCATAATTGCGGCCTACGCAGAAGACGCGCTGGACGGGGATTCGGTCATCGCTGCCAGCGATGGCGAGGGTGGGCGCCGGAGAAGCGGGGAAAATCAGTTTCGACATGAGGACCTGCTGGCTCGTTGCGCCGGGCAGACCCGGCAAAGGACGCCGCAGCCTAGTCATCGGCGGGCGGGAGTCAATCTCCGGAGCAGAGGCTGGTCGCGACAGGGCCTGCGGGCTTCTGGTAGGATGAAACGGGACGGAGGACGGGTCATGCGCGTGCGGGGTGAGGATTATCGCAGCCTCTGGCTGGATGAAGACGGGCTGGGGGTGGTCATCATCGACCAGACGGCGCTGCCGCACAGCTTCGAAACCCGCCGCCTGACCAGCCTCGACGACGCCGTGACCGCCATCGCGGACATGTGGGTGCGTGGCGCGCCGCTGATTGGCGCGGCAGCCGCCTATGGCGTGGCTCTGGCCATGCAGGCGGACGTTTCGGACGCGGGTCTGCACGAGGCCTGCGCGCGCCTTGTCGCCGCCCGTCCCACGGCGGTGAATCTCGCCTGGGCCGTGGAGGAGATGCATCGCCTGCTCTCGCCCCTCATCCCCATCGAGCGCGCCCCCGCCGCCTATGCCGCCGCCGCAGCCATCGCGGATGAGGATGTGGCCATCAACGCCGCCATCGGCGACCACGGCCTCGAGTTGATCCGCGCCATCGCCTCGACCAAGCCGGGCCAGACCCTCAACATCATGACCCATTGCAATGCGGGATGGCTGGCGACCGTGGACTGGGGGACCGCCACCGCGCCCATTTACAAGGCCCACGAGGAGGGGATCCGCCTGCATGTTTGGGTCAGCGAAACCCGCCCGCGCAACCAGGGGGCCTCCCTCACCGCATGGGAATTGAGCGAACATGGCGTGCCCCATACCCTGATCGTGGACAATAGCGCGGGCCACCTGATGCAGTTAGGTCAGGTCGATCTGATCATCGTCGGCACCGACCGCACCACCGCCTGCGGCGACGTTTGCAACAAGATCGGCACCTATCTGAAGGCGCTGGCGGCCCATGACAATGGCGTGCCCTTCTACGTGGCCGCGCCCTCGCCCTCGATCGATTTCACCATGCGAAGCGGCCGCAAGATCCCCATCGAAACCCGCAGCGCCCGCGAGGTGACGCATATGGCGGGCTGGACCGAGGCGGGCGCCATGGCGAGCGTGCGAATTTCGCCAGAGGGGACGCAGGCGCTGAACTACGGATTCGACGTGACCCCTGCGCGGCTGGTGAGCGGGCTCATTACGGAGCGGGGCGTGGTGGCGGCGAGCGCGGAGGCGCTGGCGAAGGCTTTTCCGGAGCGGGTGGTGGGGTAGGGGGCATTAGGCATTAGGCAGTCGGCAGTCGGGGGATTGTTGTTGACAACAGATCTTCGGACCAAAACCCTTACTGCCGACTGCCGACTGCCGACTGCCGACTGCCGACTGCCGACTGCCGACTGCCGACTGCCGACTGCCGACTGCCGACTGCCGACTGCCGACTGCCCGCCATTTTTCTCGCTCCGCGCCCCCTCAGAATCCCACGCGCAACCGCCCACGCAGGCCTTGGCCTTGCAGGCCGGTCTTCGTGCCGCCGCTCAGCACATATTCCACAGCGCCCGTCACATCGCCGTTGCTGCGCGCCGTCAGGCCCAGCGAGCCCGAGAACATGTCGCGATCCGCCCCCGTCGTGGTGAGGCTATAGGTTGTGCCGGGTTCGTTGGCGTAGCTCATCATCTGCATGACATCGCCGCTCAACATGCGCCGGTATTCGATGCGCGCCGTGGGCGAAAGCGTACCCCAGGTCTGGGGAATCGCATATTCGCCGCGCAGGCCGAGCACGGCGCTCTTCGAGCCCATGGTCGAGCGATCATAGGACAGCACCCAGTTGGCGTCGCCGGTTTCCGAATAGGCGTTGAGCGTGGCGTCGATCACGTCCAGCCGCGCATAGGGCGCATAGAACAGCGGGCCATCCTTCACGTCATAGCTCAGGGCGAGCGAACCGAAGACCATGCGGCCCCGGCGATCTCCATTGATGAAGGCGCCCGCATTGCCATCGAAGCGCTTGCTGTCGAAGGACACGCCGCCATAGCCGAGGTTCCCGTCGAGGAAGAACCGGTCGGACAGTTTCCACGATGCGTAGAGGGAGCCTGCCAGCGCGCGGCTGTTCAGGCGCGATCCATCCGAGCCGATGTCGTTGGCGTCGGACGAATAGCTCACGGCGAAGCCGCCCTTCACATCCTCCATCAATTTCGTATCCATGCCAGCGGTGAGGCTGCCGAGGGTGAAGTGGGTCTTGGTGACGACGCCAAGCGAGGAGACATTGACGCCGCCAAAGATCACGGACCCTGCAGTCCAGACCTTGAAGCGCGAGTTCTCAAGGGTGCCGAAGCTCCGGTCGGAGGCCTTGGCCTGCATGCGGTCGTCGATCTTGAGATTGTCGCCCAGCGCGCGTGCCGCCGGATTGCGCAAGCCCATACCATCCTGCTTCGTCGGATCTTCAAAGGCGGAGGGCGTTCCCGTCATCTGCTGGGGCGCGCTGACTGAAATGCCGTTCACGAAGCCCGGGATGTCTTCCTGATGCAGCATTTCCAGACGACGGTTCACCTGATCGATCTGCGCGCCCGCGACCCGCTGCACCGTCGCGACCTGCAAGGCGTTGATGGCTCGCACATTCTTGTCGGACGTGGGGTCAGGCCGACCGCTTGTCACGGTGACCACGGCGCTGGAGTTGGTGACATAGTTCACATCGCCTGACCAGACGGCCTTCATGGCGTGCGGACCCGCCTTGAGGGCCTTGGTGATGGTGAAACTCGCCGTCCCCCCGCTGACTGCGACAGTCCCGAGCTTCTCGGTCCCGTCCATGAAATCAACCGTGCCTGCGGGCGAAGCGCCGGGGCCGGTTACGGTGGCGGTGAGCGTGACGGGGGTTCCATATTTGGGCGTGAGAGAAGAGGCCGCCAGCGCCACGGTCACGGCGCCCTGCGCGATGGACAGGGTGACCTGACGAGACGCGGAGCGGCCGCTGAGGCCGGGGCCTGTATCTGTTGCGGTGATGGAGAAGACTTTCGCATCAGTGCCTGTAAGGACACGCAGGGGCTTGCCGCTGATTACGCCCGTTGTTGCGTCAAAGCTCAGACCGACGCCTGCGGGCAGGGCGGGCGAGATCGAATAGACCACGGTTCCCACCGACCCCGTGGGGGTGGCGAAAGCGGTGAAGGAGCCTTGCACGCCCACGGTGAAGGAGGGCGTCGCGGCTGAGTTGGCCGCCGCGAAGGCGGGCGCGACCACGGAGAGGGTAAAAGTGTAATCTTGGGTTTGCCCAGCCCCATCCGTCGCGGTGATGGTGATTTGCTGATCGCCGAGTTGGGTGGGCTTGCCTGAGATCATGCCGGTGGCGTTGGCGAAAGAGAGACCCTGCTGCAAGGTTCCGCTTTTCAGGGTGTATTTGAAAGTCCCGTAGCCGCCCTGCGCGGTGAAGGGCGTAATCGACGCCTGGACGCCATAGGTCATGGTCTGGTTGGTCGCGGTGCCAGGCGGTGTGATCGGGGGGGCGGTGACGCTGAGGACGAAGCGCAATTCCGCATAATTTCCGCCCTCATCAGTGATCATGAACAACATTTTCGCATCGCCCAATTGCGTTGCCTGGCCGGAGATCACGCCACTTTCGGGGTCCAGCGTAAGGCCAGTTGGGAGAGGAGCTGAACAACAACCAGCGAGAGTGTAGGTTCTTTTCCCGAAGCCTCCTGTTATCGCGGCGAAAGGCGAGGCTGAACCGTTTGAGTTATAGGTGAATTTGTAAATCTGATTTTGCTGCGGTACGACCAGCGGCGGCGCGGTCACCAGGATCTGGAAGTTCTGCGAACTTTGCTGGCCGACGCCATCGGTGAGCGTGATTGTATAATCACAGTTTCCTGCATTTCCCTGAGCGCAGACCCCGGTTGGTTTGCCGCCAGGAGCTGAAATCTCGCCGGTTTGCGAGTTTAAAGAAAGGCCAAGCGACGCCAGGGAGGGGCTACCATTAAAGGGGGTGATCGAATAGGTGATCGTCCCTTCTCCCGCATGGTCCGGATAGGGTTTTACTGGCGTGATCGGCGTGAATTGCTGGCCCACGGATGCAGTGATTGAACGTGGGTTCCCCACTGTCCAGAGGAGAGCGTTCGTATAGGTGAAGGTCTTATCCCTGTTGCTTACGACGGCGCCATTTCTGACGGTCACTTCTACCGGGCCTGCGGCGCCAGCGCTGGGGAACGTGACCCATATCTCACGTTCTACCAAAACATCTATCCGCGCTGGATTTGCCCCAAAAAAACAGTGCTGTCCGCTGTGAACCCGCTTCCATAAATGATGACCTGATTGCTCAAGTCGCCGCCAGAGCGTGATCCGGTGTAGCGACTCAGACTTTTGATAATCGGCGGCGGCGCCACTGACGCCGGGTCGGCGACCGTGTAACCGTTGATCGCCAGAGACGCGGCGTAGCCGGTCGCTTTGAATGTGATCGTTGATCCGGAATTGACTGTGACGGTCTTTGACCCGCTCGCGTTCAGCGATGTGGTGGCGCCGTTAGCCGTATAACTTGCGGAACCACCAGCGCTATCATCGACATTCCAACTGAAGGTCACTGCCTGGGTGTTAACAAATGGGTCTGATTGGCACTGCTCAAACCCACCGGAGCCCCCGCCCGCGATGATCGTAAACGTGGTCGCAGTATTGACGGGTATCTGTCCGTCGCCGGAGGCGGTGAAACCCGTTGGGCAGGATGCGCTCAGACCTCCCGGAGCGAGGGGAGCAATCGGAGCCTGCGCCCTCACCGGCCCCGCCACCACCAGCGCGGCGAGCAGCGCCATGGCGATCAAGGAGAGGCGGCGGGTTCCCATCTGAAGAAGGGCGGCGAGGGCGGTGCGGAGGGATGAGGCGAGAGGAAAAGACATGAACGTAATTTTCCGATTTATAACATTCGTAACTTTTCAATTACAAATGAATCGAAACATGTTCAAGCGGCAGTTTTCCCGTCATCCACAGGGGGGCGAGCCGTTCAAACGGCTATGTATCTGTCAGAAATAGAGATTCTGTCGGAAGGCCCTTGTTGCAACAAAGCCACAGGCCTTTATTTGTTAAGCTATTGTTAAAAATAGGTGACCAGACTGCGCAGGCCGGGCTTACAGCCCCCCCATGGGCCGCCAGTCAAACAGGTCCAGAATCCGCTTTTGCAACCCCTCGCGCATGCCCCGATAGGCGCTCAGCACGGTCTCGCGCGAGCCCTGCACGGCGGTGGGGTCGAGGGTTGGCCAGTAGATCACGTCCACGGCCAGCGTGCGGGTGAATTCCAGCGCCTTGTGGTGGGCCTCGGGGGAGAGGGTCACGATCAGGTCGAAGCTGGCGTCCTCCAGATCCTCGAAGGTGTGAGGCTTATGTTTGGCGATGTCGATGCCCAGCTCCTCCATGGAGGCCACCGCGAAACCGTCGAGCTCGCCGCTGCGCACCCCCGCCGAGGCGAAATAGATCTGGCGGCCGAAGAAGTGTTTGGCCAGCGCCTCCGCCATGGGCGAGCGTATGGCGTTGAAGGTGCAGGCGAAGAGTACGGATTGCGGCCTTGGCCGCGCGGCGCCGCTTCCCGATCCGGGCGGGGCCTCGCTCATCAGCCTTTCCAGTGCAGGGCTGTCACCAGCGTGAAAATGCGCCGCGCCGTATTGAAATCGCAGATGATCTTGCCTTGCAGCCGTTCCGCCAGCAGTTGCGCGCCATCGTTGTGGAGGCCGCGCCGCCCCATGTCGATGGCCTCAATCTGGGAGGGGGTCGCGGTGCGGATGGCCGCGTAATAGCTTTCGCAGACCATGAAATAATCGCGCAGGATGCTGCGGAAGGGCGTCAGCGAGAGGAAATGCGAGACGATGGGCTCACCCTGCGGGTCGCGCACATCAAAGAGCAGCTTCTTTTCCTGCAAGGCGAGCACGAGGGCATAGGGCCCGCCCCCGTGGCCTTCGATGGAGAAGCTGTTCTCCTCCACGAGATCCCAGATGGCGATCTGGCGTTCATGCTCCTGATCGGGATTCCCACGACCGATGGAGGTCTCGTCAAGGGTGACGGAGACCAGCCTGTCGATCCTCTGGGCGTCCTTCTGGGGCATGGCGTCTCAACCAAGGTTGAGGCGTATTGCAACCGAACGCGCGTGCGCATGCAAGCCCTCGGATTCGCCCAGCGCGATGGCGGAGGGGCCAAGCGCGCGCAGGCTCTCCGGGCTGCACTTGAGAATCGAGGTGCGCTTCATGAAATCGAGCACGCCGAGCCCCGAGGAGAAGCGCGCCGAGCGGGCGGTGGGCAGCACATGGTTGGACCCGCCCACATAATCGCCGATGGCTTCGGGCGTGTGGCCCCCTAGGAAAATCGCGCCCGCGTTGCGGATGCCCGCCGACAGGGCGTCGGCATTTTCAGCCATGATTTCCAGATGTTCGGGCGCGAGTCGGTCGACCAGCGGCAGGGCCTTTTCGAGGCTCTCCACCAGAATGATCGCGCCAAAATCGCGCCAGCTGGCTTCCGCTATGGCGCGGCGGGGCAGGGTGGTCAGGGCCCGCTCCACGGCGGCGACCACCGCATCGGCAAGACCCGCGTCGTCGGTGATGAGGATCGACTGGGCGGCTGTGTCGTGTTCGGCCTGGGCCATGAGGTCCATGGCGATCCAGTCGGGATTGGCGCTTCCATCCGCCAGCACCAGCACTTCGGAGGGCCCGGCGATCATGTCGATGCCCACGGTTCCGAAGACCCGGCGCTTGGCGGCGGCCACATAGGCGTTGCCGGGGCCGACGATCTTCGCCACGGGGGCGATGGTCTGGGTGCCATAGGCCAGCGCGGCCACGGCCTGCGCCCCGCCCACCCGGTAGATCTCATCGACGCCCGCGAGTTCGGCGGCGGCCAGCACCAGCGGGTTCACCTCCCCATTGGGGGTCGGCACGACCATGACGATGCGCGGCACCCCCGCCACCTTGGCCGGGACCGCGTTCATCAGCACGGAGGAGGGATAGCTCGCCGTGCCGCCGGGCACATAGAGGCCCACCGCCTCGATGGCGCTCCAGCGCCAGCCCAGCTCCACGCCCAGCGCATCGGTGAAGCTGAGGTCCGAGGGCTTCTGGCGTTCATGGAAAACCGTGATGCGCTCATGGGCGACAGCCAGCGCCGCCAGCGCCGCAGGGTCGCAGGCGGCCCGCGCGGCAGCGATTTCGGCGGCGCTGATGCGCAGGCCGGACGCCGCAAGGTCCACCTTGTCGAAACGGGCGGAATAGTCGGCCAGCGCCACATCGCCGCGCGCGATCACATCGGCGATGATGGCGGCGGCGGCCGCGTCCACATCCTGCGAGACCTCGCGCTTGGTGGCGAGGAGGGCGGTAAAGTCGGCGGCGAAGGTGTCGCGCCGCATGTCGAGCCGCGAAGGC
>CANGTC010000192.1 GCA_947456505.1 Beijerinckiaceae bacterium
ATCCGTCAAATCGCTCGGATAGCGCAACCTGCTGCGATCATAACGTCCACGATTTTCAGTCGTCCACATCACAGGCTCCCTCGAATCAGGCAGCCTTTCTTGAATCACAAATGATTCAATTAATGCAACATCTCATCGGACAGACACTCACCACCCCTTCGCCTGCTGCGGACGGAGCAACGCACCTGACAACGCGCCGCCAGCAGCGGGCTGATGGCCGCCGCAGCGCCGCCGATCACGGCGCCCTCCCCTCGCCTTCAAGCCTACTCGAACCGCTCGGCGTGCGTGCCAGCGCGGACGAAAATGATCTGGTTTCCGTCTACCTGATAGATCAAGAGGAAATCGCCGCCGATGTGGCATTCGCGATGGTCGGCCCAATCTCCTGTCAGGGCATGGTCCCGCCATTCAGGGCCTAAAGGGCCGTCGTTGGCGATCAACAACAGCATGGCTTCCTTGAGTTGCGCCATATTGAAACGCCCTGTTTGCGAAAGGCGCTCCCGATCTTTTCGAAACCGCCGGGTATGATGCTCGCCCTCGGCAAGACCGCCCGCTTGTCCCTAGCGGGCTTTTTCGTCGAGGGCATTGATCAGGTCCTCGCCTTTACGAAACCGCGCCTTGCTCGCCGCCATCTTCCGGCGAGACTCCGCCATGGCGGCCCGCGTTTCCGCGTTCGGGGTGGTGAGTTCGAACGGCAGCGCCTTATCCTTGACTATGCGAGTCAAGGTCATGCGCACAACGTCGGACACAGTGAGGCCGATACCGTCCAGAATCGCGGTCGCGTCGTCCTTCAATTTTTCATTGACGCGAGCGCGTACAAAAGCCGTCGCCGTCATGTGCCTGCCTCCTGTGTAGGGGAACATGTAGCTCAGTTGAGCTACATGTTCAAGGCTGGCTCGCCCCCTCACCGCCCCTTCGGCTGCTGCGCCCGCCGCAAGGCATCCGCCAGCGCGCCGCCCATCGCGCCAAGGCCCGAGCCCCCAGCCCCCGGCCGGTTCTGGCTCGCCAGATGCTTCTGCGTCTGCGCAGGCGTCGCCGCGCGGTCGCCGCCCTTTTGTTGGGGCTTGCCGGGCTCGTCCGCCATGCGCATGGTGAGCGCGATGCGTTTGCGGGGTTTGTCGACTTCCAGCACTTTCACCTTCACGATGTCGCCGGGCTTGGCGGCTTCGCGGGGGTCCTTGATGAAGGTGTTGGACATGGCGGAGATATGCACCAGACCGTCCTGATGCACGCCGATATCCACGAAGGCGCCGAAGGCGGCAACGTTGGTCACCACGCCTTCCAGGATCATGCCGGGGCGCAGGTCGTTGATGGTCTCCACCCCCTCCATGAAGGTCGCGGCCTTGAAGGCGGGGCGGGGATCGCGGCCGGGTTTCTCCAGCTCCTTGAGAATATCTGTCACAGTGGGCAGGCCGAAGCGTTCGTCCGTGAATTGCTTCGCGTCCACCTTGCGCAGCAGTCCCGCATTGCCGATGAGAACCTGGATGTCGCTCTTCGTCGCCTCGATGATACGGCGCACGACCGGATAGGCTTCCGGGTGAACGCCTGACGCGTCCAGCGGATCCTCGCCGCCCGCGATGCGCAAAAAGCCCGCGCATTGCTCGAAAGCCTTGGGACCCAGGCGCGGCACATCCTTCAGGGCGCTGCGCTTGCGGAAGGGGCCATTGGCGTTGCGATGCGCCACGATGGATTGAGCGAGGCTCTCCCCCACGCCCGACACCCGCGCCAGCAGGGGCGCGGACGCGGTGTTGAGATCAACGCCCACCGCGTTCACGCAATCCTCCACCACCGCATCGAGCGAGCGCGAGAGTTTGCCCTCGGCGAGATCGTGCTGGTATTGGCCGACGCCAATGGACTTGGGGTCGATCTTGACGAGTTCAGCGAGGGGATCCTGCAAGCGCCGGGCGATGGAGACGGCGCCGCGCAGGGTCACATCGAGGTCGGGCAGTTCGGCGCTGGCGAAGGCGGAGGCCGAATAGACTGATGCGCCCGCCTCGGACACCACGATCTTCGTGAGCTTCAGTTCAGGATTGCGCTGGATCAGTTCGCCCGCGAGCTTGTCGGTCTCGCGCGAGGCGGTGCCGTTGCCGATGGCGATCAACTCGACCTTGTGCACGCGGCACAGGCGCGCGCATTCGCCGATGGCTTCATCCCAGCGGCGCTGGGGCTCGTGGGGATAGATGACGGAGGTCGCCACCACCTTGCCGGTGGCGTCCACCACAGCCACCTTCACCCCCGTGCGGAAGCCGGGATCAAGGCCCAGCGTCGCGCGCGAGCCTGCGGGCGCCGCGAGCAGCAGATCGCGCAGGTTGGAGGCGAAGACCTTCACCCCCTCCTCCTCCGCCAGTTGCCAGAGCCGCATGCGCAGATCGACCGCCAGATGCACCTGAAGGCGCGTGCGCCAGGCCCAGCGCACGGTCTCCATCAGCCACTTGTCGCCGAGGCGCCCCTTGTCGCTGACGCCCATCTGCAATGCGATCTTGCGCTCATAGGGGCCGGGAACGCCGGGGGTCGCCACGGCGTCAACGGGCTCGGGCTCCAGCTTGAGGTCCAGGATCTCTTCCTTCTCGCCGCGAAACAGAGCGAGGATGCGGTGCGCGCGCAGCTTGGCGAAGGGCTCGCTGGAGTCGAAATAATCGGAGAATTTCGCCCCATCCGTCTCCTTGCCGGGCCGCACGGCGGAGGCGAGGCGCCCGCTCGCCCAGTATTGCTCGCGCAGGGCGCCCACCAGCTCCGCGTTTTCCGAAAAACGCTCCACCAGAATGGCCCGGGCGCCATCCAGCGCGGCCTGCACGGTCTCGATGCCCTTCTCGGCGTTGACGAAGGCGGCGGCCTGCACCTGCGGGTCGTTCTCGGACTGGCCCATCAGCGCGTCGGCCAGCGGCGCCAGCCCCGCCTCGATGGCGATGAGCGCCTTGCTGCGGCGCTTGGGCTTGAAGGGCAGATAGATATCCTCCAGCCGCGCCTTGGTGTCGGCCTCCATGATGGTGCGCTCCAGGGGCGCATCGAGCTTGCCCTGCTCGCGGATGGAGTCGAGGATCGCCTTGCGCCGGTCCTCCATCTCGCGCAGGTAGCGCAGGCGCTCTTCGAGGTTGCGCAGCTGGGTATCGTCGAGCTGCCCGGTCACTTCCTTGCGGTAGCGGGCGATGAATGGCACCGTCGAGCCCTCGTCCAGCAGCTGGACGGCGGCGGCGACCTGACGCTCGTTCACACTCAATTCGTCGGCGATACGCTGATTGATCGATTTCATCACGGCTCCGAATCGGAAGGCGCGACTGAGGCCCCCCGAGGGGTCGATCTAGACCGCCGGTTGCGGCAGGGTCAAAGCGGTCCTGTGGACGAATCGAGGCGGCGGGAGCGCATGCCGGAAGCTTGTCATGACATGATCCATCGCCCTCCTTGACCCCGCGCCCCGCAACGCCAGCTAACCATCACAGCCTCAGCACGGGAGAAAGCTTTGCGCATCGGAGTTCCCACCGAGATCAAGGACAATGAATATCGCGTCGGCCTGACGCCCGCCTCCGTAGCGGAACTTGTCGCCAATGGGCATCGGGTGCTGGTGCAGCAAGGCGCGGGCGCGGGCTCGGGCCTGCCGGACGACGCCTATGCGAAGGCGGGGGCGCAGCTTTGCCATGGTCCGGCCGAGATCTTCGCCACCGCAGACCTCATCGTGAAGGTGAAGGAGCCGCAGCCGGTCGAGACCTCGCTTCTGCGGCGCGGGCAGATGCTCTTCACCTATCTGCACCTCGCGCCCGATCAGCATCTCACGCGCGCGCTCATGGACAGCGGCGCCACCTGCATCGCCTATGAGACCGTCACCTCCCCCATGGGCGGGTTGCCCCTGCTGACCCCCATGTCGGAAGTGGCGGGGCGGCTGGCCGCGCAGGTGGGCGCCCATTATCTGGAGCGCGAAGCGGGCGGCCGCGGCATATTGCTGGGCGGCGTGCCCGGGGTCTCGCCCGCCGATGTGCTGGTGCTGGGCGGGGGCGTGGCCGGCGCCAACGCCGCCCATGTGGCCCTGGGCATGGGCGCGACCGTGACGGTGGTGGACCGCAACCTCGACGCCCTGCGCCGCCTCTCCGCCCTCATGCCAAGGCTGCAAACGGTTTTTTCAACACGCGGCGCCCTGCAGGCCTTGGCGCCGCGCGCGGATCTGCTGATCGGCACCGTGCTGGTTCCCGGCGCAGCGACGCCGAAGCTCGTCACCCGCGAAATGGTGGCCAGCATGAAACAGGGGTCCGTGATCGTGGACATATCCGCCGATCAGGGCGGCTGCTGCGAGACGACCCGCCCCACCAGCCATTCGGACCCCACCTATGTGGTGGATGGAGTGACCCATTACTGCGTCACCAACATGCCCGGCGCCGTGCCGCGCACCTCCACCTTCGCCCTCAACAACGCCACCCTGCCCTTCGTGCTGGCGCTGGCGGGCAAGGGCTGGCGCACAGCCATGCAGGCGGATCCCCATCTGCGGGCGGGATTGAATGTGCATGATGGCCAGATCATCTGCCCGGCGGTGGCGCTGGCTCAGGGGCTGGAGGCCGGGACGGTCGAGGGGCTGTGAAGCATGGCTTTGCCCAGCCTCATTTTCCCCCTACACTGCGTCCAGCGCGCGGCCATACGTCGCCGCCTTGCAGGCCGGGATAAGCCCCATGAAACTCACACGACGCGCCACGACCGCCGGTCTCCTCTCCCTCGCCGCCGCCTCCCCAGCGCTGGCGCAAGCCAAACGCATCGTGACCATCGTGGTCCCCTTCCCGCCCGGCGGCTCCGTGGACGCTCTCGCGCGTATCCTGCAGGAAGGCCTGCAGGAGAAGCTGAACGCCAATGTCATCGTCGAGAACAAGGCAGGCGCCAATGGGGCTCTGGGCGCCCTGCAGGTCGCTCGGGCGGCGCCGGATGGCAATACGCTGATGGTGACCTTCGACTCCCACTCCACCATCCCCGCCCTGCTGGAAAAGCCACCGTTGAATGTGGAGACCGATCTGCTGCCCGTGATTCTGGTGGGCAAGGCGCCCTATATCGTGGCGACCAGCGTCAAGAAGCCCTACCAGACCTTCGCGGACGTGGTCGCCGCCGCCAGGACGAAGCCCGTGACCTACGGCACCTCCGGCCCCGGCAGCAGCGGGCATCTGGCCATGGTGATGCTGGGCCGCAAGGCGGGCGTGCCGCTGGACCATGTGCCCTACAAGGGCGCCGGCCCCGCCATCAACGATACGCTGGGCGGTCATATCGACCTCATCTGCGCCTCGGTCGCAGCCCTGCTGCCGCAGATCCAGGCCGGCAATCTGCGCGCCGTGATGCAGATGGGCCCCACCCGCCTCAAGGACTTGCCCGACGCGCCCACGACAGCCGAAAGCGGCTTCCCCGATTTTCTGGCGGAGGCCTGGTGGGGCTTCTTCGCCCCCAAGGGCACGCCCGCCCCGATCATCGACGCCACCTACGAGGCCCTGCGCGAAGTGATCTCGACCCCCGCCGTGAGCCAGCGGCTGGAACAGGCCCAGCAGATGAAACTGCTGATGGAAAAACCCGACGTCTTCGCCAGGTTCTTCGCCAAGGAAGTGGTGGATTGGGGCAAGGTGGTGCGGGACAACAATATCAAGGGTGAGTGAGGCGCACGGCCAATGGGTGAAACCCTCGCCAACTCCGCCCTGCTGCGTTTGGCCGAACGCTATGTCTGGTGGACCAAACCGGACATCGTGGTCACGACCGGCCTGCCCCGGCTTGTCGTCAGCATGATGGAGCTGGGCACATGGGAAGACGCCCACGAATTGCTGGAGATAGTTGGCCCGCAGATGTTCATCGACGTGCTGAAGGCGCCCCCGCCAGGGGTCATCTCGGCGAAGTCGCTGGCCTTCTGGCATAACCGGCTAGGGCTGGAGGGCGAGCCGCCGAAGCCGGGGCGGCGGACCTTCGGCGAGGGGTAGCGCGCCGCAGGGCGTTGGCGCGTTTGCAACCAGGCGGCACGCAACCGTCCTCGCACGACAGCAAATGACCCAGGTCAAGGCGCCCTCCTCGATTTCAGCTTAGCCTGAAAATCAGCACGCTTGCCTGAAAGCGTTTGCGAAGGGGATAGACGATGCCCGACAGCATCAGGGCCATCAGCGCCATCTCAGGGATTGCGCAGACGCGGGACTCGGTGACCGCGCATATGATCCGCCTGCTGAACGACGGCGGCCTGAGGCGTCAACACCAGCCCAAGAGGAAGATCATCCGGATCAAAGCCGCCGGGGAGCATCGCGAAGGCTTCGATCATGCGGATGGCGAAGCGCATCATATTGATATTCTGGCGTGACTGACGACGGCGTCTGAGCCCCCTACCGCACCCCCACCGGAATCACATCCACCCGCACCGACAGCTTCTGCGCCCCCGACGCCAGGATCACCCCGTCAATCGGCGACACATCCGCATAGTCGCGACCAATGGCCACTACGATATGATCATCGCCAATGAACAGCGCATTGGTGGGATCAAGATCGCGCCAGCCGAATTCCTGCCCGCACCACAAGGACACCCAGGCGTGGGAGGCGTCGGCGCCCTCCAGCCTTGGCTTGCCCGGCGGGGGGATGGTGCGGATATAGCCGCTCACATAGAAGGCGGGCAGGCCCAGGCCGCGCAGGCCCGCGATCATGATATGGGCGAAATCCTGACAGACCCCGCCGCGCTTTTCGAAAGCCTCGCGCAAAGGCGTCGAGACGGCGGTGGCCTCCGGGTCATATTTGAAATCGGCCTTGATGCGCGCCATCAATTCGGCGGCGGCCTCCAGCACGGGGCGGCCCGGCGAGAAGCTCTCCTTCGCGTAATTGGTCGCGGGGGCGTGAAGGGGCACGAGGCGGCTGGGATAGAGGCCGTTGACGGGCGAGAGCGCGTCCAGCGTGCCGGTGGCCATGGCGTCGCGGCAGACCTGCTCCCAGGCGGGCGTCAGGCCCGGCGCAGGCGCCTGCGGGCGATCCACGCTCACCCGCGCCAACGCCGCCACGCGCAACTCGCGGTGAGGCGTGGCGATGCGCACGGTGGTGGTGCGGTTGCCAAAGGCGTCGATGCGCTCGATGGTCTCGGCGGGGGGCGGCGACACGTCGAGGCCGCTGTCGAGCACCTCCTGCCCCTCCTGCGCGCGCGGCAGCAGGCGCAGGGTGCAGCGGGCGGACGCCACGGAATCGTCATAGCGATAGGTCGTCACATGGCGGATGTCGTAGATCACGCAAGGCCCTCTGGCAGTTCCGCGCCGCCAGCGCCGGCGCCTTGCAGGAAGTAGCGGGCCGCGATGGATTCGGCGAGGCCCGTCAGGCGCTGTTCGAAGCCGAGGATCTTCTGGGTGTCGAGATGTTCGGCGTCCTCGGTGGTGAGGTCGGAGCGCAGCTTCGTCACGATGCGGCGGGGATTCTCCAGCATGCCGTCATCGCGCAGCACCGGCAGCCCGCCCAACTGCTCATCGAT
>CANGTC010000193.1 GCA_947456505.1 Beijerinckiaceae bacterium
CGCCGCACGCCCGCCTGCTTGTAGGCGTCGTGGATGAAGTGATCGAGCGCATGGGCGTCGATGGAGCCGTCGGTGACGAAGGGCGTCAGCATGATCGGCGAGCGCCAGATCACCTCGCGGTTGGTCACCACGAAGCGGCTCGACAGGCCCTGCGACTGGCGCTGGAGGGTGACCTTGGCGAAGAGCAGGTGCGAAGTGGAGCTGCCGATGTCGATGCCGACCGTGTTCAGCTCGACGCTCTCCTGGCTCCAGATGAACTTGGCCATCTCAGCCTTGTCGGCCTCGGTCAGCTGGGCGTGCTCATGTTCGAAATCGATGTCGTGCATCCGTTCCACCCTTGGCCGGAGACGATGGGCGATCGTTCCGTGAACCCAATCCGGATCGTGGGCGGTCTCTCCCACGTTTTTCCATTAGCTCTCTAAGTTCTAGCGGCCGGGTGCAGGCTTGTCCACCGGGGGCGCCAGCGTTTTCAGGCTGACGCCCCCGCTTTTCGCTCAGATCTGCCAATCGGCGGGGATCACGCCAGCGGCCTGGCCGCTTTCGATGTAATAGCGCCAGAGCTTGTCCACATGGCGTCCGCGCTTGAAGTACTTGGCGAAAGATTCCATGTCGTCCTCGCTCAGGGGGGCGAGGCGGCCGATCACGCAGGCGTTGTGCATGGCCTGGGCGTTTTCCACGAAATGAATGGAATCGGTGAGCACCGCCTCCACCGATTCGGCGGTGACGACCTGACCATGGGCGCGGATCTGGAGGGCGTGGTGGGCTCCAAGCGTGTTGGCGACGGCGCGGCCCAGTTCCGGGGTCGCCACATGGGCGGGATCCGCATGCACGGGCATGCCGCTGCGCCAGCGAATGGCGTGGTTCTTGACGATGCGCAGAGGCATGTCCTCCACCAGGGTGAAGGAATTGGTGAGATCGTGGTGGAAATGGGCCACGCTGTTCACATCCGCGCGGGCGCGCAGGATTTCAGCATGCAAAGCCACCTCCGCCGGGGCCTTGGCGCCGGGCGTGCCGCGCAGCACCTTTCCATCGAGATCGCAGACCAGCAGATCATCCGGCCGCAGCCCCGACCTGGGCACGTCGATGGGCTGGATCAGGAAGGTGACGCCATCGGGCAGACGGGCGCTCACATGGCCGGAATAGTTCATGCATTTCTCATGCACCAGCATCAGGGTGCAGGCGGCGACCTTCATGCGCAGCACATGTTCCGCATCAAGTGAGCTGTTTGGGACAACGTTCAAGGGGGATCTCCCGGACCTGTGGCGAGGCGATTTCGCCGGATGGGCGCGGACCATCGCCTCAAGCCGAGACTTTGTCCAGAGCAGCCCTGACTTGCGGATGGTGCGGATTGGCGGCACAAGATCAGGGCATGGGCGTCATCCGTTTCCTCGAACCCCTCCGGCAGGAGAAGCGGCTTGCCCCGCTTCTGGTCATGATCGCCTGCATCATGATGGGCAGCGGCCTCGTCGCCCCCATCCTGTCGCTATATGCGCAGACCTTCGGGGTGGCCGGGACCCTGGTGGGCACGCTGGTCACGATGTTCGGCATTGGCAGGTTGGTCGCCAATTTACCCTCAGGCTATCTCTCGCAACGTTATGGGCGGCGCCCCCTGCTGATCGGCGGCCCCTTGATCGTAGCGGCCTCCTCCATCGGGGCGGCGCTGGCGGGGGATTTCACGGCGCTGCTCGTCTGGCGTTTCCTGCAGGGGGTGGGCTCGGGCGTCTATCTCACCGCGTCACTGGCGGCCATGGCGGACATCAGCCCGCCGAACCGCCGCGCCGCGAATATGGCGCTCTATCAGTCTTCGTTGCAGATGGGCGCGAGTTTTGGCCCAGCGGTTGGTGGCTTTGCTGCCCATTATTTCGGTTTCGCCTCGGTGTTCTGGTTTTACGCTGGCGTCGCCCTGCTGGCTTCAGCGGCGGCGATCTACGCCTTCGAGGATACGCTCGACAAGGCGGATGCGCGCAAGCCCTTGCCCTCCGCCGTCAGCCGACGGGGTCTGATGACGGCGCCTTTCACGGGGGTCTGCATTCTCTCCTGCATCGTGTTCTTCACGCGCACCGCAACCCTGTTCCAGCTGATCCCCTTTCTCGGCGCCGAGAATTTCGGGCTGGATCTGGGCACCATCGGGCTGGCGCTCACCCTCTGCGCTTTCATGAATTTCGCGATGTTGCCGATCACCACCCCCCTGATCGAGAAATTCGGCCCCCGCCTCAATGTGATCTGGTCGACCATGGGTACGGGGGTGGCGCTCGCGACCTTCTATCTCTCGACCTCGCAGATCGGCTTCTGGCTGGCGGTTTTGATGCTGGGCGCGGCCACAGGCGTCAACTATCCGGCGATCAGCACCTTCACCATTTCCGCCCTGCCGCGTGAGCGCTATGGGCCGGGCATGGGCATGCAGCGCAGCTTTGGCGATGTGGGCTTCGTCTTCGGTCCGGTCATGGTGGGGGCGCTGAGCGACTTCACCGGGGGCGCCCACGGGGCCGGGGTGGCGCTGAACATTGCGCTGCTGTGTGTGGCTGCTCTGGTCTTCGCCATCACCAGTCGGGGCCTGCGGGCCGAGGCCCGCTGACCTCAGCCGAAGAGAGCGCTGGTGAGTTTCTTCACCCGGGTCGAGAAGCGATGGCGCTGTTGCTCCCGGTCCACCACGTCCTGGGTGGTGACCCAGTTCAGCTGGATGGCGCGGCGCGGCCCGGAATGGGGCTTGTGCCCATGCCAGGAATGGTCCGAGCGCCGGAACACCAACAGGGTGCCCCCATAGGGGGGGACCTCCGAGGAGAACTGTTCAATATCTGTCCCCGAGCGCAAGATGCGCAGGCGACCCCCATCCGATTCCCAGCCCTCGTTCATGTAGAGCAGGACTGTCAGGATCTTGGTCTTGGAATCCGTATGGATTTCCCCGTCCTTCTCTCGCACGAAGCCGCGCACCGTATACATGGTGGGGCGGTCGGTGAGGTCGACGTCGAACTTCGCCTCCATGGCCTTGCGGAAGCGCTCGCCATTGAGTTCCTCCATCAAGCCATTGAAATCCCCCCGAATATCGAGCTCTGACGGCGGGTGGGAGCCTGGACCTGGCACAGCCGGAAAATCCGCCGACACCTTCTTGAAGGCGTCCGGCAGAATGAAATTTTCGATCACCAGGTGGTCATAGGGGTCGCGGGCGAGCGGGGTGGCCTCAAGCGCGTCGAAATCGAGGTAGGTCATGGGCCTGTCTTGCGTTGTTCGACCGGGGGCCGGGGATGCTCCTGCAAGCAACGCCACTTTGGATCAAAGCGATCCGATTTGCAAATTTCGCACATAATCTTGGCAGTTGATGTCTCCAAAAAATAGGAACACTATGGGTTGTGTTCCCTTGCGTCATGTCGTGTGAGTTGCATGCTGCGGCCCTTGTTGATCTGGGTGGTTCTGAGCTTGATGGCGCCTCCTGCCTTTGGCGGCGCCTTTGTGCAAAGGCCCGGCATGGTGCTGGCGATACAGGAGCTCAGCTTCTCCGGATCCCTGCAAGCCTTTGATGCCCGCGGGCGTGTGATCCCCGTCGCCGCCTACCGTAAGTTCACTCTCGAAACGTCCATCGAATATGGCGCGCTCGAATGGTTGACCCTGCTCGGCCGCCTGGAGAGCGCGATCGTCTATAACCAAGGTCCACCTGCAGCCATCTACAGGGGGCTCGGCATGTCGGAACTGGGGGCGCGTGCGGAACTCTGGCGGTCCAGGGATCAGGATCTTGTCTTCTCCGCCCAGGCCTTGCTGCGCTTGCCCATGGCCTCCCAAAGCAATTCCGCGGCGGCTGGCATGACTTCGGCGGGACGGGATTTGCGCCTCATGGCGGGTTGGTCCTTCGATGTCAGGGATCGGCCGGGCTTCTTGTCGGTGGAGGCGGGCTTGCGCCAGCGGGGCGGGCAGGAGCTGGACGAAAGACGTCTGGAACTTGCCGCTGGTGTCTTCATTTTTGATCTGCTGCAAGCGATTGCGCAGGGCTTTCATGTCTTTACGCCTCGAACGGCGCTGACCCCGGCCAGCCAGTCCCATAAGGCGCAGGTAAGCCTTGTGTTCAATCCCGGCAGGCCCTGGTCCTTGCAGGCAGGGGTCTTTCGAACGCTGGCTGGCGTCAACGCCCGCCGGGAGAACGGCGCGCTCATCGCGTTTTGGCGCCGGATGTGAGTTTCGTGACCGGGCAATCAAGGCTAATATCTGGACGAGTCCACCAATTTGGTCGAGGAACCGGTCAGGGTCGAGCCTATGGGTCAGGGAATGGGAGCCTCAGCGCCCTTTGATGAGGGGCGGGCGCTGGAAATCATCGCAGGATTGGCGCATCTGGAAGGCGCCATGCTGCCCATCCTGCACGCCCTGCAGGACGCTTTCGGCTATCTGGACCAGCGCATTGTTCCTGTTGTGGCGCAGGCGCTCAACGTATCGAAGGCCGAGGTCCATGGGGTCGTCAGTTTTTACCATGATTTCCGAGACGTCCCCGCCGGGCGCCATGTGCTGCAAATTTGCCGCGCGGAATCCTGCCAGGCCATGGGTTGCGAGGCGCTTGTGCAGCGTCTGCGCATGGCCCATCGGCTGGAGTCCGGCCAGACCAGCGCGAATGGCGCCCTGACCGTCAAAAATGTCTATTGCCTCGGCCACTGCGCCCTCTCTCCCACCGCGCTGCTCGATGGCGAGCCCATCGGGCGGCTGGACGAGGCGCGGCTGGATGCGCTGGTGCTGGACATGATGGGGGCGCGGGCATGACGACGCGCATCTTCGTCCCCATTGACTCCTCAGCTCTCGCCATGGGCGCCGAGGCCGTGGCGCAGGCCATCGCCAGGGAGGCTCATGCCCGTGGCCTTAATATACAAATCATCCGCAATGGCTCGCGCGGCATGGTCTGGCTGGAGCCCCTTGTGGAGGTGGAGACGCCAGATGGTCGCATCGGTTATGGGCGGGTAAGTGCGCGCGACGTGCCCTCGCTCTTCGAGGCTTGCTTCCTGCAAGGGGGCGAGCATGCCGCGCGCGTCGGCAAGGTGGAAGACCTCGACTGGATGCGCCGCCAGCAACGCCTGACCTTCGCCCGCTGCGGCGTCATCGATCCCCTGTCGCTCAGCGATTACCGTGCCCACGGGGGCTTTGCGGGCCTGCAACGCGCCATCGGCATGAAGTCCCCTGAGGTTGTCGAAGAGGTCGTCGCTTCTGGCCTGCGTGGACGCGGCGGCGCGGGCTTTCCCACGGGGATCAAGTGGCGCACGGTGGCGGTGGCGCAGGCTGAGCGCAAATATATCGTCTGCAATGCGGACGAGGGCGACAGCGGCACCTTCGCCGACCGCATGCTGATGGAGGGAGACCCCTTCAGCCTCATCGAGGGCATGATCATCGCGGGTCTGGCCACCGGCGCCAGCAAGGGCTTCGTCTATATCCGCTCCGAATATCCGCACGCCTTCCGCACGATGCGGCGCGCCATCGAGATTGCGCGCGCAGGCGGCTGGCTGGGCGCCGATGTGGCGGGCTCAGGCCACGCTTTCGAACTTGAAGCGCGGCTGGGCGCGGGCGCCTATATCTGCGGCGAGGAGACGTCGCTGCTGGAAAGCCTTGAGGGACGGCGTGGGCAGGTGCGCGCCAAGCCGCCGCTGCCCGCCATTCAGGGCCTCTTTGGCAAGCCCACGGTCATCAACAATGTGCTGTCGCTCGCCAGCGTGCCCTGGATCATGGTCCATGGCGCGAAGGCCTATGCGGATTTCGGCATGGGTCGCTCGCGCGGCACCCAGCCTTTCCAGATTGCGGGCAATGTGAAACGCGGCGGGCTGGTGGAACTGGCCTTCGGCGTCACGATCCGCGAACTGGTGGAGGATTTTGGTGGCGGCACGGCCAGCGGGCGCAAGCTGCGGGCTGTGCAGGTGGGCGGGCCGCTGGGCGCCTATTTTCCCGATGCGCTGCTGGATACGCCGCTGGATTACGAAGCCATGCTCGCTGCGAAAGGCATGCTTGGCCACGGCGGTCTGGTCGCCTTCGACGAGACCGTAAATCTCGCCAAACAGGCCCGCTTCGCCATGCAATTCTGCGCCATCGAGAGCTGTGGCAAATGCACGCCCTGTCGCATCGGCTCGACGCGTGGCGTGGAGGTCATCGACAGGATCGTGGCAGGCGTCGCGCGCGAGCAAAACACGGCGCTGCTGCGCGACCTCTGCGTGACCATGACCGATGGATCCCTTTGCGCGCTGGGCGGGTTGGCTCCCATGCCCGTGCTGAGCGCGCTGACCCATTTTCCTAGGGATTTCGAGCGCCAGGCCGCTGAACAGGTGTTCCCATGAGCCTCATCAAGGAAGTGGACTACGGCACGAAGCCGGCCTCCGGCGCCGCGATGGTCACGCTCACCATCGATGGCCAGAGCGTCAGCGTTGCGCAGGGAAACTCCGTCATGGCGGCGGCCATGAGCATGGGCACGAAGATCCCCAGGCTCTGCGCCACCGACATGCTCGAGGCCTTCGGCTCCTGCCGCCTGTGCCTGGTGGAGATCGAGGGGCGGCGCGGCACGCCCGCCTCCTGCACCACGCCCGCCGAAAACGGCATGGTCGTGCACACGCAAAACGCGCGCCTCGCCAAGCTGCGCAAGGGCGTGATGGAGCTTTACATCTCCGACCATCCCCTCGACTGCCTCACCTGTCCCGCCAATGGCGACTGCGAATTGCAGGACATGGCGGGCGCAGTGGGCCTGCGCGAAGTGCGCTATGGCTATGAGGGCGCAAACCATCTCGATGGCGGCAAGGACGAGAGCAATCCCTATTTCACCTTCGACGAATCCAAATGCATCGTCTGCTCGCGCTGTGTGCGCGCTTGCGAGGAAGTGCAGGGCACTTTTGCGCTGACCATTCAGGGGCGCAGCTTTGACTCGAAAGTGGCGTCGGGCGGCCTCGATTTTCTCAGCTCTGAATGCGTCTCCTGCGGCGCCTGCGTACAGGCTTGCCCAACGGCGACGCTGACCGAAAAATCCATCATCGAGATGGGCCAGCCCGAACACTCCAAAATCACCACCTGCGCCTATTGCGGCGTCGGCTGCTCCTTCAAGGCGGAGATGCAGGGCGAGCGCGTGGTGCGCATGGTTCCGTTTAAAGACGGCAAGGCCAACGAGGGCCATAGCTGCGTCAAGGGCCGCTTCGCCTATGGATACGCCACCTCGAAAGACCGCATCACCAAACCCATGATCCGCGCCGCCATCACCGATCCCTGGCGCGAAGTGACATGGGATGAGGCCTTCGCCCATGCAGCCTCCGAATTCAAGCGCATTCAGGCCAAATATGGCCGCGACGCCGTGGGCGCCATCACCTCCTCGCGCTGCACGAATGAAGAAGTCTTCGTCATGCAGAAGCTGGTGCGCGCGGGCTTCGGCAATAACAACGTCGACACCTGCGCCCGCGTGTGCCACTCGCCCA
>CANGTC010000194.1 GCA_947456505.1 Beijerinckiaceae bacterium
GGAATATACCTCCTATCAGGCGCGCCTGCTGGCGGAAGACAGCGGCATGGCGCTGGACATCCTCTCGGACATCCTCACCGACAGCGCCTTTGATCCGGCCGAGCTCGAGCGGGAGAAGGGCGTCATCGTGCAGGAGATCGGCGAGGCCCACGATACCCCCGACGATCTCGTCTTCGACCTCTTCAACGACGCCGCCTATCCGCACCAGCCCATCGGGCGCCCGATTCTGGGCACGCCCGAGCGGGTGGCGAGCTTCGACGCCCCGGCCCTGCGCGCCTATCTGGGCCAGCATTACGGGACCCCCAACGCGGTGGTCGCAGCTTCGGGCGCGCTGGAGCATCAGCGCATCGTCGATGAAGTCGCTGCGCGTTTCGAGGGCCTGCCGCGTCTGATCAGCACCCACGAACCCGCGAAATACCGGGGCGGGGATCTGCGCAAGAAGCGCAAGCTCGAGCAGACCCATGTGGTGATCGGCTTCGAGAGCGCCTCCTACAACGATCCCACGACCTATGCGGCCCATGTCTTCGCCAATGCGGTGGGCGGGGGCATGTCGTCGCGGCTGTTTCAGGAGGTGCGCGAGGCTCGCGGCCTCGCCTATTCCATCTATTCCTTCCACTGGGGCTATGCGGACACCGGCCTCTTCGGCTTCTATGCGGCGGCCTCCCATCGGGACGTGCCCGAGCTCGTCAATGTGTCGCTGGATTGCATGGCGAGCGCCGCCCAGACCCTGACCCACGAGGAGATGCAGCGCGCCAAGGCCCAGGCCAAGGTCTCCCTGCTGACCGCCCTCGAATCACCCGCCGCCCGCGCCGACCAGATCGCCCGCCAGATGCTCGCCTTCGGACGCCTGATCAGCCGCGCCGAAATGATCGCGCAAATCGACGCGCTGACTCTGGAGGATGTGCGGGGCGCGGGCCTCGCCGCCCTGCGCACGCCCCCCACGGTCGCGGTCGTTGGGGATGCAGGCAAGGCGCCCACCCCCGACAAGGTCGCCAAAAGGCTAGCATTTCTCTAGAGTTATCACATGGCTCTCTTTCGGCTCGGCTCATCGTCTGAAAATGCGAACTTCATCCGGGCGGAGGGGATCTACCTTCGTCCAGGGGAAATGCGGGATTTTGACCAGTGGCGCTGGGTTCGGGAGTTCAGTCGGGATTTTCTGACCCCCTGGGAGCCCACCTGGGCGCCCGACGAGCTGACCCGACCGGCCTTCCGCGCCCGTTTGCGCCGCCATGCGGACAGCATCAGCAAGGATGAGGCCTATCCCTTCTTCATTTTCCGCGCCCGGGACGATGTGCTCATGGGCGGCCTGACCCTTGGGCAGATCCACCGGGGCGTCGCTCAATGCGCCACCCTGGGCTACTGGATGGGCAAACCCCACGCGGGCAAGGGCCATATGGCCAAGGCCGTGCGCGCCGCCGCAGGTTTCGCCTTCGACACCCTGCGCCTGCACCGGCTGGAAGCCGCCTGCCTGCCCCATAACGAGGCCTCCCAGCGCCTGCTGGAGGGTGTCGGATTTCAGCGGGAGGGCTATGCGCGATCCTATCTGCGCATCAACGGGGTCTGGCAGGACCATCTTTTGTTCTCCCTTCTCGAGAACGAACCTGTGCGCCAGAGCCAACCGCGCTGAGCCTGTGCTTGTCTCGACTCCTTTCACCCTATACCAATCACATTTCCGACACGGTCGGGGTTCAGGTCAAACGCGCCCCCATGCTGCGGGGAAGAAACTGACATTCAGGTAACCGTGCGCCGCATCCAAGGTCTCCTCCTCGCTCTCTTGACGCTGCTGGGCGCCGCCCTGCCAGCGGGCGCTGTGGAATCCGTGCGCGTGCCGCTGGACGCCCAGGCCATCGACCTCTCCAACGCCTTCGAGCGCAATGATTCGCAGAGCGACCGCCTGCAGGTCTCCACCGCGCCAGGCTCGGACGGCATCGTGCGCCGAATCGAAGTCAGCGCGCGCGAAGCTGGCACTCAGCCCAACTGGATCGTCTTCGCCCTCACCAACGACACCGAGGAGCAGATCGAACGGCTGATCGTCGCGCCCTATTTCCGGCTGGTGGGCTCGGGCGTCATCTCGCCGGATCTGGGCGCCTCGCGCGTCTCCGCCATCACCGCCAGCCAGGGCTTTCCGCCAGAACGCGAGGAAAGCCCGGACGCGGACGTGTTCCGCCTGACCCTGGATCCGGGCACCACCATCACCTATGTGGCGGAGCTGCGCACGCCCAACCTGCCCCAGCTCTACCTGTGGGAGCCTGACGCCTACAAGGACAAGGTGACGAGCCTGACCCTCTACAAGGGCATCGTGATCGGCATCTCCGGCCTGCTGGCCCTGTTCCTCACCATCGTCTTCGTGGTGAAGGGCGCCGTGATTTTTCCCGCCGCCGCGGCGCTGGGGTGGGCGGTGCTGGTCTATGTCTGCATCGACTTCGGCTTCTGGCAGCGCATTCTTGGCGGCAGCGGGGCCAGCGACCAGATCTGGCGCGCCAGCGCGGAAACCTTTCTGGCGGCGACGCTCTCGGTCTTCCTCTTCGCCTATCTCAACCTCAGCCGCTGGCATGTGCGCGCATCCCACGTGGTCATCTGCTGGCTGGCGCTGCTGGCGGTTCTGGCGGGCATCGCCATTTATGATCCGCCGGTGGCGGCGGGCGTGGCGCGCATATCGCTCGCCACAGTCGCGGTGGTGGGTTTCATCCTCGTGATCTATCTGGCGCTGCATGGCGTCGACCGCGCGGTGATGCTGATCCCCACCTGGTTCCTGCTGCTGGCCTGGGTCTGCGCCGCCGCCTTCACGGTGACCGGCTATCTGACAAACGATCTGGTCTCGCCCGCGCTGGTGGGCGGCCTCGTGCTGATCGTCATGCTGATCGGCTTCACCGTCATGCAGAACGCCTTCTCGAGCGGCGGCATTGTGCAGGGCGCAGTCTCCGACATCGAGCGCAAGGCGCTGGCGCTGACAGGAGCGGGCGACATCATCTTCGACTGGGATGTGATGGCCGACCACATCCACATCAGCCACGAAGCCGAAGAGGCGCTCGGCATGCGCCAGGGAACCCTCGATGGTCCCGCCTCCGGCTGGTTTGACGTCCTGCATCCCTTTGATCGCGACCGCTACAGCGCCTGTCTCGATACGGTGCTCGAACAAAGGCGCGGACGCATCCATCTCGACTTCCGCCTGCGCGACGGGGACGGGCATTATCTCTGGTTCGTTCTGAAGGCGCGCCCCGTCGTTGGCGCCGACGGCGAGGTCATCCGCGTGGTGGGCACGCTGGCCGACATCACCGAAAGCAAGATCTCGGAAGAACGCATGCTGCATGACGCGGTGCATGACAATCTGACGGGACTGCCCAACCGCGAACTCTTCTTCGACCGTCTCAACACCGCGCTTCGCAACGCGCGCGCCACCGGAGTCCA
This sequence comes from Beijerinckiaceae bacterium, assembly GCA_947456505.1. Lineage (GTDB taxonomy): Bacteria > Pseudomonadota > Alphaproteobacteria > Rhizobiales > Beijerinckiaceae > Terripilifer. The sequence goes on from CANGTC010000194.1 coordinate 3,409, forward strand.
GCGCCCCTCGGTGATCGCAATCGACCTTGATCGTTTCAGGCAGATCAACGATGCGGCCGGCATGGCGGCAGGCGATTCCGTTCTGCTGACGGCGGCGCGGCGCCTGGGGCGCATTCTCAATCCGCAGGACACGCTGGCGCGCATTTCAAGCGACCAGTTTGGCGTCATCATCCTGTCTGAAACAGGCGTCACCGCTGTCAACTCTCTGGCGGATCGCATCCGCAAGACCGTCGCCATGCCCGTGACCTTCAATGATCGCGAAATCGTGCTCTCGGTGTCCGTCGGCGTCGCCATGACCGACGGTCAGCAGAACCACAAGCCGGAAGACATGCTGAAGGAAGCCGAAATTGCTTTGGCCTACGCCAAACGCCTTGGCGGCAACCGCATTGAAATCTTCAAGCCCAGCATGACGACGCAACGCTCTGACCGGCTGTCGCTTGAAGCTGATCTGCGCCGCGCACTTGACCGCAATGAAATCAGTGTACTCTTCGAACCCATCGTCCGTCTGGAAGATCGCACCATCGCCGGCTTCGAAAGCCAGTTGCGCTGGAACCATCCGCGCCTCGGGCGGCTCGGTCCCACCGACTTCGTGCCTCTGGCGGAAGAAGCCGGCCTGATCGCCGATCTCGGCATCTTCGCTCTGGAACGCGCTGCGCGCGAACTCACGGCCTGGCAACTGGCGCTTGACGTCGATCCGCCCATCTATGTCACCGTGCGCATTTCCTCGCAGCAACTGCTGCGCCATGATCTGATCGCGGATGTGAAATCGGTCCTGACGCGCTCGGGCGTGCGCAGGGGTTCGCTGAAACTGGAAATTCCAGAACATATGATGCTGGAGAACCCCGAACACGCGGCCCAGATGCTCGTACGCTTGCGCGAACTGGGAGCGGGCCTCGTGCTCGCCGAATTCGGCAAGGGATATTCCTCTTTGTCCTATCTGCAGCGTTTCGCCTTCGATACGCTGAAGATTGATCGTTCCTTTGTCCAGCAAACCAGCAGGGGCTCACGATCGCGCATGTTGCGCTCCATCGTGACCATGGCCCATGACAACGACATGGATGTGATCGCGGAAGGCGCCGAGAGCGAGAGCGACGTGATCGAGTTGTTCCAGATCGGCTGCATCTATGGGCAGGGCCATATCTTCGGCCAGAGCATCACGCCGATGGAAGCGCGCAAGCTGATGGGCGCCTCAACGGATGTCGCCGCTTAGGACGCCTGTCTCCAACAAGATCTCAGGCGTGCCCGGCGTCATTCACCAGCATGGCTGGATCAATGCCAATCTTGCGCATGGCGCGCGCATATTTCGATTCCAGGTCGGCGCCGAAGACAAGATCCGCGTCCGCCTCGCAACTTAGCCAACCATTCTGCTGGATCTCCCGTTCCAGCTGACCGGGCGACCAGCCTGCATAGCCCAGCGCCAGCACGGCCTGATAGGGGCCGGCGTCGTGGGCGATGGCGCGCAGAATATCCACAGTGGCCGTCAGCGAGACCGTGGCGTCGATGGGCATGGTGGTGTCTTCGACGTGATAATCGGAAGAGTGCAGCACAAAGCCGCGCTGGGTCTCCACAGGACCGCCCTTGAGCACCTGCATGCCGCCTGCGCGCTTGGGCAGGCGGATGGCCTCCTGCTCGTCGATCACCTCGAGCTGCACCAGAAGGTCAGCGAATTTGACCCGCTTCGCCCGCTGATTGATGATGAGCCCCATCGCCCCTTCCTTGGAATGGGCGCACAGATAGATCACGGATCTGGCGAAGCGCTGGTCCATCATGCCAGGCATGGCGACGAGGACCTGCCCTTCGAGGTAGCCGCGACGTTTTCGGCGGGACCTGATCTTATCAAGACTCATGGAGGTCATGGTATGCCTTCGTCGCGACGGCGCCAAGGACCCCGTCGCCTCGCCTTCACAGGATCGTTTCTGGCGCCTCAACCGGCGACAGGCTACAAGTGTTCCATGTCCAAAGCGACGACCACTCCGGCTGGCCTCAGGGCGAGCATACCTTTGATTTTCGCCGCTCTGTTCGGCTGCCTCAACCTTGCCTTATCGACGCCCGCCCCGGCCCAGACCTCGCCATGGGCTCAGGGCGACAAATCCCGGGCGCGGCTGCTGGCCGCAGGAGGGCTCACTGACGGCCGATTCCTTGCGGGCGTCGAAATCCGCCTTGCGCCCCGTAACCTCACCTATTGGAAGCTCCCGGGCGATGCGGGCGTGCCGCCGGTGTTTTCCTTCGAAGGCTCGAAAAACCTGAAATCCGCGCAGCCCCTCTATCCCGCCCCCCGCCGCTTTCCCGAGGCGGGCGGGGAGGCCCTCGGCTACATGGACGAGGTGCTGTTTCCACTGATGGTCACGCCAGCGGACCCGACAAGGCCGGTCAACCTGGCGCTCAAGCTGGACTATGCGACCTGTGAGAAAATCTGCATCCCAGCCCGGGCGGAACTGCGCCTCGATCTGACGCCGGGCGCGCGGCCAGGCGAGGAGGCGCCCCTTCTGCGCGCCTGGCTTGACCGCACGCCCCGCCCGCCGGGCGACCCCGCCGCGCCGCGTCCGGTGCTGACGCCGACTGAAAAGCCCAACGCCTGGCATGTGCGTTTCGACGGAACGACGCCTGCCGATCTCTTCGCCGAAGGGCCGGAAGACTGGTTCTTCGACACGAAACGCACCACGGATGGCTTTGAAGTGATTCTGGCCCAACGGCCCGGCGACGCCGCGGCGGGGGCCGTCGAGCTCGTTCTGACCATGGTTGTGGGCGACCGCGCCTTCGAGGCCAGAACGCCCCTCGACGTTGGGCGAGCGAAGCCCTAAAACAGGCGCGATGCATCATTTGATGGACCAGCATCAAGGTAGAGGGAGAGCATTCATGATCAAGGTTGGCGACCATTTTCCGCAGGTGACGTTTACGGTGATGACCAGCGATGGCCCCAAGCCCAAGACCTCGGACGAGATTTTCAAGGGCAAGAAAGTGGTTCTGTTCGGCCTTCCCGGCGCGTTCACCCCCACCTGCCACCGCAACCACCTGCCCGGCTATCGTGACAACTACGATGCGCTGAAGGCCAAGGGCGTCGACACCGTCGCCGTGACCTCAGTCAACGACGCCTTCGTGATGGGTGCCTGGCGCGACGCCACCAACAGCGGCGACAAGGTGGAGTTTCTGGCCGACGGCAGCGCGAAATTCGCCCAGGCTGCGGGCCTTGTTCTTGACCTGACCGAGCGCGGGATGGGCGTTCGCATGCGCCGCTTCTCCATGCTCGTCGTGGACGGCGTGGTGAAGACTCTGAACCTTGAAGAAGGCATGGGCGCGGAAGCTTCCGGCGCCGCAGCGATGCTCGAGCAGGTCTGAGCGTATAAAATCCATCGCGAACAGCCGACCTTCGGGTCGGCTGTTTTCGTTTCAGCGCTTCTTGAACGGCGCCATGCCCTCGCGGGCCAGTTCATCCGCGCGCTCGTTGAGATCATGGCCCGCATGGCCCTTCACCCAATGCCATTCGACATTGTGGCGGCCAGTCGCTTCGTCGAGGCGCTTCCACAGTTCCACATTCTTGACCGGCTTTTTCGCCGAGGTCATCCAGCCATTGCGCTTCCAGCCGTGGATCCAGCCCATGACGCCGTCGCGCACATAGGTGGAGTCTGTAAAAACGTCCACATCGCAGGGGCGTTTGAGGGTCTCCAGCGCCACGATGGCGGCCATCAGTTCCATGCGGTTGTTGGTCGTCAGCGGCTCGCCGCCGGACATTTCCCGCACATGCTCGTCCCAGGAGAGGATGCAGCCCCAACCTCCCGGCCCCGGATTGCCCGAGCAGGCGCCATCCGTATAGGCGACGACGCGGCGGCTCATCGGGCCAGCCCATAGTCGCGCGCCTGCTCCACCTTCTGGTGGAAGCGCA
>CANGTC010000195.1 GCA_947456505.1 Beijerinckiaceae bacterium
GATCGATTGCAGGACAGACTGACCCCATGCGGATTCTCTTCATCGGCGACATCGTGGGCCGCGCCGGGCGCGACATCCTCCTCAACCGCCTGCCCGGCCTGCGCCGGGACTGGAAGCTCGATTTCGTGGTGGTGAATGGGGAGAACGCGGCGGGGGGCTTTGGCATCACCGAGGCCATCTGTGGGGAGATCATCGAGGCGGGCGCCGATTGCGTGACGCTCGGCAACCACGCCTGGGACCAGAAGGAGGCGCTGGTCTTCATCGCCCGCGAGCCGCGCCTCATCCGCCCCCTGAACTATCCCGCAGGCACGCCAGGGCGCGGCGCCAATCTGCTGGAGGCCCAGAACGGCGCCCGCGTGCTGGTGATGAATGTCATGGGCCGGGTCTTCATGGACCCGCTGGACGATCCCTTCGCGGGGGTGGAGCGGGAGCTCGCCGCCTGCCCGCTGGGCCTGGCCTGCGACGCGGCGCTGGTGGACATCCACTGCGAGACCACGAGCGAGAAATACGCCATGGGTCATTTCTGCGATGGTCGGGCGTCCCTGGTGGTGGGCACCCATACCCACGCCCCCACCGCCGACGCCCAGATCCTGCCCCATGGCACCGCCTATCTCACGGACGCAGGCATGACCGGCGATTATGATTCGGTGATCGGCATGGACAAGGGCGAGCCCCTGCAACGATTCACCCGCAAGATCTCGCAAGGCCGCTTCGAGCCCGCGCTGGGCCCCGCGACCCTGTGCGGCGTGGCGGTGGAGACCGATGACAAGACCGGCCTCGCCCTCAAGATCGCTCCCGTGCGGCTGGGCGGGCGCCTGATGGAGGCGGTTCCGGGGTTCTGGGGTTGAGTGATTTCGACGGCTACATGCGGCGGACCATGGCCTTTTGATTTGCTGAGCTTCCCGTCATATAAGGCGGTCAAAATCGGTTTTGGACGTCCGAACGCGCAGGGGAAGACATGGCAGGTCATAGCCAGTTCAAGAATATCATGCACAAGAAGGGCAAGCAGGACGCGATCCGCTCCAAGCTCTTCTCCAAGTTTGCCCGCGAAATCACGGTCGCCGCCAAGATGGGCATGCCCGACCCCGCCATGAATCCGCGCCTGCGGCTCGCGGTGCTGGCGGCCCGCGCGGAAAACATGCCGAAAGACAATATCGAGCGCGCCATCAAGAAGGCCTCGGGCGGCGACAGCGAAAACTATGACGAGGTGCGCTATGAGGGCTACGCCCCCGGCGGCGTGGCGGTCATCATCGAGGCGCTGACCGACAACCGCAACCGCACGGCGGGCGAGGTGCGCTCCTATTTCACCAAGGCGGGCGGGGCGCTGGCGGAGACCGGCGCCGTCTCCTTCATGTTTGACCATGTGGGCTCGATCGAATATCCCGGCTCGGTCGGCTCCGAAGACGCGGTCATGGAGGCCGCCATCGAGGCGGGCGCCGATGACGTCAGCTCCGGCGAGGAGGGCCACGAGGTCGTCACCACCCTCGAGAGCTTCGCGGAGGTGGCCAAGGCGCTGGAAGCGAAATTCGGCGAGCCCCGCAAGTCAAAGCTCGTCTGGAAGCCGCAGAACACCATCACCGTGGACGATGAAGCGGGCGAAAAGATCCTCAAGCTGATCGGCAACCTCGAGGACAACGACGACGTGCAGAACGTCTACGCCAATTTCGAGATTTCGGACGCGCTCGTGAAGAAGATGGGTGGGTGATTTGGGCAGTCGGCAGTAAGGTTTTTGAATCAAGCACTTAGTTTCAAGAACAATCTTCAGGCATGAGCGCCCGAATGCCGACTGCCTAATTCCGACCGCCTACTCCGCCTACTCCGCCGCCTTCACCCGATCCCCGAGCGCCGCAGCGCCCATCTCGAATTGCAGGCGGGCCAGGCGCGCGTAGAGGCCGCCGCGGGCGACGAGGTCCGCGTGGGCGCCCTCTTCGACGATGCGGCCCTGATCCACCACCAGAATGCGGTCCGCCGACAGCACCGTCGCCAGGCGATGGGCGATGACGATGGTGGTGCGGCCCTTCATGATGTTTTCCAGCGCCTTCTGCACCAGGGTCTCATTCTCCGCATCGAGCGCGGAGGTCGCCTCGTCGAGCAGCAGCACGGGGGCGTCCAGCAGCACCGCGCGGGCGATGGCGAGGCGCTGGCGCTGGCCGCCTGACAGGGTCACGCCGCGCTCGCCAATGAGGGTGTCGTAGCCCTCCGGCAGGGCGCGGATGAATTCATCGGCGGCGGCCCGCTCGGCGGCGGCGCGCATATCGGCGTCGCTCGCGTCAGGGCGGCCGTAGCGGATATTATCAGCCACGCTGGCCCCGAAGATCACGGGATCTTGCGGCACAAGGGCGAGGCGCCCGCGCACCTCAGCCGGATCGGCGGCGCGCAGATCGACCCCGTCGAGACGGATGGAGCCGCTTTGCGGATCATAGAAGCGCATCAGCAACTGGAAGATCGTCGACTTGCCCGCCCCCGATGGCCCAACGATGGCCACGGTCTCCCCGGGCTCGACCGTGAAGCTCAGCCCCGCAAGCGCCGGATCGGCGGGGCGGGTAGGATAGGCGAAGCCCACATCGTCAAAGGCGACATGGCCCTGAGCGGGCTGCGGCAAGGGAATCGGGTTAGCGGGCGCCACGATCATGGGCTGGACCGCCAGAATTTCGGCGATGCGCCCGGCGGCGCCGGCGGTGGCCGACAATTCGCTCCAGACCTCCGACAATTGGCCAAGCGCGCTCGCGCCCAGTACCGCCGAAAGCACGAATTGCGACAGGAGCCCGCCGGTGATGCGGCCTGCGATGACATCCTGCGCGCCCAGCCACAGCACCGCCACGACGCTGGCGAAGGCGAGGAAGATCGCCACCGTGGTGAGGATGGCGCGCGCCAGGGTGGCGGCGCGGGCGGCGTCATAGGAAGCCTCGACCGCTCGACGGAAGCGCCCGATAGTCAGCTTTTCCGCCACGAAGGCCTGCATGGTGCGCATGGCGCCGAGGCTTTCGGCGGCGAAGGCCGTGGCCTCTGCAAGAGTGTCCTGCGCAGCGCGCGAGCGTTGGCGCACGGAACGCCCTGACATGAACAGGGGCAGCACGATGACCGGGATCGCCACCAGCACGAGGCCCGACAATTTGGGGCTCGTGTAAATCATCATGCCGATGGCGCCGATGAACATGAAGAAATTGCGCAGCGCCGTGGAGGCCGAGGAGCCGAAGGCGGATTTCATCTGCGTCGTGTCGGCGGTGAGCCGCGACACCAGCTCGCCGGACTGGGCGGTGTCATAGAAGACCGGATCGAGCCTGGCCAGATGGGCGAAGACATCGGCGCGCAGATCGGCGACCACCCGCTCGCCAAGGGTGATGACCAGAAAATACCGCGTGCCCGAGGCCAGGGCCAGAACGCCCACCACCAGCAGCATGGCGAGAAAATATTGGGTGATGACGCCGGAATTTTCGGTGGCGAAGCCGTGGTCGATCATGCGCCGCACCGCGATCGGCACGGAAAGGGTGGCGCCGGCGGCGATGACCAGCGCCGTCAGGGCGCCCGCGATCCACAGGCGATAACGCCCGGCGTAGGGCAGCAAAGGGACCAGCGCCTTCAGGGAGGCGCGGGGCCTCTTGGCGGGCGTCATGGATGTAGCCGTATCCGTCATCGCTCAATCCCGGGGCCTCGCCCCTGTTTACCTGTCAGCCTGCGCGTCATGGCGCCTTGTTTGCCCGCCGCTCCTGCGGTATAGGGGCGCGACCCCATCCTTGGGAACCCCCTTCCGGCCGTGTCGTCCCCTTCGGCGCGTCCTGACCATAACTTTGTCGAAGGAACAGACGATGAAGGCCGATATCCATCCCCAATACCATTTCATCAAAGTCGTCATGACCGATGGAACGGAATACATGACCCGCTCCACCTACGGCAAGGAGGGCGACACGCTCAACCTTGACATTGACCCCAAGACGCACCCGGCCTGGACCGGCGGCACCCAGCAGCTGCTCGACCGCGGCGGCCGCCTGTCGCGCTTCACCTCGCGCTTCGGCAGCATCGGCGCACGCAAGTAAGCCACTGTTTCCAAACGAAAAACCCCGGCATTGCCGGGGTTTTTTGCGTTCTGGTCCCTGATCGGGAAAGCGAAAGCTCACCCCACACGCCCATCAAAAGCCTCACGCAACATCGCCAGTTGGGATTCGATGGCGATGGGACGGGCGAGGCGGCTTGTGGAGGCGGGGGCGGGGTACAGCAGCGCGTCTAGGTGAATGATGCGCGATTGCAGCCGGATCGACTGGTCACAGAGATCCTGGAGCACCTCCGGGAGGGTGGCGAAGGTCTCATGGTCGCAGGAGAGCTCCTGGCGCGTGAGCTTCACCTTGTTCTTTTCCTGCATGGCCTGAACGGGGGTCATTTCGCCCTCATTCACGGCCCGCTGCATCAAAAGCCAGGAGGCCATCTGCATGAGGCGGGTGGTGAGGCGCATGCTTTCAGAGGCGTAGGCCAGCGCGACCGCGCGCGGCAGGGCCTTGGCTTCGAGCCGCCCGGGCCCATCCAGATAGGCGGCGGACATTTCCACCAGATACATGCCTTCCTTGAAAAGGCTCTTGAAGGCTTCCGACCCCGCAAGCTTCTGCCCGAAGGAAACCGCGCCAAAGGGCTCGACAACGCCTGATGCTCTGGTGGACATGGGAACTCGCTGACCACAAACCGCAGGGATCTGCGGAATTTCGGCCATAGTAGCGCCGAACGCGGCGCCCCGTACTGGTAACCTTGTATTAAGGTTAACGACGCGGCCTCAGCCCTGTTTGAAGAAGGCGTCAGCAGCGCGTTTGGAGGCCTCCTTGGAGACGCGCATGGCCTCGAGCCGCGCGATTTCGGCCTGCAGAATTTCAATTCGCTCAGCCAGTTCCGACACCGAGAGCGCGTCGAGGGCCTGCCCGATCTCATGCACCGGCGGGGCCTTGGGCGCCCTTCCGAAAGGGTCGGCTTCGTCGAACAAGGCCATGGTGGATCTCCCGCTGCAGCCCCTCGATTATGGCGCCCCGTCGCGCCGGCGCAAGAGACCGTTGCCCCCAGCGCGCAACGGGGGTACTTCGAAGGAAACGAAAAGCTTGGGGATCCTCGCCATGACAGTGCCCACGACCATGACCGCCATCGCCATTTCCCGCCCCGGCGGCCCCGAGGTTCTGGTGGCCGAGCAGCGCCCCACACCCCAGCCCGGCCCGGGAGACATTCTGGTCAAGGTGGCGGCGGCGGGCGTCAACCGTCCCGATCTGTCCCAGCGCGAGGGCCGCTATCCCCCGCCCCCCGGCGCTTCCGACCTGCCGGGCCTTGAAATCGCCGGCGAGGTCGTGGGCCTTGGCGCGGGCGTCACGGCCTGGAAGCTCGGCGACAAGGTCTGCGCGCTGGCCCATGGGGGCGGCTATGCGGAATACTGCGCCGTCCACGAGAGCCACGCCCTGCCGGTTCCCAAGGGACTATCTATGGTGGAGGCGGCCGCCCTGCCCGAAACCTTCTTCACGGTCTGGGTCAATGTGTTCGACATGGCCGGGCTGAAGGCGGGGGAATGGCTGCTGATCCACGGGGGCAGCTCCGGCATCGGCACCACGGCCATCATGCTGGCCAAGGCCTTTGGCGCGAAGGTCATCGTGACCGCCGGTTCGGACGAGAAATGCGACGCCTGCCTCAAGCTCGGCGCGGATGCGGCGATCAACTACAAGACCACCGACTTCGTGCCCGCCGTGAAGGAAATCACCGGCGGCCATGGGGCTGACGTGATCCTCGACATGGTCGGCGGCCCCTATGTGGAGCGCAACCACCAATGCGCCGCCATGGACGGGCGCGTGACCCAGATCGCCATGATGCAGGGGTCCAAGGTGGACCTGCGCTACATGAGCCAGCGGCGCATCCGTCACATGGGCTCCACCCTGCGCCCGCGCACCGTGCCGCAGAAAGCCGCCATCGCGGCCGCTCTGCGCGAAAAGGTCTGGCCCCTGATCGAGGCCGGCCAGATCCGCCCCGTGATGGACTCGACCTTCACCTTGGCGGAAGCCGCCATGGCCCATGCGCGGCTCGAGACCTCCCAGCACATCGGCAAGGTGGTTTTGACCCTGTAAAGGGGAATTGCGGGCCTTCGTCACGGAATCGTTGCTTTCCCCGGGCCGGGAGCTTATATCTTGGTCTTCCCATCATGGATGTCGAGTTTGAGGCTGTAGCCTCAGCCAGGCGAAAGCCCGGCGGGGCTCGCGCCTGACCCGAAACACGCTGCGCGACTGTCGCGCAAAGGAGATTGCTGATGAGCGACGCCCCGCTGATGCCAAAGGCGACGGCCGTGTGGCTTGTTGAGAACACCTCGCTGACCTTCGATCAGATCGCCGATTTCTGCAAACTTCATCCGCTTGAAGTGAAGGGAATCGCCGATGGCGAAGTGGCGGCGGGGATCAAGGGTCATGACCCCATCACCTCCAACCAGCTCACCCGCGAAGAGATTGCGCGCGGCGAGGCAAACGCCAGCTATCATCTGCGCCTCGCCGTCTCCAAGGTGAGCATCCCCGAGATGAAGTCGCGCGGCAAACGCTACACGCCGAAGTCCCGCCGGGAGCATCGCCCGAATGCGATCCTCTGGCTGCTGCGCAACCATCCCGAGCTCAAGGACGCGCAGATCATGCGCCTCGCAGGCACCACCAAGACCACCCTGCAATCGATCCGCGAGCGCACCCACTGGAACGCGGCCAATCTGACGCCCATGGATCCAGTAACTCTGGGCATGTGCTCGCAGTTGGACCTCGACATGGAGGTCGCGCGCGGCAACAAGGAGCGTCCTCAGCAGGCCCTCGATCAGGGCGCCATGCTGCTATCCGCCGAGATCACCACCGGGCCCCGTCCCGAGCAGAGCTTCAGCCAGGAAGACGTATTCGGCAAGAGCCAGCCCTCGGCTCCCGCGCACGAGGAGCAGGACGAGTTCGACGTCGACTCGGTCTTCTCCAAGCTCAAGGACCTCAAGGTCAAGGAATAAGGCTGCCGGCGGCGTATGCGGACGCAGGCGCGGTTGTTTCCAATATTCGACCTTGTAAAGAACGAAGGGGCTATACCCCCTTCGCCTTCAACGACGCCTGAATCTCGTCCAGGATCGCGGGATCATCAATCGTGGCGGGCGCGGTCCACTCGTCGCCATCGGCGATCTTCTTCATGGTGCCGCGCAGGATCTTGCCCGAGCGGGTCTTGGGCAGGCGCGCCACGGTCACCGCGATCTTGAAGGCGGCCACGGGGCCGATC
>CANGTC010000196.1 GCA_947456505.1 Beijerinckiaceae bacterium
GCCGGTCAGCGCCTTGCTCATCTCGCCGAGAATATGCAGACGGCCGTCCTTCGCCTGGGCGAGGGCGACGCGCATGATCTCTTCGGTGATGCCGGCGATCTTGATGTCCATCTGGAGAGATGTGACGCCATGATCTGTACCGGCCACCTTGAAGTCCATATCGCCGAGGTGATCCTCGTCGCCGAGAATGTCGGAGAGGACCGCAAAGCGCTCACCCTCGAGTATGAGGCCCATGGCGATGCCCGCCGTGGGACGCTTCAGGGGCACGCCCGCATCCATCAGCGCCAGCGAGGAGCCGCAGACCGTGGCCATGGAGGAGGAGCCGTTGGATTCCGTGATCTCCGACACGACGCGGATCGTGTAGGGGAACTCGGCCTGGGTCGGCAGCATCGGGCGCACGGCGCGCCAGGCGAGCTTGCCATGGCCGATTTCGCGACGGCCGGGCGAACCCATGCGGCCGGTCTCGCCGACGGAGTAGGGAGGGAAGTTGTAGTGGAGCAGGAAGCGCTCCTTGTAGGTGCCTTCCAGGGAGTCGATGAACTGCTCGTCCTCGCCGGTGCCCAGAGTCGCCACAACCAGCGCCTGCGTCTCGCCGCGTGTGAAGATCGCCGAACCATGGGTACGCGGCAGCACGCCGACCTGCGCCAGGATCGGGCGCACGGTGCGCACGTCGCGCCCGTCGATGCGGATGCCGGTGTCGAGGATGTTGTTGCGCACGACCTTCGCCTGCAGGTCATGGAAGACCTCGCCGACGAGCTGCTTGTCGAACTTGCCGTCCTGACCCTCGGGGAAGAGCTCGGCCATCATCTTCGCCTTCACGGCGTCGACGGCGGCGTAGCGCTCCTGCTTGACGGTCTTCTTGTAGGCTTCGCGCAGATCCGCTTCGGCGATAGCCGAAACAGCGGCCTCGATCTCGCTCTTGGCGGGCAATACCAGCTCGCGCGGCTCCTTGGCGGCCTTCTCCGCGAGGCGAATGATGGCGTCAACCACGGCCTGGAAGCCGCGATGGCCGGTCATGACGGCTTCGAGCATGGTCTCTTCGGAAAGCTCCTTGGCTTCCGACTCCACCATGAGGACGGCGTCGGCGGTGCCGGCCATCACGAGCTCGAGGGCTGAGTCCTTCATCTCGTCGATGGTGGGGTTCAGCTTCAGCGCGCCATTGATATAGCCGACGCGCGCGGCGCCCACGGGGCCCATGAAGGGAATGCCCGAGAGGGTCAGCGCGGCGGAGGTGGCGACCATGGACAGGATGTCCGGATCGTTCTCGAGGTCATGGGACAGAACCGTGACGACCACCTGGGTGTCGTGGCGATAGCCCTCGGGGAAAAGGGGACGGATGGGACGGTCGATCAGGCGGGAGATCAGCGTCTCACGCTCGGAGGGACGACCCTCGCGCTTGAAATAGCCGCCGGGAATGCGGCCAGCCGCGAAGGCCTTTTCCTGATAGTTCACGGTGAGGGGGAAAAAGTCCACGCCGGGTTTCGGCTTCTTGGCGGAAACGACGGTGGCCAGCACTGTGGTCTCGCCATAGCTCGCCCACACGGCGCCGTCGGCCTGACGGGCCACCCGGCCCGTTTCGAGGACCAGCTTACGGCCGGCCCAGTCGAGTTCTTCACGATGGATTTCGAACATATCGTACATCTTTCATGACGCGGGAAGCGCGCGAGGCCATGAGCAAGACGGCGAGAAGCTGGAGAGCCGCGATTGGGCGGGCCTGGGAAACAGCGTCCGGCGATCCTGCCGCATGGCGCAGGGATCTTCCCTGTTGAAACGACGACCCCATGCCGCCGTTCCCGCCGGAGCGGGCCAGAGGCCCGATCTCCGGAAAGGCTGAGGGCGCCTTCGCCCGCAGCCATTGCGCCGGCGTGAACCGGCTGCGAGATCAGCGGCGGATGCCGAGACGCTCGATGAGAGCCTTGTAGCGGGGCTCGTCGCGACGCTTCACATAGTCGAGAAGCTGGCGGCGCTGGGAGACCAGCTTGAGCAGACCACGACGGGAATGGTTGTCCTTGACGTGGGTCTTGAAGTGCTCGGTGAGGTTGGTGATGCGCTCGGTCAGGATCGCCACCTGAACCTCGGGCGAACCCGTGTCGCCAGCCTTGGCGCCATGCTCTTTGATCAACGCCTGCTTGCGCTCTGCAGTAATCGACATCGTATGTCCTTTCCGGTGGCGCCCTCCGCAGGGCGGAAGGCTTTGATGACTTCAAGGGCCTGGCCGGGATGTCGTCCAGCAAGGTCCAAACACGATTAGCGCGGGGATGGCCCCGCGCTGCGCGGCTTATACACGATTTTGCGGGGAAGGCCACCCCAAGATGGCGAAAGCGTCAGAACGGCAGGTTGAACACCCGGGAGGGCACGAGCTCGCCCTGGGTCACCTCGCCGAAAGCCACAGGCACGCCGCCGCAGGCAGCATAGGCGGCGCCCCCCGCAGTGGCGTCGCGGCCACGCAGGATGATCGACTGGCCCCGGCGCAACCGCGCCGCCCCATCCCGATCCACCACGATGCAGGCGACCTCCGTGAGGCCCGCCTCCACCGGCAGCATGAGGCTGAAGGGATCCTGCCGCTCTTCCTCCAGCTCCGGGAGCTCTACGAGATCAACTTCCGTGAAGGGCCCGACCCTTGTGCGGCGCAGGGCCGTCACATGGCCAAGGCAGCCCAGATGGCGGCCAAGGTCGCGCGCGATGGCCCGCACATAGGTGCCCTTGGTGCATTGGGCCTCCAGCACCGCCTCGTCCTCGGTGGAGGAGATCAGCTCCAGGGAATTGATGGTCACGGGCCGGGGAGCGAGGATCACCTCTTCGCCGTCGCGGGCCAGATCATAGGCGCGCTCGCCATTGATCTTGATGGCCGAATAGGCGGGCGGAATCTGCATGATCGTGCCCGTGAAATAGGCGAGCGCACCGGCCACCTGATCGGGACCGGGGCGCAGATCGGTCGTGCGCACCACCGCGCCGTCGGAATCGTCGCTGTCGGTCTCGACGCCCCAGCGCACGGTGAAGCGATAGGCCTTCTCGCCGTCCTGCACGAAGGGCACGGTCTTGGTGGCTTCGCCAAAGGCGACAGGCAGGATGCCGGAAGCCAAAGGGTCCAGCGTGCCCGCATGGCCCGCCTTCTTGGCGTTGAAAATGCGCTTGAGGCGCGAGACGGCGTGGGTCGAGGTCATGCCGACGGGCTTGTCGAGCACGATCCAGCCGTTGATGTCGACCCGCGTGGAGCGGCGCTGGTTCATCTGTCTCTTCTTTATCTGATGGGATGGCGCGGGTGCGGCCGGCTCAGGATGGATCCTCAAGGTCGCCGCGCACCTTGGGGGAGTTCAACAAGGCGTCGATCCTGGCCGCGTTGTCAAAGGACTCGTCCATGCGAAAGCGAAGCTCGGGGGCGAACTTCAGATTGATTTTGCGGCTGACCTCGCCGCGCAGGAATTTCTTGTGCCGCTCCAGCGCCGCAATCACCTCTGCGCCATTCTGGCCGCCCAAAGGCATCACGAAAATGGTCGCAAGCTTGAGATCAGGGCTCATGCGCACGCGCGGAACCGTGACCACATTGGTCTCCAGAACCGGATCCAGAACATTTCCGCGCGCAAGCAATTCGGCCATGGAATGACGAATCAATTCAGCCACGCGCAGCATGCGCTGGGACGGCTCGCCACTGTTGCTGTGATGGGCTCGCGACATCAGTCATCGACTCCGGAAGCTCCGCGCCCCTTTCGAGGCCCGAAGGTGGCGCGCCATGCCTGATCAAGGTCCGGCCTGGCGGGCGCATGCATATGAACGTTCAGGTATCGCGGTTTTTGCGCCACCGCCCGGGGCCTGCCGATGATGATCGGCAGGGACAGACGGCGGCGGGAGATACGCCTATTTGCGGCGCGGGACAAGATGGCCGAGCTCTAATGCCCGAAACATTTGAGCCAGGCGGGAGAAGCGCGGCCTTACAGGCTGCGCTTCACCTCCACGACGCGGTAGCATTCGATGACGTCGCCCGCGCGCATGTCCTGATAGCCCTCGAAAGCCATGCCGCAATCCTGACCGGACACGACTTCCTTGACCTCGTCCTTGAAGCGCTTGAGCGTCGAGAGCTTGCCCTCGTGCACCACCACGCGGTCGCGGATGAGGCGCACATTTGCGCCGCGCTCCACACGGCCGTCGCTGACGCGGCAGCCCGCGACCTTGCCGACCTTGGTGATATTGAAGACTTCGAGGATCTCGGCGTTGCCGAGCATGTCTTCGCGAAGAGTCGGCGAGAGCAGGCCGGACATGGCCGCCTTCACGTCATCCACGAGGTTGTAGATGATGTTGTAATAGCGGATCTCGATGCCGGCGCGCTCGGACAGTTCCGCCGCTTCCTTATAGGCGCGCACGTTGAAGCCGATGACGGCGGCGCCCGAAGCCTCGGCCAGCGAAATATCGGACTCGCTGATGCCGCCGACGCCCGCATGGACGATGCGCGCGCCAACCTCCTCGGTGCCGAGCTTGTCGAGGGCGGCCATGATCGCCTCGACGGAGCCTTGCACGTCGCCCTTGATGACCAGCGGGAATTCCTTGCGGCCCGCCGTCTTGAGCTGGGACATCATATCGGCGAGCGAACCACGCGCCGAACCGCCGCGCACGGCGGCCTTCTCGCGCTTCTGACGCTCGCGGTATTCGGTGACTTCACGGGCGCGGGCCTCGCTGTCCACCACCGCCATGCGGTCGCCCGCCTCAGGAGCTCCGGAGAAGCCGAGCACTTCCACGGGGAAGGAGGGCGGGGCCGAGGCCATATGAGCGCCCTTGTCGTCGAGCAGGGCGCGAACACGGCCCCACTGGGAGCCCGCCACGATGATATTGCCCACCGCAAGCGTGCCACGCTGCACCAGAACGGTGGCCACGGGGCCACGGCCGCGATCCAGCCGCGCCTCGATGACCGTGCCTTCGGCCGGGCGGTCGGGGTTGGCATGCAGATCGAGCAATTCCGCCTGCAAGGCGATGGCCTCAAGCAGCTTGTCGAGATTCAGCTTCTTGAGCGCGGAGACCTCAACTTCGAGCGTGTCGCCGCCGAGGCTTTCGACCTGCACTTCATATTGAAGCAATTCGCTGCGCACGCGCTCGGGCTTGGAGTCAGGCTTGTCGATCTTGTTGATCGCCACGATCAGCGGCACGCC
Organism: Beijerinckiaceae bacterium; assembly: GCA_947456505.1. Lineage (GTDB taxonomy): Bacteria > Pseudomonadota > Alphaproteobacteria > Rhizobiales > Beijerinckiaceae > Terripilifer. The sequence continues at coordinate 5,139 of CANGTC010000196.1, forward strand.
GGCCGCCTTGGCGTGGCTGATCGCCTCAACCGTCTGGGGCATGACGCCATCGTCAGCCGCCACCACCAGAACAACGATATCCGTCACCTTGGCGCCGCGGGCGCGCATGGCGGTGAAGGCGGCGTGGCCGGGGGTGTCGATGAAAGTGATGGGGACGCCGCCGGGCGCCTTCACCTGATAGGCGCCGATATGCTGGGTGATGCCGCCAGCTTCGCCGGAAACCACATTGGCGTGCCGAATAGCGTCGAGCAGCGAGGTCTTGCCGTGATCGACATGGCCCATGATGGTGACGACGGCGGGACGGGGAACCAGATGCTCGTCGGTGTCGGGCGTATCGAAGAGGCCCTCCTCCACGTCTGACTCCGCCACGCGCTTGACCGTGTGGCCCATCTCCTCGGCGATCAGCTGCGCCGTATCAGCGTCGATCACGTCGGTGATCTTGCGCATTTCACCCTGGCGCATGAGCAGCTTGATCACGTCCACGGCGCGCTCCGACATGCGGTTGGCGAGCTCCTGGATGGTGATGGTCTCCGGCAGGATGACCTCGCGCTGCAGCTTTTCCTTCTGCTGCTGGCCGCCGCGCCCGGTCAGGCGCTGCATGCGGCGACGGAAGGATGCGACCGAACGCGTCCGCTCCTCCTCCTCCGCCACGGCGTTGGTGACGGTGAGGCGACCGCGCGTCTTGACCTCGGCGCCCCGCGCCGGCTTGGCGGGCGGCAGAATGACCTTGGTGGGCAGACCGGGACGGCGAATGACCCGCTTTTCCTCTTCGGTCTCGTTCAAGCGGCGCGCGCCGGGCGCGGCGGCCGAGGTCGCGGTCGCTGTCGCCGCAGGCTCGTTGGCGGAGGCGCCGGCCAGAGGCTGCACGGATTTGCGCGCGCCAGGCGGCGGCGGCGGAGCGGGCTGGCCGCCAGCCAGACGGCGCGCGGCCTCCTGCTCGGAACGGCGCCGGACCTCGGCGTCCTGGCTGCGGCGGGCCTCTTCTTCCTTCTTGCGGGCCTCGGCGGCCTCGCGCTCGATCTTTTCGCGCGCTTCGCGCTCGGCGCGGGCGATGGCCTCGAGTTCGGCGCGACGGCGATCTTCTTCTTCACGGCCGCGCGCATCGACGAGAGCGCGCTCGCGCGCCTCACGCTCTGCGTCGGTCAGGGTGCGCAGCACCATGCCGCCAGCGGAACGTCCAGGCGCCGCTGGCCGATTGGGCTGGGCGCCGCGCGGCGCCGCAGTCGGGCCACGGGGCGCCGCAGGCGCAGGGCGGGCCGGCGCCGCAGGAGCGGCAGCCGGACGGGCGGACGCTGGAGCCGGGGCGGCGGCAGCGGCAGGCCGAGCCGCCACTGGAGCAGGGGCCGCAGCTGGAGCTGGACGCGGGGGGACTGGAGCTGCGGCAGGCGCAGGCGCCGCAACGGGTTCAGGACGAGGCGCAGGGGCCGCGACGGCGGCCGGAGCAGGTGCGGGAGCCGCAACTGGCGCGGGCGCGGGAACCGGAGCGGCAGGCGCAACCGCCGGAGCGGCGGGCGCCGCCGCAGGTGGCGGCGCAGCGGCCGGAGCGGGCGCCTTGGCGACCACAGGAGCCGCAGGCGTTGCGCCAGGACCTATGGTCCGGCGCTTCACGGTCTCGACCACGACAGCCTTGGTGCGGCCATGGGAGAAGCTCTGACGCACGACGCCGTGCTCCACCGGCCGCTTGAGGGACAGTGTCTTTGGTGCGACCGTCAGGGTCTTGTCGCCGGAATTCTTCGTTTCACTCATTCGTTTCGGATCCCAGGGCCAAGCCCGTTCGCCATACTGTCCGCCGCTGGATCCGCGTGTGATCCAGAGCCTTGTTTTTCCTCGGCATCCGCCGCCAAAACCGGTTCCGCCAGTCCTCGGTAGAGGGTCAGCCGCCGGGCCCGCGCCAAGAATGCTTCCGCTGCAGGGCCCGTCTTCAGCGCTGCATGTATCACATTTGCCCGCCCCAATGCCAAATCCATTTGGCTCGAAGCGAACAGAATCACACGAGGGATCCGCGCCGCCGCCTCGCCGTAGCGGCGCGACAACACCTGACC
>CANGTC010000197.1 GCA_947456505.1 Beijerinckiaceae bacterium
AATCAACGTTCAGTCGCGTGTTTTTTCGCAAAATCTGTACAACCCGTTCCCAGCGCCTGTAAAAGCCCTGTAAAAAAATGCTGTCAGATTTTGATTATTCCTAGCCTAGTTTTAGTTCTTTTTCCGTTCTGTACAACACGTGTACAACAAAAAAAGCCGCTCGTGAAAGCGGCTTTCTTGTTGATATTGTTGAACTTTTGACTTTTTGGTAGCCAAAAATTCCTAGCGCTTCGGGAACTCAAGCCTGAAGCCTTGAGACTTGGTCCTGATGGAGGGAATGCGCTTGCGCTGAACCCAGCGAAAACCCTCATGGCGCGTGATCACGGCCAGATCCACCGGACCGCCGATAGTCTTGAGCTGCCGGTCCGCCCGCAGACGCTCGAAGGCCAGCGAGGTCTCCATCAGGAAACGCGCCACATCCACCGCATCCAGCAGGGGCATCCCCGGCGTGACCAGCATGGGGCTGTCCATCTCATCGGTCTGCGGCTCGCTGCTGTTCTGATTGAACAGAGAGACTTCCGCCAACTGGGCTGCGGCCTCATTGAAGCCCGCATGGGGCACATCGCCCAGAAGCCGATTGATGCAGCCCGCCTGCCCTTCCCAGCTCAGGCCGTACTCATCCTCGCCCCAAACGAGTTCGGGCTCAAGGGGATCGAGGCCATCAAAACGAATCGACCAGGTTTCCGGCAAGGACGCGTCGGCGGAATAGCCGCTGAGAATCAGCGCGCTTCGAATAGGAGAAAGGGACGATTGCGAGACCTCCAGAATATAATCCCGCAATTTGATCGAGACCTCCTGCAGCGTGTAGGAGCCTTTGTCGACGAAGCACGCGCTGCCCCGCAGCGCCGCCCGCACGCTGAAATCCTGCATGATGGAGGTGAGCGCGCGCGAGCCGACCGCCCCATCCCCGCTGATCAGGACGCCAATGGGCAACCCTTTGACCAGCTGAATATTCTTCTCGGCGTTCGCATAGAGATGACCGCGATGAAGCACAGCGCTGTCGCTGGCCATCACCACGCCGTCCTGAACCTTGATCGAGAGAATGATGGTCACAGGCGAAATCCATATTTGCTATAGAGGCCCGGCAAGTTTTGTAACAAATCTGCAAGGCATCGAAACGCGAAAGCATCTTTACGAAATCTGGAGCGAAATCAGACGTTACGTCAATAGCTCAACTGAGTTTTTTCCAAAAATATTATTTCAATTGTTTCTTAAAATGACTCACAGGCAATGTTTACAGTTGCAAAAAAGCTACAGAACATCTGGCGCGACACCTTGGGTCGCGCCCTACAAATCTTTGTTTTCAGGAGGAAATTTTGGAGGCCTCGCCCGGAATCGAACCGGGGTGCAAGGATTTGCAGTCCTCTGCGTAGCCACTCCGCCACGAGGCCGCCGCGGGCCACGGCCCGGAGCGAGAGCCTCATAGCAAGGAAACAACCTCCCCGGCAAGGCGAACCTGCGCGAATGAACGATTTCGTTTCCAATGGTTGAAATAACGGCGAGGGACCCAATAAATAGCTTTGCAAGCGCATCGCGAGTTGCTACAAGCCCGTCACGCCTCGGCGTGATCCCCGATAGCTCAGTTGGTAGAGCATTCGACTGTTAATCGAATGGTCGCAGGTTCGAGTCCTGCTCGGGGAGCCAATCTTTTCAGCCACTTACTGACTTCCCCCAAGGCCTGCCAGGTTCCCGGCTTCAAGGCCATTGCGAAGCCATGGAGCCCGGCCTCCCTTTCACTCACCCATTCGGGCGCTTCGCCACAGCAAAGCCGCTAATTCCCTCGCTCACTGAGATTCGGCCGTCCGATCAGATTTCCTTGGACTGAAGGCCCGTCAAGCTGATCTGGTCCCGCCAGGAGGACATCGCCAAGGGCATGTTCCGTCCGCAGTCCCGCCAGTGCGTGGAGGCGGCGCAGGACGAGAACGGCAAGGTCCTCGGCTGGAAACATTGCGTGGTGGGCGATGGCGGCGTGCTGCTGCAAATCGGCATCAAGGACGGCGTCGTGGAACAATCCAATTTCCACGATTAGAACCTGATGCGCATGTCGGACCTGCCTGAGGTGATGGAGGTCAAGTTCATAGAGACTGACACCGCCCCAAGGGGCTCGGGCGAGGTGGGCAACCCCTTCGTGGCCGCCGCCGTCGCCAACGCGGCGCATCGCCTCACCGGCAAGCCCCTGCGTCACCTGCCCTTCACGGCGGAGCGCGTGCAGAGGGTGCTGAAGGCCTGAGGGCGGTTCGCCGATAACGGACGCCCGTCCCCGGCGAGCGTTTTCATATGCGCCAGAACTTATGCGCCGCGCGGGCGAATCGCCCGAAAAGGCGGCACAAAGCCCAACACCTTCGCTTGACGTGGCGCGATCTGCGCAGGACGCTGTCAGTCTTCGACGTGGAGGTGGACATGAACGGTTCCAGCAAACGCATCGGCGCCCTCGGCGCGGCTTTCGGCCTGCTCGCCCTGATGGCGGGCCAAGCCATGGCTCTCGACAAGATCTCCATCGCCGATGTGGGCAGCGGCAACGCCACCCATTGGCCCGCCTATATCGCCAATGAAAAGGGCTTCTTCAAAGAGGCCGGCGTCGAGATCGAGTTCCTTGTGACCCAATCGAGTTCGGCGGCGATCCAGCAACTCGCCGCAGGCTCGGCGGATATGAGCCTCAGCGGCATGCCCGACGCCATCCGCGCCATCGATCAGGGCGCGCCGGTGCGCATGCTGCGCATCGAGGTTGGCCCCTCGCCTTATGAAGTCTTCGGCGCCAAGGATGTGAAGAGCTTCGCCGATCTGCCGAAGAAGACCGTGATGATCGGCGGCGCGAAGGACATCACCCGCGTCTATTTCGAGGATATGGCCAAGGCCAAGGGGCTCGACCCGAAAGACGTGGACTATGTCTTCGCGGGCTCCACCGCCTCGCGTTTCGCGGCGCTGACGTCAGGCTCCATAGGCGCGACCATTCTCTTCCCTCCCTTTAACTTCAAGGCTGAGGGTCTCGGCTTCAACCGACTGGGCGCCTCCGCCGACTTCACGAAGAACCTGCCCTTCACCGCCTATTCGGTGAACCTGGCCTGGGCGCAGAAGAACAAGCCGGCGATTCAGGGCTTCACCAAGGCCCTGGCGAGAGGCGTCGATTGGTTCATGGATCCCAAGAACAAGCAGGAGGCCGTCGCCATCCTGATCAAAGCCGCAAAGGCGGATCCCGGGGACGCCGCATCCAGCTACGACTTCCTGCAGAAAATAAAGGCCTTCGACCGTGAAGGCCTGCTTGAGGGCAGCGGCTTTGAAAACCTGGTGAAACTGCTCAAGGATCAGGGGGATTTGCAGGGATCCGCAGAGGTCTCACGCTTCTACGACGCCTCCCTGTTGCGCTAGGGGGGCTCAAGGGGCGAAGGCGGGGCAAGAACTGGCGCGGCGGGCATTTCCGCCACGCCCCCACCGTGCTACAGACCCCCCGCCCGCCCCGCTCCGCCCAAAGGCTCCGTGATGACCGCACAAGTTGTAACCCGCTTCGCTCCCTCCCCCACGGGGTTCCTGCATATTGGCGGGGGACGCACGGCGTTGTTCAACTGGCTCTACGCCCGCCGCCACGGCGGCAGGATGCTGCTGCGAATCGAGGATACGGACCGGGAGCGGTCCACCGAGGACGCCATCGCCGCCATCATCGACGGGCTGAGCTGGCTCGGCCTCGAGTGGGATGGGGACACGGTCTATCAATATGCTCGCGTGGAACGGCACCGGGAGATCGCCCGTGAGCTGCTGGCGCGGGGCATGGCCTATCGCTGCTACGCCACCCAGCAGGAGCTGGAGGAGATGCGCGAGAAGGCCCGCGCCCTCAAGCTGCCGCCCCGCTATGACGGCCGCTGGCGCGACCTTGGCGATGCGGAGGCGGCGGAGGCCGAGGCGCGTGGGCTGAAACCCGTCATCCGCCTCAAGGCGCCCCAGACCGGCGAGACGGTCATCGACGACAAGGTGCAGGGCCGGGTCGTGTTCCCCAACAAGGATCTCGACGATCTCGTGCTGCTGCGCTCGGACGGCAACCCCACCTATATGCTGGCGGTCGTAGTGGACGATCACGACATGGGCGTCACCCATATCATTCGGGGCGATGACCACCTGACCAACGCCGCCCGGCAGACCCACATCTATCAAGCCATGGGCTGGGACGTGCCGGTCATGTCCCACATACCGCTCATCCATGGAGCTGATGGCGCCAAGCTCTCCAAGCGCCACGGCGCCCTGGGCGTCGACGCCTACCGGGCCATGGGATATCTGCCTGCCGCCCTGCGCAACTATCTGGTGCGCCTGGGCTGGAGCCATGGGGATCAGGAGTTCTTCACGACGGAGCAGATGATCGAGGCCTTCGATCTCGCCCATATCGGCCGCTCGCCAGCGCGGTTCGATTACGCCAAGCTCGAAAACATGAACGGCCACTACATGCGCGCCGCCTCCGACGCCGAGCTGCTGGAGGCGCTGGTCTCCACGCTGCCCTATTTGCCTCAGGGCCCGGACTACGGCCCCAAGCTCGACGAAGCTATGAAGGGCAAGCTGCTGGCCGCCATGAGCGGCCTCAAGGAACGCGCGAAGACCCTTGTCGAACTTGCTGATGGCGCTCGCTTTTTGTTCGATCAACGACCTCTCGCGATGGATGAGAAGGCCTCTGACATCCTCGCCAAGGGCGGCAAGGCGCATCTGGCGGCCCTGCTGCCAAGGCTGGAGGCGCTGACCTCCTGGACAGCGGCCGAGGCCGAGGCCGTGGTGCGCGCCTATGCCGAGGAGACGGGCGCAAAGCTGGGTCAGGTCGCCCAGCCCTTGCGGGCTGCGCTGACGGGCAGATCCACCTCGCCGGGCATCTTCGACGTCTTGCAGGTGCTTGGCCGCGAGGAGAGCCTGGGGCGCATTCGCGACCGGACCTGAGGCGGAGCGGTCTACTCAGCCCGCTTGTACATCCCCACCTTGGCCTGGGCGGCCTTCAGGAACGAGAGGTCGATCACCTGCTCGGCCCTGAGCTTCTTGTCCACGAGATCTAGCTTCTGGACAAAGGCGAGGTCGCGCTGCAGGCCTTCCAGATTGGGCATGCCGTCGGGGTCGCAGGCGGAGGGGATCACATTGCGCAGCAGCGCCTCGTCCTTCACCCCTGAATATTTCGCGATGACGCCCACGACCTCATCAGCATCCTTGCCCGCGATGCGCCCGCCCTTGAGCGCGTCGTTGTAGACATGGACTGCGCGCAGATAGGCGCGCATGAAGGCCTCGGCGACCTCCTTCTTCTTGACGAAGCCGGCGCCAAAAGTCGTCACCGCCGCCTGCTGGTTGGGATAGATCTCGTCGATGGTCATGAAGCGCCGGGCGATGTTGCGCTTCTCGGCGATTGAGACGAGGGGCTCGGCGACGAAGGTGGCGTCGATGGCCTTGTTGGCCATGGCGGCGACCATGTCGGCGGTGGAGATATAAACCCGCTCCACGTCCTCGAAGGCGATCCCGGCCTTCTTGCAGGCCTCGAAGAGGGTCGATTGCTCGCCCGCGCTGCCCGTGGCGGGGATGGAGAGCTTGCGGCCCTTCAGATCAGCCAGAGACTTGAACGTTCCGGAATCGATGAGATCGGCCCGCACCAGCAGGGACTGGAAGCCATAGCCCGGGGCGTTGCGGGCCTTGTCGGCCACGATCTTGATGGAGATTTCGCGCTCGTTGGCGTTGTAGAGCCCGGCGGAGACGGCCCCGCCGCTCACGTCAAGGTCGCCGGTCGAGAGGGAGGCGATCATCTTGGCGCCCGATGGGAAATTGGCGATATCCACATCGAGGCCCTCATCCCTAAAGAAACCCCGGGCGTCAGCGATGAAATAGGGGGCGTCGCTCACGGTGTTGACGATGCCAAGGGTGACCTTGGTGGCTGCGGCGCGGGCCACGGCAGGGGCGAAAATCGCCGAGGCGGCAGCCGCCTGCAGCATCTTGCGTCGGGTGATCGGTTGAACCTTCATCTGCTCTCTCCCTTGACGCGGCGCGCAGCCCCGCAGGGCCGGGACTTAAACGAGAGTGGGATCAAAGCGCAACCATCAAGCGGCCCAGCCGCCTTCAAGAGGCTTTGAAGGGACCCGAACTCGATGGTTAACCGAACTTTATCTTTGACCAAAGTTCCGCCTTCATTTGCTTGAATGGCGCGCGCTGATGCGATAGCGTTTTGCGCAGCGCAACAACTGCGGGGCGGACCATGGTGGAACCATCGGGTCCCAACCGCGCGCGAAGCGATGCGAGCAAAAAAGGCACAGTTCAATGAGTGCAAGTAGCGGAAACTTCAAGATTGGCGACAAGGTCGTTGATATGCCCGTCAAGTCGGGCACCATTGGCCCGGATGTCATCGACATCGGCAAATTATACAACGCCACGGGGTGCTTCACTTTTGATCCGGGCTTCCTGTCTACGGCGGCCTGCGAATCCAAGATCACCTATATCGACGGCGACGAGGGCATCCTGCTGCATCGCGGCTACCCCATCGAGCAGCTGGCCGACCACGGCGACTTCCTCGAGACCTGCTATCTGCTGCTGCATGGGGAACTTCCCACCCCCGCCCAGAAAGCGGAGTTCGACTACACCGTCACCCGCCACACCATGGTCCATGACCAGATGTCGCGCTTCTTCCAGGGCTTCCGCCGCGACGCCCATCCCATGGCCGTGATGGTCGGCGCCGTCGGCGCCCTCGCCGCCTTCTACCACGACTCCACGGACATCAACGATCCGCGCCAGCGCATGATCGCGTCCCATCGCATGATCGCGAAGATGCCGACTCTGGCGGCCATGGCCTACAAGTACAACATCGGCCAGCCCTTCGTTTATCCCAAGAACGATCTGGATTACGCCTCGAACTTCCTGCGCATGTGCTTCGCCGTGCCCTGCGAAGAGTACAAGGTGAACCCGGTTCTGGCCCGCGCGCTCGACCGCATCTTCATCCTGCACGCCGACCACGAGCAGAACGCCTCGACCTC
>CANGTC010000198.1 GCA_947456505.1 Beijerinckiaceae bacterium
CTTCATGGTGCCGCGCAGGATCTTGCCCGAGCGGGTCTTGGGCAGGCGCGCCACGGTCACCGCGATCTTGAAGGCGGCCACGGGGCCGATCTTGTCGCGCACCAGCGCCACCAGTTCCTTCTCGATGAGCGCTGGCTCGCGCGTCACGCCCGATTTCAGCACCACGAAGCCGCAGGGCTGCTCGCCCTTCAGCGCATCCTTGATGCCGATGACGGCGCATTCCGCCACATCCTGATGGGAGGCCAGCACCTCCTCCATGCCGCCGGTGGACAGGCGATGGCCCGCCACGTTGATGATGTCGTCGGTGCGGCCCATGATGTAGAGGTAGCCGTCCGCATCCTTGAAGCCCGCATCGGCGGTTTTGTAATAGCCGGGGAATTCGGCGAGATAGCTCTCGCGCATGCGCTCGTCATTTCGCCAGAGCGTCGGCAGGGCGCCGGGCGGCAGGGGCAGCTTGATGACGATGGAGCCCATCTTGCCATCGGCCACGGGCTGGGCGGCTTCATCAACGATGCGCACGTCATAACCTGGCATGGGGACGGTCGGCGAGCCATGCTTGATCGGCAACATGCCGAGGCCCACGGGATCGCCCACGATGCACCAGCCGGTCTCCGTCTGCCACCAGTGGTCGATCACCGGCACGCCCAGAATGCGCTCGGCCCATTGCACGGTGTCGGGATCGGCGCGTTCGCCTGCAAGGAACAGGGTCCGCAGGCTCTTCAGCTCATAGCGCTTGAGCAACTCCGCGTTGGGATCTTCCTTCTTGATGGCGCGGAAGGCGGTCGGCGCGGTGAAGAGCGCGGCGATGTCGTATTCCTCGATCATGCGCCAGAAGGCGCCTGCGTCCGGCGTGCCGATGGGCTTGCCCTCATAGACGACGGTGGTCGCCCCATGCAACAGCGGCGCATAGACGATGTAGCTGTGGCCCACGACCCAGCCCACATCCGAGGCCGCCCAGAAGACCTCGCCGGGATCAATGCCGTAGAGATTCTTCATGGTCCATTTGAGCGCGACCATATGGCCGCCATTGTCGCGCACCACGCCCTTGGGAATGCCTGTGGTGCCTGAGGTATAGAGCACATAGAGCGGATCGGTGGCCTTCAGCGTCACGCAGTCGGCGCGCTTGCCTGCGGCGCGGGCGGCCTCCACGCTGACGGCCCAATCGTGATCGCGGCCTGCGACCATGGAGGCCTGCGCTTGCGGGCGCTGCAGAAGCAGCACGGCCTCGGGCTTGGCGCTGGCGAGCCTGATGGCCTCGTCGAGCAGCGGCTTGTAAGGCACCAATCGGCCCGGCTCGATGCCGCAGGACGCGGTGAGGACGGCCTTGGGAGCGGCGTCGTCGATGCGCGTCGCCAGTTCCTTAGCCGCAAAGCCCCCGAAGACCACCGAATGAATGGCGCCGATGCGCGCGCAGGCCAGCATGGCGAAAAGCGCCTCGGGGATCATGGGCATATAGACGATGACCCGGTCGCCCTTGCCAACTCCCAGATCCCGCAGGACGGCGGCCAGCGTGCTCACATCATCAAGCAATTGCGTGTAGGTGATGCGGCGCTTCGCGCCCGCCAGGGGACTGTCATAGATGACCGCGTCCTGCGCCCCACGCCCGCTCGCCACATGGCGGTCCACCGCATTCCAGCAGGTGTTGCACTCGGCGTCGGGGAACCAATGGCCGTAAACTCCTGCTTTTTCGTCGAAAATTCGGGCAGGTGGCGTGATCCAGTCGATCTCGCGAGCGGCCTCCGCCCAGAAGGTTTCGGGATTCCTTTGCCAATCGACATATACTTGGCGATAACGGGTGGTCATCGACGCCTCCGACGTTTCCTTCGGCCTTTTGTGAGGGGTCGGGCGCGTCATGGCAATATCACGGGCCTTAGCTCTTAGACGAAGCTTCCTCGCGCGAAAGCCCGGGAAAGACGCGGGATCAGACGAACGTATGATTACAGACTGGCACTTCTATCTCGCCGCCATTCCCGCCGTCATGTTGCAGGGCATGGCCAAGGGCGGCTTCTCGGGCATGGGCGGGCTCTCACTGCCGATTCTGTGCCTCGTGATCTCGCCGGTGCAGGCGGTGGCCATCCAGCTGCCCATCCTCATCGCGCAGGATTTCGTCAGCGTCTGGGCCTATCGGCGCAACATGGACAAGACCAATTTTCTCTATTGCCTGCCCGGCACCATGGTCGGCATCGCCATCGGCGCGGTGCTGGCGACCAGCGTATCGCCCAGCGCCGTGCAACTCATGGTGGGGATCATCGCCTCAAGCTTCGTGCTCATCAGCAGGCCCCGCAAGGGCCAGGAGACGACGCCCGCCAAGCCCGCGCTTCTCAAGGCGGGCGTCTGGAGCACGGTGGCGGGCTTCACCAGCTTCATCGCCAATGCGGGCGGCCCGCCCATGCAGGTCTATCTGATGCCGCAAAAGCTCGCGCCTGCGGTCTTCGCGGGCACCATGTCCGTGCTGTTCGGCATTGTGAATTGGGTGAAGATTGGCGTCCTCTTCGCGCTGGGCCAGCTCTCCACCCCCAATCTCGCGACCTCGGCGGCTCTGCTGCCGGTGGCCATCGCCGCGACCTTTCTGGGGGTCTTCATGGTGCGCCGCCTCTCGGGGGCGAAGTTCTATCCCATCATCCGGACCCTCACCTTCATGGTGGGACTGAAGCTGATTTACGATGGAGCGACAGGCTTGCTGGCCTCCTGAGGCGGTGCAAAAAGGCGCGGCATTCGTCTAACAGCGAACTGCGCGCCTCTCGCTCTTGCGCTATTATGGGTCAAGATTTCGGGAGCGCGCCCATGCCTATCGCCTATGACATCGACCTCGACCGCAACGCCGCCAACTTCCAGCCGCTGACCCCTCTGGGCTTTCTGGAGCGCTCAGCCTCCATTTTCCCCGACCGGCTCGCCGTGGTCCATGGCGCGGTTCGCCGCAATTATCGCGACCTCTACGCCCGCGCCAGCCGCCTCGCCAGCGCTCTGGCGGCTCACGGGGTGGGCAAGAACGACACGGTCACGGTCATGCTCGCCAATACCCCGGCCATGCTGGAATGCCACTTTGGCGTTCCCATGGCGGGGGCGGTGCTGAACACGCTCAACACGCGTCTCGACGCCGCCATCATCGCCTTCACCCTCGACCATGCGGAAACGAAGGTGCTCATCACCGACCGGGAGTTTTCCGGGGTGATGAAACAGGCCCTTGCGCTCGCCAAGACCAAGCCCCTCGTCATCGACTATGACGACCCCGAATACAAAGGCCCCGGCGAGCGCCTCGGCGCCATCGAATATGAGGAGCTGGTGGCGGGCGGCGATCCGGATTTTTCCTGGATCATGCCCCGCGACGAATGGGACGCCATCGCCCTCAACTATACCTCGGGCACGACAGGCGATCCCAAGGGCGTCGTCTATCACCATCGCGGCGCCTATCTGCTGGCCATGGGCAATCTGCTGACGGGCAACCTCGGCCGCGCGCCGGTCTATCTGTGGACCCTGCCCATGTTCCATTGCAACGGCTGGTGCTTTCCCTGGTCCATCGTGCTGGCGGGGGGCGTGCAGGTCTGCTTGCGGCAGGTGCGGGCGGCCACCATGTTCGACCTCATCGCCAGCGAAAGGGTGACGCATCTGTGCGGCGCCCCCGTGGTCATGTCGACCCTGCTGAACGCGCCCGCGCAGGAGAAGAAGCCCCTGCCCCACACGGTCGAGTTCTTCACCGCCGCCGCGCCGCCGCCGGAGGCCGTACTGGCCGCCATGCGCGAGGCGGGGTTCAACGTGACGCATCTCTACGGGCTCACCGAAGTCTATGGCCCCGCCGTGGTCAATGAATGGAACAGCGCCTGGGACGCTCTGCCCGCCGCCGAGCAAGCCATGAAGAAGGCCCGACAGGGCGTGCGCTATCCCGTGCTGGAAGGCCTTGACGTGGTCGATCCCGACACGATGGAGAGCCTGCCCGCCGATGGGGAGACGCTTGGGGAAGTGGTCTTCCGCGGCAACGTCGTGATGAAGGGCTATCTCAAGAATCCCGCGAGCACCAAGGCTGCTTTCGCAGGCGGCTGGTTCCATTCGGGGGATCTGGGCGTGAAGCATCCCGACGGCTATGTGCAGCTGAAGGACCGCTCAAAGGACATCATCATTTCCGGCGGCGAGAACATCTCCTCCATCGAGGTGGAGGACGCCCTCTACAAGCATCCCGCCGTGCAGGTGGCCGCCGTCGTCGCCCGCCCCGACGAGAAATGGGGCGAGACGCCCTGCGCCTTCATCGAATTGCGGCCGGGCGCCAGCGCGTCAGCCGAGGAGCTGATCGACTGGTGCCGTCAGCATCTGGCGCGGTTCAAGGTTCCACGGCACATCGTCTTCGCCGAAGTGCCGAAGACCTCGACCGGCAAGATCCAGAAGTTCCGCCTGCGGGAGATGGCTAAAGCCGTCTGAGCCCGCCGGAGGATCGGCAGGCTCACGCGGCGAAAGCGAAACCGCGCTCGCGCTTCAGTGGAGGGCGGGAGCCTTTGCGTTCGCCTGCAATTTCTCGATTTCGTCTTTCAGATGGAGTTTTTTTCGCTTCAATTCGAGGAGTTTCAAATCGCTCGTAGCGGGATGATGCAGTTCCGTCTCTATTTGCTTTTCGAGCACCTGATGGCGACGCACGAGTTCTGCGAGATGGCTGTTCAACGACATCCGTCAACTCCATGTTGTGGCTGACAAAGCGAGTGTGACAGAAAAATGAAGGGCCGCAAGCGAAATAGGCGTGAGCTGGATCAAGACCGTTTGAGCCATGCGCGACCTCGCAAACCATGCTTGCAGGCGGGGCGCGGCAGGATCATACTTCGCCAGTCCCGTTTTGCGATTCTGACAATGCCTGACATGACCTCGAGTGAACGAAGCGCATTGGAAGAAGAATACCAGCGCCTGCGCGAGGAGCATCGGGATCTCGACGCTGTCATCGAAGCCCTGCTGGCGGCCGGATCGGTCGATCAATTGCAATTGCAGCGGCTGAAAAAGCGCAAACTCGTGCTGCGCGACCGCATTTCTTTCCTGGAAGACCAGCTGACGCCGGACATCATCGCCTGACGCCCAAGCTTGCGGCGAACCTTGGCATGGTCTATGTGCGCTCTTTGCTCGCAAAGCCCGGGACTTGCCGTGGAAAAGACGCCTCCCCCCATCGCCATCATCATGGGCAGCCAGTCCGATTGGCCGACCATGCGCCACGCCGCCGAGATTCTGGATCAGCTGGGCGTCGCCTATGACGCGCGCATCGTCTCGGCCCATCGCACGCCCGACCGTCTGGTGGCCTTCGCCAAGGGCGCGAAAGCCGAGGGTTTCAAGGTGGTGATCGCGGGCGCGGGCGGCGCCGCCCATCTGCCGGGCATGACCGCCGCCATGACGCCGCTACCCGTGTTTGGCGTGCCCGTGGAGAGCAAGAGCCTCTCGGGCCGCGATTCCCTCCTTTCCATCGTGCAGATGCCGCCGGGCGTGCCTGTCGGCACCCTCGCCATCGGCAAGGCGGGCGCCACCAACGCCGCCCTGCTGGCCGTGGCCGTGTTGGCCCTCTACGATTCGGCGCTGGCGGAGCGCCTCGACGCCTTCCGCGAACGCCAGACCGCATCCGTCGCCGAGCGCCCCGTCGATACAGACCCGGCCGGGGCCTGAGCCGATGTCCTTGGGCGTATCTCTCGTTCCCGGCGACGCCGTGGGGATTCTGGGCTCGGGCCAGCTTGGCCGCATGCTGGCCATGGCCGCCGCGCGACTGGGCCTTCGCACCATCATCTACGCCCCCGAGAGCGGGCCCGCCTGCGATGTGGCGGCGGAGACCATCATCGCCCCCTATGAGGACGAAGAGGCCTTGGGCGAGCTTGCGGCGCGGGTGAGCGTCGTCACCTATGAATTCGAGAATGTGCCTGCGCATACCGCGCAATTCCTGGCGGCCCGCCTGCCGGTGCACCCCGGGCCTTCGGCCCTGGCGACAACACAGGATCGGGCGACTGAAAAGCGCTTCCTCAACGGCCTGGGGATCCCCACTGCGCCCTTCCTCGAGGTGGACGACGCGCAGGGGCTCGCACGCGCGCTCGAGGCTCTGGGACGCCCCGCCATCCTCAAGACCCGGCGCTTTGGCTATGACGGCAAGGGCCAGATCATGATCCGCGAGGGCATGGACATCGAGAAGAGCTGGCTCGCGCTGGGCGGCGCCCCGTGCATTCTGGAAGGGCTGGTGCCCTTCGCCCGGGAAGTCTCGGTGGTGGCGGCACGCGGGCGGGACGGCTCCTTCGCCGCTTATGACGTGTGCGAAAACGCCCACGAGAACCATATCCTCGCCCTGACCACCGTCCCCGCCCGCATGGAGCCGCAGACGGCCGCCGAGGCCGTGGCCATGGCCGCGCGCATCGCTGGAGCGCTGGACTATGTGGGCGTGATCTCCGTCGAAATGTTCCATGTTGTGGACAAGGCCGGCGAGCGGCTGGTGGTGAACGAGATCGCCCCGCGCGTTCACAACTCCGGCCACTGGACCCTCGACGGCGCCGTGACCTCCCAGTTCGAACAGCATATCAGGGCGGTCTGCGGCTGGCCGCTGGGCTCCACTCGCCGCCATGGGCGGGTGGAGATGCGCAATCTCATCGGCGCTGAGGCCAACGACTGGGCGGCCCTTCTGGCCGAGCCTGGAGCCTGCCTGCACCTCTACGGCAAGCACGAAGCGCGGGCGGGCCGCAAGATGGGTCATGTGACCCGGATTTTCCCTGAATGACACGCATGGAAAAGACCCTAAAAAGGGCTCCGCGTCTGGACAAGGCTTCCTCCATCTGCTATCCGCACCCCCCACAGTAGGGTTTCCAAAGTCCTTACGACAGGTTTCTCCCCATCGGGGTTTCGCTCTAACACGGCAGTCCGCTCACGGATCTGGCCGCAACGACAGGATGAATGCGTGCAAGTTCTCGTCCGTGACAACAACGTCGACCAGGCCCTCAAGGC
>CANGTC010000199.1 GCA_947456505.1 Beijerinckiaceae bacterium
CTTCGAGGCCTTCGACGGGCCGCAGGTGGTCTATACGGTGCAGAAGGACTGGGCGCGCAAGAACGAGGATACGCTGGTGCGCTTCCTGCGGGCGGCGGCGCGCGGCATGGCCTTCCTCTACGATCCCGCAAACCGCGAAGCCGCCGCCGACATTCTCGTGAAGACCATCGGCGGCACGAAGGCGGACGCCCTGATGAACTATGACGACTGGATGGGCCCTAACAAGGTCATGGCGGAAAACCTGCGCATCACGCCCCAGAGCCTGAAAGCCTTCCTCGACCTGCGTGGTTCGAAGGAAGATCCGGCGAAGTTTCTGGATCTGAACTATCTGGAAAAGGCGCTGGCGAAGAAGTAGGGGTGGTCAGAGAGCGACGTGACCAGATCAGGAAAATTTACAGGAGCTTTCCTGAAGCGATTAAGCTCGATCTGACTGCAGCGATGAACGCATCCGCCTGCGCAACCGCCCATGTCGCATCGTCGATGCTCACGGGGTCTCCAGTGTAGTCGGCAAGCAGACGTAACCGCTCGACCTTGTTGAGCGAGGCGCCGAACTCCATCGCAATGTGCCCGCCCAGCACAAGATGCCTTCCAAAGGCTGCGATCAAGCTGCGATGCGTCTTGACGCTCGATTGTGTCGCCTCCACCTCCGCCACAAATGTGAGCAATGCTGCATGAGCGGCGTCGAACATGGCGTAATAGGCGCGATCGCAGGCGACCTCGCTGTCATCATTTTTCAACAATATACGCGCACCGCTCAATGCGCGTTCAGCCTTCGCCAGGTAGGATGCTTTTGTGAGCGGCTGGCTCAAAGCCGCACGCCTTCCCGCAAGATTGTTTTTATGAGCCCTGGATTCGTGAACAGTTCCGGGTGGTTCAGCTCGTCTTCCCAGAGCGGAAGGGCTTCAACCAGCACGCCTGTTTCCAGCAAGACCTCAAAGGCGATTCCAGCCATATCGAGGGCGGCGGAGGTGCGTTCGCCACGAGCGCCGTGCAGAACCACAGCTATATCTGCGTCGCTGTCAGCTCTGTGGCCGCCCCTTGCGCGGCTTCCGAACAAGATGGCTTGCCTGACCAAATGGCGCCCATCGAGCCGCAGCAGGAATGCGCGCGCCGCCCGCTCCGTCTCAGCGTCAAGCTGCGGCAATGCAGGAATTGAGAGCGACGCCGGAGCGGCGGAGCTCTGGCCTTTTATCGATACCGCTGCGGGGCCATAGGTCATGGCCATAGTATGCAACCAAGTCCCGTAACAGAAAAGCGCGAACGCAGCCGAAGGGCTCAACAAATCCCCCAGACAATCTTTCTGACCCCCATCCAGCCATGCTAGACCTGCTCAGCCAGCTGGAGCCCGTGTCCATGACCTCACCCTTCAAGCCCTTCGCCGATCCGGAAGCCGCGCGCCTCGATCTGTCCCATCGCCCCCGCCGCAACCGGCGCACCGAATGGGCGCGGCGGATAGTGCGAGAGACCGTGCTCACCACCAATGACCTGATCTGGCCGATCTTCATCATCGACGGCGAGAAGCGCCGGGAGCCCGTGCCCTCCATGCCCGGCGTCGATCGGCTCACCATCGACGAGGCCGTCCGCGCGGCCGAGATGGGCGCCAAGCTCGGAATCCCCGCCCTCGCCCTCTTCCCCAACACCGACCCGGCCCTGCGCGATCTCGAGGCCACCCAGGCCTATAATCCCGAGAACCTCGTCTGCCGCGCCGTACGCGCCATCAAGAAGGAGGTCCCGGAGATCGGCGTCGTCACCGATGTGGCGCTCGATCCCTACACCAGCCACGGGCAGGACGGGCTGATGCGCGGCGACGAGATCATCAACGATGAATCAGTGCGCGCTCTGGTGGCCCAATCCCTCAATCAGGCCCGCGCGGGCGCCGACGTCATCGCCCCCTCGGACATGATGGACGGGCGCATCGGCGAGATCCGCCGGGCGCTGGACGCCGAGCATTTCGAACATGTGCAGATCATGAGCTATGCGGCGAAATACGCTTCCGCCTTCTATGGCCCCTTCCGCGACGCGGTGGGCTCGGGCGGGCTGCTCAAGGGCGACAAGCGCACCTACCAGATGGACCCCCACAATTCGGACGAGGCCCTGCGCGAAGTGGCGCTCGACCTCGAACAGGGCGCGGATATGGTCATGGTGAAGCCCGGCATGCCCTATCTCGACATCGTGCGGCGCGTGAAGGACGAGTTCGGCTGCCCGACCTTCGCCTATCAGGTGTCCGGCGAGTATGCGATGATCATGGCCGCCGCCCAGAACGGCTGGATCGACGCGGACCGGGCCATGGTGGAAAGCCTCGTCGGCTTCAAGCGCGCGGGCGCGGATGGCGTGCTGACCTATTTCGCGCCGATGGTGGCGGAGAAGCTGGCGAAGGGAATCTGATCCCTCACCAGCGCCGCTTGAAAGTCCAGTCGGGCTGGGCGGATTTGATCATCATCATTTCCGCCATGGTTTCCCGGGTCAAAAGCCCCGCCAGCGCGCCTGCGCCATCCACCACGCAGAGGGCTGGCGCGCCGCCCGCCCCCAAAAGGGTCAGCGCCTCCCCAAGATCCTGCCCCAGCGGAACCGTGGGCGCAGGCGCACGCATGATCTCCGCCAGCGGCGCCTCGCGGGGCCGCAGGGCGAGGGCCGCGATCAGATCCTCGCGCACCAGCAGCCCCGCTGGCTTGCGGTGGCCGTCCAGCACGGGAAACTCGCGCTGGGGCGTGGCCAGCAGCAGATCCACCGCCTCTCCCAGGCTCGCCTCCAGCGCAATCGAGGCGACGCGCGTCTCCATGGCGTCCATGACGCGCAGGCCTGTCACGGCCGAGCGCAGGGCGCTGTCCTGCGCCTCCCCCGCCGCCGCCACATAGACGAAAATGGCGATAAACAGCAGCATGGAATTGCCGAAAAGCCCGGCGAAGCCAAGCACGAAGGCGAACCCCTGCCCGATCCGCGCAGCCATCTGGGTGGCCTTCTGGGGGCCGATCTTCATGGACAGGAGGGCGTGCAGCACCCGCCCGCCATCCATGGGAAAGGCCGGGATGAGGTTGAAGATCGCCAGAAACAGATTGGCCCCCGCCAGCCGCGCCACCAGGCTGATGCGGGGATCGTCGATCTTCTGCATCTCCTGAGGGATCACGGCGCCAGCCAAAAGGATCAGCGCAAGGGCGATCACGATATTCACCGCAGGCCCGGCGAGCGCCACCGCCAGCTCCTGCCCGGGCTTTTCCGGGATACGCTCCAGACTGGCGACGCCGCCAATGGGCAGCAGCGTCACCTCGGGGGTCGTGATTCCGAAACGCCTGGCTGTCAGGATATGGCCGAACTCGTGCAGCAGCACGCAGCCAAAGAGCAGCACGATGAAGAGCATATTGCGCAAGGCGGCGTCCCCGCCATCGTGGCGCAGGGCGCTCGCGCCGATCCAGACCAGAAACAGGATGAAGGTGATGTGGATGCGCACCGCCGTACCGGCGATACGCCCCAGGGTGATGGACCAGGGCATGGGATCTTCCTCGCGATCCCCAGGACATAGGGCTCAGGCTGACGAGGGAAAGCGGCGCCGCCACTTGAGAATTTTCGGAGACTAACCAGATAACGTCTGTCGAAGTCCTGCGGCGGGAGGTGACCATGAGCGACCATCGTCTGGGCGGCCAACCCTGGAACAGCGCCATCCCCTACGCCCCCCGCCTGCCAGCCGCCGCCCTTGCAGGCGTGCGCAGCCGTCGCATTTTTGCGGTGGTGCTTGATCTCTTCATCGTTTCGCTGCTCAGCTGCGGGATATGGCTGGGGCTGGGGTTCCTGTCGCTGGGACTGCTCTGGTTCGTGCTGCCGCCGCTCTTTCCCATTGTCGCCTTCTTTTACAATGGCTTGACAGTTTCCGGCCGGGGCCGGGGAACGCCGGGCATGCGGGCCATGGACCTTGAGGTGCGCATGACCAGCGGCGCCCCCGTACCCTTTTTGAACGCGGCCGCCCATGCGGTGCTTTTTTACATCAGCTGGATGTTCCCCCCGATCCTGTTGATTTCGCTCTTCTCTCCCGAAAAGCGCTGCCTCCACGACATGCTGGCGGGGCTCGTGATTACCCGGCGCCCGGATTGATGAGCCCCGGGGGGCCTCCCCCAATCCGATTTGCAATGCTATCCTGAGTGAATTGGAAACCGGAGGCCTGCGGGATTGACGAGAGAGCCGCGTGATGCGCCGCAGTTCTATCTGACGGCCCCCTCCCCCTGCCCCTACCTGCCCGAGCGGGAGGAGCGGAAGGTCTT
This sequence comes from Beijerinckiaceae bacterium, assembly GCA_947456505.1. Classification (GTDB taxonomy): domain Bacteria; phylum Pseudomonadota; class Alphaproteobacteria; order Rhizobiales; family Beijerinckiaceae; genus Terripilifer. Next base: position 4,251 of record CANGTC010000199.1, read on the forward strand.
CACCCATCTGATCGGCCGCAAATCGCCGACCCTGAATGACACCCTCACCCAGTCAGGCTTCCGCCGGTCCCAGACCATCGCCTATCGCCCGGCCTGCGAACGCTGCCGGGCCTGCGTCTCCGTGCGGGTGCTGGTCGATGAATTCGAAATCTCGCGCAATCTGCGGCGGGTGCGCGACCTTAACGCCGACCTGATCGGCGCCGTGACGCCCGCCCGCGCGACCTCGGAGCAATATTCCCTTTTCCGCACCTATCTCGACCAGCGCCATGCGGATGGCGGCATGGCCGATATGAGCGTGCTCGATTATTCCATGATGATCGAGGACACTCATGTGAACACGCAGGTGGTCGAATATCGCCGCCGGGGACCGGACTCCCGCATCAACGGACGGGGCCAGGGCCCGCTGATCGGCGTGGCCTTGACCGATGTGCTCGCCGATGGTCTGTCCATGGTCTATTCGTTCTACGATCCCTCCATGGCGGACCGCTCGCTCGGCACCATGATGATCCTCGACCATATCGAGCGCACTCGCAGGCTCGCCCAACCCCATCTCTATCTCGGCTACTGGGTCGATGGCTCCCGCAAGATGGCCTACAAGGCCCGCTTCCTGCCGCAGGAACGGCTGGGCATGGCGGGGTGGGACCGGGTGGAGTGATGGAGGCTCCCTCCCGCCCGCAGATCTTCGCAAGCTGGAAGCCTCGATCACACGCAACCGTGAACCACTGCTGGACTATTGGAATTGCAAGCTCACGACAGATGAAGTGATGGAGCGGCTGCGGGGGGTGTGAGGCGCTCTCGCCGCCCCCTCACCCAAACCGATTGTTCTTCGGGAATCCCTTCGGCGGCAGGCGCCCGGCCTCGGCCCGCGCGCCGATCCATTCGGCAAGCTCCGCCTTGTGCACCGTGAAGTTGCGGCCTGCGCTGTCCTTCCAGGTCAGGCCATCGGCCATGGCGAAGACGCGGGCGTCGCAGATGCCGCCGTCCTTGTAGCGTTGCAGGCGCACACCCTTGCCACGCGCCATCTCCGGCACATCGGCGATGGGGAAGACCAGCAGCTTGCGGTTGTCGCCGATGGTCGCCACATGGTCGCCCAGCGCCGGCACCAGCACCGTGGCCGTGGCGGGCGCGTCGAGGGTGAGCACGCCCCTGCCCTTGCGGGTCGAGCTGATCATCTCGTCATGGGTCACGACGAAGCCGCGCCCGTCCGAACTGGCGATCAGCATCTTCACGCCAGGCGTATAAAGCAGCACGGAGACGATCTCCGCCCCCTCCTCGATGTCGGCCATGAGGCGGATCGGCTCACCAAAGCCGCGACCGCCCGGCAGTTTCGAGGCCTCCAGCGTAAATACCTTGCCATTGGCGGCGAGCACCAGCAGCTTCGAGGTGGTCTCGGCGAAGAAGGAGAGCTTCAGCCCGTCATCGCCCTTGAATTGCAGATTGGCGAGATCGGCCACATGGCCCTTCAGGGCGCGGATCCAGCCCTTATCGCTGACCACCACCGTGATCGGCTCACGCTCGATCATGGCCTCGGTCAGATCGATGTCGGCCGCCGTCGGCGCCGTCTCGAAGGTGGTGCGGCGCTTGCCGACCTTGGTCTCCGGATTGAACTTCTTGCGGACTTCACGCACCTGCCAGGCGATGGTCTTCCACTGCTGGGCCTCGTCGGTGATGAGGCCGTCGAGCCCGGCCTTTTCCGCCGTCAGCTCGTCGAATTCCTTGCGCAGCTGCATCTCCTCGAGGCGGCGCAGGGAGCGCAGGCGCGTGTCGAGAATGTAATTTGCCTGCACTTCCGTCAGCTCGAACCGCGCCATGAGGGCCTGCTTGGGCTCGTCCTCCTCACGGATGATGCGGATCACCTCGTCAAGATGCAGATAGACGATGAGCATGCCCGCCAGCACTTCCAGCCGGTGGGCTATTTCGGCGAGCCGGTGGCGCGAGCGGCGCAGCAGCACGTCGCGGCGATGGTCCAGCCATTGCCGCAGGGCCTCCGCCAAAGACAGCACGCGCGGGACGACGCCGTCGACCAGCACATTCATGTTCATGGGGAAGCGGGATTCGAGTTCTGAGAGCTTGAACAGACTCTCCATCATCACTTCGGGGTCGATGGTGCGGTTGCGCGGCTCCAGCACTACGCGCACATCTTCCGCAGATTCATCGCGCACATCCGCGACGAAGGGCAGCTTCTTGTCGTTGATGAGTTCGGCGAGCTTTTCGATCAGTCGGCTCTTCTGGACGCCATAGGGAATTTCCGTGACGACCACGTTCCACATGCCCCGCGCGCCCTCCTCCTTGAACCAGCGCGAACGCACGCGGAAGGATCCGCGCCCGGTGCGATAGGTCTCGGCGAGCTGCTCGGGCGGATCGACGATGATGCCGCCCGTAGGGAAATCAGGCCCAGGCACGAAGCTCATGAGCTGGTCGCTGGAGGCCTTGGGATGGGTGATGAGATAGAGGGCGGCGTCGCAGAGCTCCGCCACATTGTGAGGCGGAATGGAGGTCGCCATGCCCACCGCGATGCCCTGGGCGCCATTGGCCAGAAGGTTCGGCACGGCGGAGGGGAGCACGATGGGCTCCTTCTGGTCGCCGGAGTAGTTCTCGCGGAAATCGACCGCGTCCTCCTCGATGCCTTCCAGCAGCAGGCGCGCCACATCGGTC
>CANGTC010000200.1 GCA_947456505.1 Beijerinckiaceae bacterium
CGGCCATCTCCACATGGAGCGCATCGCGGTCGGCGTCCGAATAGACGGCGACGGTGGCGATTCCCATGCGCCGGGCGGTCTTGATGACCCGGCAGGCGATTTCGCCACGGTTGGCGATCAGGATTTTCTTGAACATTCGGACCCGCGCCTGAAAAGTGTACAGCGCCGGTTTTAGGGGAGCGCGAGGCCCCCGTCCATTCGCCTAAGGACCAGCTTCAGGCGGCCACGGTGACCTGCTTGAGGGCCTCGGCGACGCCGGGCCAGCCACGGGCGGCGCGGGCTCTTGCAGCGGAAACCAGCCACAGGGGCACCTTGTGGGCCTCGGCGAGCACATTAACCAGCACGGCCAGACCATTGAGGCTGGCGGCGCGGTCCACATGGTCCAGCAGCCACTCGGCCTTTTCCTCGTCGATGACGCCGGTGGGGCGGGCTTCCCAGACCAGATGGTCGGTGATGGCCTCCACGAGGAAGCAGGTCCAGGCCGGGCATTTCTCGATATTGGCGCATTCCACATCGAAAAGGGCGTCCGCTTCCGCGCGGGTGACGGGACGGCCAGCCAGCACGCTGCGGGTGACGAGCTCGATGTCGCAATCCCAGACGGCGCCGCGCGCCTTGAGCGCGAGAATGGCTTCCAGGCCCCGATCCATCGCGACTTCCGTCTTTCCTTCGTTGAACATGGCGGCATCTCCGGTTCGTCTTCGCGCTCGTCTTGCGCTCTCATGGGAGGGACTATGCCTTCCGAAACTTGCCGGGACGTGAATCAATTAGGTGAACGCAAGGTAGGGTTAAGCGAGTCCCCAAGGGAAATGGTTGCCGGGAGGTGAATCCGCAAATGGATGCCTTCGCCGCGAATCCGCGCTATGTCCGGGGCGCAGGAGAGACACGACATGCCCGCTTCGCCCGGACTCCATCATGTAACCGCGATCTGTTCGGACGCGCAGCGCACCCGCGACTTCTATGAGCGCGTGCTGGGGCTGCGGCTCGTCAAGCGCACGGTGAATTTCGATGATCCCGGGACCTGGCACCTCTATTTTGGCGATGAGACCGGCGGGCCGGGCTCGGTGCTGACCTTCTTCGAATGGCCCACGGCCGAACCCGGCAAACCGGGCGCCGGACAGGCGGTGGCCCTGTCGCTCGCCATCCCCAAGGGCGCCGCCCATGAATGGGTGCGACGGCTCACCGAGGAGGACGTTTATGTCGCCATCGCGCCCGGCGCCGATGACGCCCTCGCCTTTCACGATCCAGATGGGCTGGCGCTGGAGCTGATCGAGCAAGATTGGGCGGAAACCCTGCCGGGCTATGTCACCGCCTATATCGGCGAGGAGCAAGCCATCAGGGGCCTGGCGGTCGTCACCCTGCTGGTGGAGGACTGCGACGCCACCGCCAGCGTGCTGGAGGAGGCCCTGGGCTGGCGCGAATGCGCGCGGGCGAGCCATGGCGGCTTCCTGCGCCTGCGCTTTCAGGCGCCCGGCGAGGCTGGTCCGGGACGGCTGATCGATGTGCTGAAGGCGCCCGAGGCGGCGCCTGCCGAAGAAGGCGCGGGCAGCATCCATCACATCGCTTTCCGCGCGAAGGACGACGCAGCGCAGGCGGCCATGGGCGGGGCCATGCGCAAACAGGGCCTCAAGCCCACCGAGCAGCGTGATCGCAACTACTTCCGTTCCATCTATGCACGCGAGCCATCCGGCGTGCTCCTCGAAGTCGCCACCGATGGGCCGGGGTTTCTTGTTGATGAAACAGCAGAAGCGCTCGGCTCGAGCTTGCGGCTGCCCGCCAAGCTTGAAGCGCATCGCGCCGAGATCGAAGCCGCCCTGCCCCCGCTCACCTGACGCTGGATCGTTTGTTCACCTGCCGCGTTGATTGCTGAGCCGCCTGACGCAGGGGCGGCGCTCCTCGAGAACAGGGGATCGGCAGCATGGACAGACGTGGTTTTCTCACCGCCTTTTTTGGCGCAGCCGCAGGGCTCGCGCTCGCCAGTGGATCGGCTGCGGCGCTGACGCTCGCGCCCCCCGCATTGCCCACCCCCGCACGGCAGCCGGAAGACGCGCTGCTCAGGGAGCAGGATGACGAGGAGGCGCGCGTCGAAAAGGCGCGGGTTTATTATCGCAGGGGCTATGGGCCGCGCAGGCGCGTGATCGTGCGCAGACCCTATCGCTATCGCCGGATTTATCGGCCGCGCTATTACTACCGTCCGCGTTATTACTACCGGCCACGCTATTATTACCGGCCACGCCGCTACTATTGGGGTCCGCGATTTTATCGCCGCCGCTACTGGTGGTGAGAAGCTAACGGCTCACAGCGGAATGTTGTCGTGCTTCTTCCACGGGTTCTCCAGCTCCTTGTGGCGCAGGAGCGAGAGCGCGCGCGCAATGCGGCGGCGCGTGGAATGGGGCATGATGACTTCGTCAATATAACCACGCTCCGCCGCCACGAAGGGCGAGAGGAAACGCTCCTCATATTCCTTCGTGCGCTCGGCGATTTTCACCGGGTCGGTGTCCGCGCGGAAAATGATCTCCACCGCCCCCTTGGCGCCCATGACCGCGATCTGCGCGGAGGGCCAGGCATAGTTGAAATCGCCGCGCAGATGCTTGGACGCCATCACGTCATAGGCGCCGCCGAAGGCCTTGCGGGTGATGATGGTGATCTTCGGGACAGTGGCCTCCGCATAGGCGAACAGCAATTTCGCGCCATGCTTGATGAGCCCGCCATATTCCTGCGCCGTACCCGGCAGAAAGCCCGGCACATCGACGAAAGTGACGATGGGAATGTTGAAGGCGTCGCAGAAGCGCACGAAGCGCGCGGCCTTGCGTGAGGCGTCGGAATCCAGCACTCCCGCCAGCACCATCGGCTGATTGGCGACGAAGCCCACCGTGCGGCCCTCGATACGGCCAAAGCCCGTCACGATGTTGCGCGCATGGGCGTCCTGAATCTCGAAGAAGTCGCGCTCGTCGACCACCTTCAGAATGAGTTCCTTGATGTCATAGGGCTTGTTGGCGTTGTCGGGCACCAGCGTGTCGAGCGAGGGCTCGAGGCGCGCGCCATCGTCGAAGCTCGGCCACTCCGGCAACTCGTCGCGGTTGGACGAGGGCAGGAAATCGATGAGACGGCGCATCTGCAACAGCGCCTCCACATCGTTCTCATAGGCCCGGTCCGCCACCGAGCTTTTCACCGTATGAACCGAGGCGCCGCCAAGCTCCTCGGCGGTCACGGTCTCGTTGGTGACGGTCTTCACCACTTCGGGGCCGGTGACGAACATGTAGCTCGTGTCCTTCACCATGAAGATGAAGTCGGTCATGGCGGGGGAATAGACGTCGCCGCCCGCGCAGGGACCCATGATGACGGAGATCTGCGGGATGACGCCCGAGGCCAGCACATTGCGCTGGAACACTTCGGCATAGCCGCCCAGCGCAGCTACGCCCTCCTGAATGCGCGCCCCGCCCGCGTCAAAGAGGCCTATGATGGGCGCGCGGGCCTTCATGGCCATGTCCTGGATTTTCATGATCTTCTGCGCATGGGTCTCGGAGAGCGAGCCGCCAAACACCGTGAAGTCCTTGGCGTAGACGAAGACCGCGCGGCCATTGACCGTGCCCCAGCCCGTGACGACGCCATCGCCGGGGATCTTGTCCTGCTTGTCCATGCCGAAATCCGTGCAGCGATGCTGCACGAACATGTCGAATTCCTCGAAGGAGCCATGATCGAGCAACAAATCGATCCGCTCGCGCGCCGTCAACTTGCCGCGCTTGTGCTGAGTGTCGATGCGCGCCTGACCACCGCCAAGGCGGGCCACCGCGCGACGTTCTTCCAGCGTTTCCAGCACATGTTTCATGGGAGATCCTTCAGTTCGCCCGTGGATAGCATGGGGCGATGGGCTGGAAAACCAGACCTAAGGCGAAGGCGAAGGCATGATTTTGATAATCGCGCGAACACCAAAAGCCACACTAAATTATTGATTTGACATCAAATTGACTTCTTTTCCCCACACGAAAATTCCATGAGGCGCATTTTTTGAATTTTGTAAGGATTGACTATGAAGGCTCCAACTGAATTAGTCGCCCGCCTGAATGCGAAGGCGACCGCCATGCCTCTAATGGAGCGCCTGAAAGCGTTGCGAGACGCCCTCACGGGCGAAATCATATTCACCACCAGATTCGGCGTGGAGGATCAGGCGATCACCCATACGATCGCGACCGCCGATCTGGACATCTCCATCGTGACCATCGACACGGGCCGCCTGTTTTCCCAGACCCATGACCTCTGGGCCCGGACCGAAGCCCGTTATGGAATCCGCGTGCGGCCCTTCTTCCCCGATGCCGACGCGCTTGAAACGCTCGTGACGCAGCAAGGCGTCAACGGCTTCTATCGGTCCGTGAGCGCTCGCAAGGCCTGCTGCGAGACCCGGATTTTCGATCCCCTGAGCCTGGCGCTCGTTGAGGCGGAGGCTTGGGTGACCGGCGCTCAGGACGGTTTGTCGAACGAGAGCGAGAGGGCAAGCTTGGCCAGCCTCGATGAAGGCTTCAAGCTCGTGAAAATGAATCCGGTCTACGACTGGACCCATGCTCAGGCCCTCGCCTTCGCGTTGGAAAACCGCATTCCCATCAATGACCTTCATTCCCAAGGCTTCATCTCCATAGGCTGTGCGCCCTGCACCCGCGCCATAGATCCGCAAGGGCCAAAAGGGGCCTGCCATTGGTGGTGGGAGGACGAAGCCGGACAGTCGCGGAATTAAGCGCCCGCAGGTTTTCCGGGGCAATCGACCAAAAGAGGTCACAATCAAAGGCAGGTGGAGAAAATGGGCCAGATCGAACCTTGAAATTTAAATACAAAATTTTTTAGTTATATTTATATAATTCCGCTTGAATGATGTGATTAATCCACTATGCTGCGGCCACTCTTACAGACCCGAAAGGCTGGCCCATGGAAGCTACTGGCGCCCTTGTCACGCGGCTCAATGCGCAGGCGGTGAGCCAGAGCGCGCTGGAGCGCCTTCAGGCCCTGCGCGCCGCCCTGCCCGGCCCTGTGGTATTCACCACGAGCTTTGGCGTCGAAGACCAGGCCATCACCCACATCATCGCCACCGCAGGCCTCGACATAGCCTTCGCCACGCTGGACACCGGCCGCATGTTTCCCCAGACCTATGAGGTCTGGGCGCAGACCGAAGCGCTTTACGGAATCAAGGTGCAGGCCTTCTTGCCCCAGACCAGCGCGGTTGAGGCGCTGGTGGCGGCGCAGGGGGTGAACGGGTTCTACGGCTCCGTGGAGGCGCGCAAGGCCTGCTGCGAGACCCGCAAGCTGGAGCCGCTTGGACGAGCGCTGGCGCGCGCGCAGGGCTGGGTGACGGGCCTGCGGGCCGACCAGTCCGACCATCGTCAGGGTCTAACCTTCGTCAGCCTCGACGAGGCCCGCAGGCTGGTGAAACTGAACCCCATCTTCGACTGGACGCGCGCCGACGCAGCCGCCTTCACCGGGGCCAACAACGTGCCCGTCAATGCGCTGCATGCTAAGGGTTTCCTCTCCATCGGTTGCGCCCCCTGCACCCGCGCCATCGCGGAAGGCGAGCCCGAGCGCGCCGGTCGCTGGTGGTGGGAGGATGAGGCCAGGAAGGAATGCGGCCTGCATGTGGGACCCGATGGGCGCCTCTCCCGCGCAGGAGCCCCCGCATGAGCCTCGATCATCTGCGCAAGCTGGAGGCCGAGAGCATCCATATTTTCCGCGAGGTGGCCGCAACCTGCGAACGACCGGTGATCCTCTATTCCATCGGCAAGGATTCCGCCGTGCTGCTGCATCTGGCGATGAAGGCCTTTTACCCCGCCAATCCCCCCTTCCCGCTGTTGCATGTGGACACGACCTGGAAGTTCCACGAGATGATCGCCTTCCGCGACCAGCGCGCGAAGGAGCTGGGCCTCGACCTCATCGTACATGTCAATCAGGAGGGCCTGCGCGCGGGCATCAGCCCGGTGGCCTCCGGATCGCGGCTCCATACGGATGTGATGAAGACGCAAGGGCTCAAACAAGCGCTTGATTTCTATAAATTCGACGCAGCCTTTGGCGGTGCGCGACGCGACGAGGAGAAATCCCGCGCCAAGGAGCGCGTCTTTTCCCTGCGCTCGGCTGAGCATCGCTGGGATCCGAAGAACCAGCGGCCTGAACCATGGCGTCTCTACAACACCCGCAAGCGGGCGGGCGAAAGCTTCCGCGTGTTTCCCCTCTCCAACTGGACCGAGGCGGATGTGTGGGACTACATCCTTCAAGAGAATATCCCTGTCGTTCCCCTCTATTTCGCCGCGCCCCGGCCAGTCGTGGAGCGCGATGGCGCGCTCATCATGCGCGACGACGAGCGCCTGCCCTTGCTGCCTGGCGAAGAGGCGCAGATGCGCATGGTGCGGTTTCGCACCCTCGGCTGCTATCCCCTCACGGGGGCGGTCGAGAGCACGGCTTCGACGCTTCCCGAAATCATCGCGGAGATGCGGGCCTCGCGCAGTTCCGAGCGTCAGGGCCGCATGATCGACCATGATGGGGCGGGCTCCATGGAAGCCAAGAAGCAGGAAGGATATTTCTGATGCACGGCGCGCTTCCTGCGACAGTAGCGGACTCCACCCTCGCCCCCCGCGCCCAATCACTGCTGCGTTTCTTCACCTGCGGCTCGGTGGACGACGGCAAATCGACCCTTATCGGCCGCATGCTCTATGACACGGGCAGCGTCTTCGAAGACCAGCTCGATGCTCTGGAGCGCGACAGCAAGAAGTTCGGCACGCAGGGCGCCAATCTTGATTTCGCGCTGCTGCTCGACGGGCTTTCGGCGGAGCGCGAACAGGGCATCACCATCGATGTGGCCTATCGCTATTTCGGCTCGAACAAGCGCGC
>CANGTC010000201.1 GCA_947456505.1 Beijerinckiaceae bacterium
ATCGGGGACGGCGGACAGGGTGAGGGATCCGCCCTTGGCGAAATGATCGGCGGCGCGTTTGAGGTCGGTCATGCGCTCAGACGTTGATCGGGCCGGAATGGGTATGGAAGGCCTTGAGCCGCGCGAAGAAGGGCGTCTGGCGCTCGGGCGGGGTCGGAATCTCGCCGGTGAGCCACATGAGCACGTCCCGGTCCAGCTCCTCCATGAGGCTTTCGAACTCGGTCAATTCGGCTTCGGTGAAGGTGGCCAGATGGGCGTCCGCGAATTTGCCGAACAGAATGTCCATCTCCCGCATGCCGCGATGCCAGGCCCGGAACAGGGCGCGGCGACGCCGGGGGTCGAGATCGACGCTGGACAGGGTGGATTCGGGCACACGGACCTCCTTGGCGCAAGCAGCAAAGCCCGCCGACCGGATTCCGGAGGCGGGGATGGGGGGTGTATAGCGGCTGCGCGGGCGCTTGTCAGTGGGGACTGGAGGTGAATGACCAGTGAACTGGGGAGAATGCGACAAACTCGGCAATCAAAGATGTCAGGCGGCTTCGTCTTCCGCCGCCTCGATTTCTGCGAGATCCATGGTAAAGTCGAAAATTATTTGAATAGGCTCAGCTTCTGGATTAGCATCATTATAGCTGTCCACATCGATTTTCATCTGCTTACAATCTCCGACGATCCCCTTCCTACGATGCTGGAACGAACCTAGCATATGGTCGCGACTGGCAGTTCGAATATCATCCCAAAACATCTCTGTTTGTCCATCCACACGGATAGGAGCAGGATGAAGCAGCCGGACGCGACGCCCTTTACGATCAGTCGTATATTCTTCACGCATCGCAGACGCGATGTCATCAGCGCAGCGTCGCCGAATAGCAGCTGCCGGAAGTTCCCAAAGCCCGCTAGAGATCGCCCATTCAGCAATACACTTGGCGGACGTTGGCCAAGGGAGCCCAGCCGCACGATACTTGTCCACAATGCGCTGCATCTGCTTTACGTAAGTCATTTACTCACTCCATATCCATCAGTCATCGCTGTCTGAGTTATGATATGTCTGATCCGGGGTTGGTGCTTTCTAAACAAATTCCAGCGGTTTATCCGCCGCTGGATTTGTCCAGCCACAATCCCAGGATGACGCTTTATAATTTTAGAAAAACCTATTAACCCTTTCTCGGAGAACATGGGTGTATGTCGCAAAATAAAATCGCGCATTTGCCCCTGCGGGACGCAGTGTTCTGCAGCGCGCCGATTGGCGTTAATCTCAATTTCGTCAGTCACAGGTTTACTTTCATCGAAGTCGTCAATGATAATTCCGTTTTTGCCATCTCCATTCAGAACGTGTTCAATCTCATGCCAAAAATCGAACCAAAACTTATCAATTTGGTCGCCCTTCAACGTCAGCCCGATTACAGGCGCGGTGTTGTTGTTAATCCAAAAGCAAACGCCTTGGATTTCCGAACCTGGTATAGGCTCGACAATAACAAACCGAACTCCACACTCTCGCAAGATACGTGGAATATGCCGAATTTCTTCTGGCTCAACCATCAACTTTTCAAGGTCGGCGATGCGTGAACGTAGCTTATTTTCGGTAAAGGAATCTACTTGCAAAGCGGACGCAAGTTGATTTACGCGGAATATCCACGCCAGTTGTGTAATGGAAACATTTTCTTGGTAGTTACGCCGCGCCGCATGCGGAAAACAAATTTCCTCATTCACTGAGCCAAGGTGAAAATATGCAGATACTGACTGCTCCATCTCAATGATTGAATCTGTTTGGCGGATCCAGCCTCGCTTTATCATTTCCCTAACAGGGAATTTTTCGCGAAGCGCGGCGGTGCGAGCGATTAAGTCACTTCGCTTCGGCACCTTAGAGAGTTGCCAAAGTGTTTCGAGATTCATCCAAAACTGTGCAGTCGTTCCAAAGGCAGCAGCAAGATCGGTTGCGGTTTCGGGGGTGACTGCCCGCTTACCGTTGACCAAATCGTTTACAAGCTTTTGAGGACGGCCGATAATTTCTGCGAACTCAGTTTGCGTCCACCCCCGAGCCTCAAGTTCATCAGACAAAAACTCTCCGGGAGGGAATACTTCAGCGCTTGTTCTAGTAGACATGGTGCCTCCCCGTCAGTGGTAATCTTCAATTGCTTTAACAAGGACACGCTTGCCTGGAGCGTCACCCCTTAGCTCCAATATCAACCGCCATTGCTTGTTGATCTTCATCGAACGTTCATGACAACGGTCTCCTTCGAGTTTTTCGAAGTGCAGCCCTTTGAGAGCATAAAAATCCCGTTCGTCAACCGCCGCTCGGATGATCTGCATCAGCTTCCGATATCCTTTCACGATGTCTCGTCCATACCCGGCGTCGAAGTCGCGGTCAGTCTCCAACCTGTCGAGATCTTCGTCCCCAAATTCGATTTCCATGCGCCCCTCATGTGTTACTAGCTAGCACATTCAGAAAATTTTGCAAGGTCATTACGTCGCCTAATGACATAATTTATTTTCAACATATTTTCTATTTTTGAGTGTCAGCCCCGCCAAAGTGCGTACGTTTCTAAACATGAACGTGGCGATTCGCACTGAAATTTCCGCCAGACACGCGATCATTGCTTTTTTTACGATAAATCAGGCAAAAGTGAAATAAAACGAAGCGCTTACGAAACGATTGAAGAGAGCCAAACTCACGTCCCCCTCACCCGCCTTGTCCCCCGCCCCCAGCCCCGCTAGACCCCTCTCATGCGCCCCGATCTCCTCAACCCCCTGTTCGCGCCCGTCTCGGCCCTGCCCGGCGTCGGGCCGAAGACCGGCAAGCTCTTTGACCGGCTGCTTGAGCGGCCTGCGGGGGCGCGGGTTCTGGATGTGCTGTTTCACATTCCCCATTCCAGCATCGACCGGCGCAACCGGCCCGCGATCTCCCAGGCGCCGCGCGACGAGATCGTGACGCTGGAGGTGCGGGTGGTCGATCATCGCCCGCCCTCACGCAATTCCAAGGGGCCTTACCGGGTGCTGGTGGAGGATGAGACGGGGGATGTTCTGCTCGTCTTTTTTCTGGCCAATCACCAGTGGATCGAGCGCATGTTGCCCATCGGGGGCAAACGCTGGGTTTCCGGCAAGCTCGAACTCTGGGACGGCCACCTGCAGATGGTGCATCCCGACAAGGTGCTCGATGAGGAGGGGCTTGCGCGCCTGCCCCCGGTCGAGCCGGTCTATTGGCTGACCGAGGGGCTCTATCAGCGCAATGTGGGCAAGGCGGCGGAGGCTGCTTTGGCGCGGCTGCCCGTTCTGCCCGAATGGCACGAGCCTTCGACCCTGTCCCTGCGCAAGCTGCCCACCTTTGCACAAGCGCTGGCGACCCTGCACCGGCCAGCTACCCCTAGGGATCTCGAACCCGATTCCCCCGCCCGCGTGCGCCTCGCCCTTGATGAGCTGCTGGCGAGCCAGATGGCGCTGGTGATGACCCGCGCCAGATTTCGCGAATTGCCGGGCCGGGCCAGCGTGGGGGACGGGCGCATCGCGGACCAGATTCTGGCCTCCCTGCCCTTCCAGCTCACGGGATCGCAGGCGGAAGCCATCGCGGAGATCCGCGCCGACATCGCCTCGACCAAGCGCATGTTGCGCCTGTTGCAGGGCGATGTGGGCTCGGGCAAAACGCTCGTCGCCTTGCTGACCATGGCCAGCGTGGTGGAGGCGGGACGTCAGGCAGCGCTCATGGCGCCTACGGAAATTCTCGCTCGCCAACATTACGAGCGCATGTTTCCGCTGGGGCAGAGCGTGGGGATACGCTTCGCCCTCATCACGGGCCGCGACAAGGTCTCCGAGCGCAACAGGACGCTGGCCGCTCTGGCGGCGGGGGAGATCGACATTCTCGTGGGCACCCACGCCGTCTTTCAGGAGAGCGTGGTCTTCAGGGATCTGGCCTACGCGGTGGTGGACGAGCAACATCGCTTCGGCGTGCATCAGCGCCTTGCGCTCGGCGAAAAGGGCGAGGCGGTGGATGTGCTGGTCATGACCGCCACGCCCATTCCGCGCACCCTCGTGCTGACCTATTTCGGCGACATGGATGTGTCGACCCTTCGGGAGAAGCCCGCCGGACGCAAGCCCGTGGACACCCGCGCCCTGCCGGTGGAGCGGATCGACGAGGTGGTGGGCGGGCTGCAGCGGGCGCTGGATGCAGGCGCGCAGGTCTATTGGGTCTGCCCGCTTGTGGAGGAGAACGAGGAGCTGGATGTGGCCGCCGCGCAGGAGCGTTACGAGCTGCTGCGGCAATTCTTCGGCGACAAGGTTGGCCTTGTTCACGGCAAGATGAAGGGCCGCGAGAAAGATGCGGCCATGGAGGCCTTCCAGCGCAACGAGACCAAGGTGCTGGTGGCGACCACGGTGATCGAGGTGGGCGTCGATGTGCCCAACGCCAGCATCATGGTCATCGAACACGCCGAGCGCTTCGGCCTCGCGCAATTGCATCAGTTGCGCGGCCGGGTGGGACGCGGCGCCGCCAAATCGACCTGCCTGTTGCTCTACAAGGGACCGCTGGGCGAAGTCTCGAAGGCGCGGATCAGCATCATGCGCGAGACGGAGGATGGTTTTCGCATCGCGGAAGAAGATCTGCGCTTGCGGGGCGAGGGCGAGATTCTCGGCTCGCGCCAATCGGGCCTGCCGGGCTTTCGCCTCGCGAGCCTCGACGTCCACGGCCCCCTGCTCAACATCGCCCGCGAAGAGGCCAAGCGCGTGCTGGAAAAGGATCCGGACTTGCAGAGCGACCATGGCCAGGCCCTGCGCCTGCTGCTGCATCTGTTCGAGCGCGAGGAGGCGGCGAAGCTCGTGCGCGCGGGCTGAGGCTCAGACCGCCGCCTTGGCCTTCTCCGCCACCGCAGCTTCCGCCATTTCGCCCAGATGTTTCTGCACGCCGGGCTGGATCACCCCTGCGGACATGATGAGTTTGAAGGCTTCGTCTGGCGTCAAACTGACCTCGATCGCCTCGGATGCAGGCAGGTAGAACCAGAAGCCGGTAGTGGGGTTGGGCGTGCAGGGCAGGAAGACCGAAATATAGTCCTCCTTTGCGGGCAAGGCCTCTTCCAGCACAGGCGCGGGCGGCGCCGAAATGAAGGCCAGCGACCACATGCCCTTGGCCGGAAACTGCACCAGACAGACCCTGCGGAACGAGGCGCTCTTCTGGGAGAAGACCGTCTCAAAAACCTGCTTCACCGCCTTGTAGATGCCGCGCACCACGGGCATGCGGTCAAGGATCAGCTCGCCCAGCCGGATAAAGCCGCGCCCGGCGATGTTGGCGGCCAGAAAGCCCAGCAAGGTGAGGCCCAGAAAGGCCAGCACCACGCCCGTGCCCGGCACGCGCACCGGCAGATAGGTGTCGGGCCAGAGCGTGGGCGGCACCAGGGGCTTCACCCATTGGTCCACCGTATTGATGAACCACCAGACGAGCCAACCCGTGACCGCGAGCGGCCCCGCGATGATGACGCCGGTGAGGAACCAGGCGCGCAGGCCCGCGCCGAAACTCGGCGACTTCGGCGGGGGCGCAGGCGGAAAGAGCTGGATATCCTCCGCCTTGGGAATCTGTGGCTCGCTCATGCAGGCTCCGGGCGGCGACTGGACTCAATCGCCATTGGTCAAGATGGGCCGTCCACCAGAATGAAGCAAGCCCGGGGCCAGAGGCTCCGGGCTGCAAATTCGTAACCTCACAAACCTGTGTTGGTCTCAGCGGGAAAAGCCGCCGGCCTCACGCGCCGGACGCGGACGGCTGGCGCCGTTGCGAGCGAACTGGCCTTCGCGACGCTGTCCGCCGCCCGGGCCCTTGGCCTGACCGGGGCGCGGTCCCGTATGGGCGGGCTTGCCGGCGCCGGGACGGCCCTGGGGCTTGCCGTTGCGGCCACCAGGGGCGGCGGCGCGCGGGGGCTCACTGAGAGGGCGGGCGCCGGGCTGACGACGGTCGGTGGCGGGGATCGACTGGCGCGTCAGCTTCTCGATGGCGCGCAGCAGATGCCGCTCGGCGTCGTCGCACAGGGTGAAGGCCGCGCCATCGGCGCCAGCGCGCGCGGTGCGCCCGATGCGATGGACGTAGCTCTCCGCCACATCCGGCAGTTCGAAATTGACCACATGGGTCACGCCATCCACATCGATGCCGCGGGCGGCGATGTCGGTGGCGACGAGAACAGGCGTGCGCCCGGCGCGGAAGGTCTCGAGCGCCCGCTCGCGCTGGCCCTGGCTCTTGTTGCCGTGGATCGCGACGGCGGAAATGCCGGCGGTGGCGAGATATTCCGCCACCTTGTCGGCGCCCCGCTTGGTGCGGGTGAAGACGATGGTGCGCTTGACCTCGGGACGCTTCAAAAGCTCCGCCAGCAACTCGCGCTTGCGGGTGGCTTCCACATGGAAGACTTCCTGACGAATGCGCTCGGCTGTGGTGGCGACCGGCGTCACCGAAACCTGCACGGGGTTGCGCAGCATGTCGCTCGCAAGACCCGCGATCTCCTTGGGCATAGTGGCGGAGAAGAAGAGGTTCTGACGCTCGCGCGGCAGCTTGGCGACGATCTTGCGGATCGGCACCACGAAACCGAGATCGAGCATGTGATCGGCCTCGTCCAGCACGCAGACTTCCGTACGGTCGAGACGCACCGTGCCGGCGCCCATATGATCAAGCAGACGGCCGGGGGTGGCGACGACCACATCGAGGCCGCGCGCCAGAACCTGACGCTGCGGGCCCAG
Source organism: Beijerinckiaceae bacterium (assembly GCA_947456505.1). Taxonomy (GTDB): domain Bacteria; phylum Pseudomonadota; class Alphaproteobacteria; order Rhizobiales; family Beijerinckiaceae; genus Terripilifer. The sequence goes on from CANGTC010000201.1 coordinate 6,700, forward strand.
CGACACGCCGCCGACGATGCAAGCGACCTGCAGGCGGGCGAAGCGGCCATAGGTGCGGAAGCTCTCGGCGATCTGCGCCGCCAGCTCACGGGTGGGCGCCAGAACCAGAACGCGCACGAAGCCGGGATCGGAACGGCGCGGATTGGCCAGC
>CANGTC010000202.1 GCA_947456505.1 Beijerinckiaceae bacterium
AAGCGCGACAGCGAGACCGAGAAGAAGCATGCCGATTTCGTCGAGCGCATGATGGCGCGCGGTTATACGGAACGGCAGGTTCGGCGCCTCGTTGAATGGTATATGCGCGTGAAGCAGTCCGCCTGAGACCGGAGCATCTGGATGCACATCATCGACCGGCGGCTGAACCCAGGCGGGAAGAACCTGCCAAATCGGCAGCGCTTCTTGCGCAGGGCGCGCAGAATTGTGCGCGAAGCCGTGCGGCAGGCGAGCGCCTCGCGCAGCATCCGCGACATAGACGAAGCAGGCGTCGTCGTCATTCCCGGCAATGGCATCGACGAACCATCGTTTCATTTGGGCGATGAAGGGCTTCATCGACCCGTCTTCCCCGGCAACAAGGAGTTTGTGGAGGGCGACCGCCTGCCGCGGCCGCAAGGGGGCGCAGGCGGGGGCGGCTCGCAGGCGGGACAAGGCAAGAGTGAAGATAGTTATCAGATCGCACTCTCGGCCGAGGAGTTTCTCGAATTCTTCCTCGAAGATCTCGAACTGCCGGACCTTGAACGGCGCCGGGTGACGTCGGTGGAAACCGAGGGCATGCGCCGCGCAGGCTACGCCTCCACCGGCTCGCCCGCCAATCTCGCGCTGGGCCGCACCATGCGCAATTCCCTCTCGCGCCGCATTGCGCTACGCAGGCCGCGCCCCGCCGATGTGGCTGAGGCGGAACAGGCGATTGCTCAAGCGCAAGCCGCAGGCGCCGATGAGAGCGAGATTGCGGAATTGGTTCACCTGCGCGATTCCCTGCAACGCCGCTCGAAAGCCATCGCATGGATTGACCCCATCGACATTCGTTATCGCCGCTTCGAGCCGCAGCCAAGGCCCATGGCGCAAGCCGTGATGTTCTGCCTCATGGATGTCTCGGCCTCCATGACCGAACATATGAAGGATCTGGCGAAGCGCTTTTACATGCTGCTCTATGTCTTTTTGAAAAAGCGCTACAAGAAGGTGGATCTTGTCTTCATCCGGCATACGGACGAGGCGAAGGAGGTGGACGAACAGACCTTCTTCCATGGCACGGAAAGCGGCGGCACAAGGGTCTCCAGCGTGCTGCACGAAATGCTGCGGGTGGTGGACGCGCGCTATCCCGCCGACCAATGGAACATCTACGCGGCGCAGGCCTCCGATGGGGACAATGATCCGCGCGACAATCTGGAAGTGACGGAACTTCTGTCCGGCGAGGTCCTGAAGAAGTGCCAGTATTACGCTTATCTCGAAGTCAACGAGCCCGGCCATGGCTCGAATCCCTCAAGCCTCTGGCGCGCTTATGAGAGCATCGCCCAACCCAATATGTCGCAACGCTCGGTCACTCATCGAGAAGACATCTATCCGATCTTCCGCGAATTGTTCAGCCGCGACGAAGATGTGCGCAGGAGGGTCGTTTGAGCCCTCTGCTCTACAAGGGGGCCGAATGGTCCTATGACACCATACAGCGCATCCATGATGCGGTGTCGGAGATCGCGCTGCGGGAAATGGGCCTTGACGTCTATCCCAACCAGATCGAGGTCATCACCGCCGAGCAGATGCTCGACGCCTATGCGGCGACGGGCATGCCTATCTTCTATCACCACTGGTCCTTCGGCAAACATTATACCCAGCACGAGATGATGTATCGCAAGGGGCTCATGGGTCTGGCCTATGAGATCGTCATCAATTCCAGCCCCTGCATTTCCTATATCATGGAGGGCAATTCGGCGACGATGCAGACCCTCGTCATCGCCCACGCCGCCTTTGGTCATAATCACTTCTTCAAGAACAACCAGACCTTCCGCGATTTCACCGATGCCGGCTCCATTCTCGATTATCTGAAATTCGCCAAGAGCTATATCGCCCGATGCGAGGAGCGTTATGGCGAGAGCGCGGTGGAGCGTCTCGTGGACGCCGCCCACGCCCTGCAGCCCCATGGGGTGCATCGCGCGGGCAAGCGGCGCACGACTGATCTGCGCGATGAAGAGGCGCGGCAGAAGGAGCGCCGCGAACATGAGGCGCAGATGTATAACGAACTGTGGAGCACCCTGCCCACCACGCCCGGAAAGGCCGCCCTCACCGATCAGCAGCGCAACGCCATGAACCAGCGCCTCGGCCTGCCCGATGAAAACGTGCTCTTCTTTCTGGAGCGCAATGCGCCAAAGCTCGCCTCATGGCAGCGCGAGGTCATCCGCATCGTGCGGTTGGTGGGGCAATATCTCTATCCCCAGCGCATGACGAAAGTGATGAACGAGGGCACTGCTACTTTTGTGCATTACACGATCATGCACCGCCTGCACGAGAAGGGCCTGATCGACGACGGCGCCTTCTTCGAATTCCTCACCTCCCACACCAATGTGGTGGCGCAACCCGGCTTCGATCATCCGGCCTATCAGGGCTTCAACCCCTATGCGCTGGGTTTTTCCATGATGCAGGACATCCAGCGTATCTGCGTCAAGCCCACCGCCGAGGACCGCATCTGGGCGCCTGATATTGCAGGCTGCGGCGACGCGATGGGCGCGCTGCGCGACATCTGGGCGAACTATCGCGACGACAGTTTCATCGCGCAATATCTGTCCCCGCGCCTCATGCGCGATCTGCGCCTCTTCGCCATCGAAGACGATCCGGAACGCTCGACCCTGCTGGTGAAATCCATCCACGACGAGCGCGGTTACCGCAACATTCGCCGCAGTCTGGCGAAGCGCTACGATGTCTCCTATACCGATGCGATCATCGAGGTTTTGGCGGTGGACCTCCTGGGCGACCGGCGGTTGGTGCTGGAGCATCGCGTGGTCGATGGCAGGCTTCTGTCGGTGGGCGACGCACGCAAGGTCCTGCAACATATGGCTGACCTCTGGGGCTACGAAGTGCAACTCAAGGAGGTGGACGCCATTAAGGGCAAGCTGCTGGCGGATCACCACGCGCGGCCCTCCCAGGCGTCGATTGCGGCGTGAAGCGCGTACTCCGTGAATGGCGCCCATCGATCATTCAGGTCGAAGGACGCCATTTTTAGCCGACTCAATTGGCTTTCTTGTACGGCCCCAATTCCTTGATCACCGCCGTCAGGAACGACAGGTCCAGCGCCTTGTCGATATTCACTTCGCCCTCGATCAGCTTCTCGCTCTTCAGCACCTCAAGATCCATCTTGAGGCTGGCCACATTCATGGTTCCGTCGGGGTTGCAGGCGGCCAGCGGGAAGTTGCGGTAGAATTGCGGGTCCTTGATGGGCGTATATTCGTTGAGAATCCTGATGATCTCCTCGCCCTTCTCGCCCACGAAGCGCCCGTTGGGGTCCAGCGCGTCATTATGGTCGCGCACGCCCCGGATGAAGGCCTTCAGGAACTTGCGAGCGACCTCTGGCTTCTGGGTGGCGAAGGCGCCGGAGTAGAAGATCACGGCGATCTGGTGGTTGGGATAGGCCTCGTCGTCGGAGAGAACCTTTTGCGCCAGGCCCCGATTGATGGCCTCGGTGGTCGCGGGTTCAGCGGGCAGAGCCGCATCGACGGCGCGATTGGTCAGAGCCACCACATGCTGGGGAAAGGCGAGGAAGGTCTGCTCGATGTCGGTGATCTTGAGGCCAGCCTTCTCCAGCATCTTGTAGAGGGTCACGCTGGCGGCGGTGCCGGGCGCAGCGTTGGCGATCTTCATGCCCTTGAGGTCGGCGAGGGTCTTGTAGCGGCCGGATTCGATGAGGTCCTTGCGCACGATCAGCGTCTGGCTGGTGCGGCCGGGCGGGGTCGAGACCTTGTCGGCGACGATGCGGATGTCCACGCCCCGCGCCAGCGCATTATAGAGCGCCGCCGAGGCCGCCCCTGCGATGACCTGCAAATCCCCTCCCGCCATGGAGGTCACCATGCGCGCGGCGGAATCGAAATTGACGAATTCGGCGTTGATGCCCTCTTCGCGGAAATAGCCCTTCTTGTGCGCCACATAGAGGCCGATGTCCGTGGCGGTCTGGGTGTTGCCAATGACGACCTTCTCCTGCGCGCGGGCGGGAGCGAGGGTCAGGGCGCCGAGCAGGGCGGCGGCGATCAAGCCTTTGAAGGGCGACATATTTCCTCCGATTTGGGGCGCAAGAGACGCGTTCGGGCCAAGTTTAGCATGGGCTTTGGCAAAGGGCACGAGGCGCGCGGGCAATCCTGCGTGAGAACGCATACATGCTTGACTTTCCACATTTCGATGTGACGATTGCAAAAAATGTTTCGAAGACTTCGTCGGGGTTTGCTGACTTTCGCAAAAAGGTCATGCCATAGTGCTTTCAACCAATGTGCCCCAACAATCTGATCGGGAGGATTTTGATCATGCGGACTTTGACCCTTGCCCTTTTGTCCGGCGTTTGCGGTTTGATCCATTCGCCCGTCACGGCGCAGGCGCAGGACGCCTGTCCCAACCGAGGGCAACTCGAGACCCTCTACTGCGACGCCGATCACGATCTTGTCGCCGACGTGCCGAAGGATCCCGCCAAACAGCGCGATCCCTCCACTCTGGTCTGGGCCTACACGCCGGTCGAGGATCCCGCCGTCTACGCCAATGTCTTCAAGCCCTTCACCGATCATCTTGCGCAATGCACGGGTAAGCGGATCGTTTATTATCCCGTGCAGTCCAATTCGGCGGAGATTGAGGCGATGCGTTCGGGTCGCCTGCATTTTGCCGGATTTTCGACAGGCCCCACAGGCTTCGCCGTGAATATGGCGGGCGCGGTTCCCTTCGCGGCCAAGGGCAACGCGAAGGAGGTGCAGGGCTACAATCTTCTCGCCATCGTGAAGGCCTCCAGCCCCTATCAGAAACTGCCGGATCTCAAAGGCAAGAAGGTGGCGCACGCCTCGCCCTCGTCGAACTCCGGCAATCTGGCGCCGCGCGTACTTTTCCCTGCCGAAGGCCTGACGGTGGATCAGGACTACAAGCCCGTCATGTCCGGCGGTCACGACAAGTCCATTCTGGGCGTGGGGACCGGCGATTACGACATGGCGGCGGTCGCCTCCGACGTCTTCGACCGCATGATCACGCGCGGCACGATCAAGGCTGCGGATTATCGCATTCTCTATCGTTCGCCGATCTTCCCCACCTCGTCCTTCGCCCATGCGCACGATCTGAAACCGGAATTGGCGAGCAAGCTGCGAGAATGCTTCTACAGCTTCCGTTTCACGCCGGAGATGCAGAAGGAATTCGGCGGCGACGACCGTTTCCTGCCGATCACCTATCAAAAGGATTGGGCCGTGGTGCGAGACGTCGCGGAGAAGTCCGGCACGCCCTATAACAAGGCCGCCTACGATGCCGAAGCGAAACGCGAGGCCGAGGCGCAGGCGAAGAAACAGCAGGAAAGCGCCGCTCCCAAACCCTGATCTCCTGCAAGGGGCTCACCCATGGCCGGGCTCGTGATCTCTCGTCTACGCAAGGAATATGCGCCGGGTAAGCCGGTGTTGAAGGATATCAACCTGACCCTGGAGGGGCGCGGCGTCACAGCCATCATCGGTCCCTCCGGCACGGGCAAATCGACCTTGCTTCGCTGTATCAACCGGCTGGTGGCGCCCACCTCCGGCTCCATCCTGTTTCAGGGGGAGGATCTGGCGGGGCTGTCGGGCCTCGCCCTGCGCCAAGCGCGCCGCAAGATCGGCATGGTCCATCAGGAATACAACCTGGTGGAACGGCTGAGCGTGATGGAGAATGTGCTCTCCGGTCGCCTCGGCTACATGCCCGCCTGGAAGGTCTGGCTGCGGCGCTATGAGCCCGCCGACATCGAGCGCGCTTTCGCGCTGCTGGATGCGGTCGGCCTGGGCGATTTGGCCACCCGCCGCGCTGACCAGCTCTCAGGTGGGCAGCGCCAGCGCGTGGGCATCGCCCGCGCCCTCATGCAGGGGCCAGAGCTGATCCTGGCGGATGAGCCGACCTCCTCCCTCGATCCCAAGACCTCCGTGGAGGTGATGGAGATCATGGTGCGCCTCGCCAGCGAGCGCTCCATTCCCGTGGTCATCAACATCCACAATGTCGAACTGGCGAAGCGCTTCGCAAACCGGATCATCGGCATGGCCCGAGGCGAGATCGTCTTCGACGGGCCGCCGGGCGCGCTGATGGATCACCATCTCGCCGACATCTACGGAGGCGAGAGCTGGATGGAGGCGGCATGAGCGCTCTGGACGCCCGCCAGGCCTTCCTGCCGAACTGGCCGCGTCGTCTCGGTTTCGTAGCGCTGGGCCTCTACACGCTTTATGCTCTCTCGACCCTGCAGATCACGCTGCCTCGTTTCCTCAAGGGGCTGGATCAGGGCGCCATTTTCCTGCGTCGTCTGTGGCCGCCGAACATGGCGTCCGACCGCATCGCGCTGATGAACGCGGGCCTGCTGGAATCCGTCCAGATCGCGGTGCTGTCGACGGCTTTGGGCGTGGTCTTGTCCCTGCCTGTGGGGCTCATGGCGGCGCGAAATATCTCGCCGGTCTGGCTTTCGTGGATCGGGCGGGTGCTGATTGCGCTGTGTCGGTCTTTCCATCCCATGATCGTCGCCATTCTTTTCGTGAAGGCGGTAGGCTTTGGCGCGCTGGCGGGCGTGCTGGCCCTGGTTGTGGCCTCCATCGGCTTCATCGCCAAGCTCTTCGCCGAAGCCATCGAGGAAATGAACATGAAGCAGGTGGAGGCGGTGCGCGCCACCGGCGCCTCCTGGGCCAATGTGCTGATCGTCGGCGTGCTGCCGCAGGTCATCGCGCGCTTCGTGGGCTTTTGCGCCTATCAGCTGGATTCCAACCTGCGCAATTCCACCATGGTGGGCATCGTGGGGGGCGGTGGCATCGGCGCGGCCCTGTTCACCGCCTATCAGCGGTTCGATTATGATTTCGTCATGACGATCCTGCTC